>DAIPYT010000012.1:26089-38114 GCA_036782595.1 Mycobacterium sp. | reverse complement strand
GGGGGAGAACACCGGGCAGACGCGCACCTGGCGGACGCGGCTGCAGCCCGATGCGCTGCCGTATCCGGGTACCCACCGAGTCCGGGGCGCAGAGGTGGTTCCGGTCTCGGTCCTGCTGCAGACACTGTCGATCGCCGCGGAACAACAGGGCGGGATTCTCGCCGACCTCCGGTTCGAATACCCCGTGGTGGTGGACAAGCCGAAAGTCATCCATGTGGTGGCCGACTCAGATTCGGTCACCGTGTCCTCCAGCGCGGGACCGGACATTCCCGCGGAACGCTGGACCCGGCACTGCAGCGCCAGGATCGTGCAGAAGCTGCCAGATCTGGCGCCCTCCGAGGGTGAGCAGCCCGTCCGCGCTGCGATCGACCTGTCGCGGATCGGTGAATGGCAGCGCGAGGCGGGTATCGAGGGACAGCCGTTCAACTGGAGTTTCGCCGGATGCGACCCGCTGCCGGGCGGCCTGCGCGCAGTTGTGACGGTTGATGCGCCCGAATCAGCCAGGGTGGTGGCATTCATCGACGCTGCGGTCCACCTGGGTCCGCTGCTCAGCGATACGGGGACGCTGATGCTTCCCGCCGCCATCGACGGGGTGGCACTGGCGGAGATGAGCGGCAACGACGGTGCGGTGGAGGTTCACCGGCGCGGAGCCGACGACGGCCACCTGGTGGTCGACGTCACGGTGCGGGCGGCTGACGGCAGCCCCCGGGTCGAATTGCGCGGGCTGCGCTACACCCAGGTCGACGCCGCGGTGGTACCTGCAGAGGCCGGACCGTCCGCAGCCCCGGTCGACGTGCCGGACTGGTCGGCGATGACCCGCGCCGAGGCGGTCGAGGAGCTGACCACCCGACTGCGCGCGATCCTGGCCCGTGAGCTGGGCATGCCTGTCTCGGCGCTTGACGTCGACCGGTCTTTTCCCGAGTTGGGACTGGACTCGATGACGGCGATGACGCTGCTTCGCGACGCCAAGCAATTCGTGGAAATCGAATTGTCGGCGACAATGTTGTGGAACAACCCGTCACTGTCCTCGTTCGCGGTGCACGTGGCCGGGCTTCTGACACCTGAGCAGGAGGAGCCTGAGTCCGCGCCTGCCGATGAGACGATCGAAGAATCGGGGGGCGTGCTGGACGCCTTGTTCGACAGCGTGGAAGAAGAAACGCGATGAGCGCGATTAAGACGATCTTCGACAGGATCTCGGCGATGTCGGCCGAGCAGCGCACGGCGCTGGTCGAGCAGTTCGACAAAGCCTCGCGTATCGCCGGTGCCGAGCCGATCGCCGTGATCGGGATCGGCTGCCGTCTGCCCGGCGGCGTGAGCGGCCCGGAGCAGTACTGGGAGTTCCTGGACAAGGGCACCGACGCCGTGGCCGTTGTGCCGCCGGACCGGTGGGACGCCGAGGCGTTCTACGACCCCGATCCGATGGCGCCGGGCCGGATGCCCACCAAGTGGGGCGCCTATCTGTCCGATATCGCCGGTTTCGACGCGGACTTCTTCGGTATCTCGCCGCGCGAGGCGGTGGCGATGGACCCGCAGCAGCGGGTGGCGCTGGAAGTCGCCTGGGAGGCGCTGGAGAACGCGGGAATGCGTCCCGACCAACTCAGTGAGACCCAGACCGCGGTGATGCTCGGGGTGTATTACAACGAGTATCAGACCGCGGCGGGCGGCAACCCGGAGACCATCGACGCCTACTCCGCCACCGGTAACGCGCACAGCGTCACGGTGGGGCGGATCGCCTACCTGCTCGGCCTGCGTGGACCGGCGGTGGCGGTGGACACCGCATGTTCGTCCTCGCTGGTGTCGGTGCACCTGGCCTGCAACAGCCTGCGGATGCGGGAGAGCGATCTGGCACTGGCCGGCGGAGTGAACCTCAGCCTGCGCCCGGAAACCCAACTCGCTCTTGGCAAATGGGGGATGTTGTCCCCGCGCGGCAAGTGCAACGCGTTCGACACCGAGGCCGACGGCTTCGTGCGCGGCGAGGGTGTCGGCATCGTCGTGCTCAAGCGGCTCACCGATGCCGTGCGTGACGGTGACCGGGTGCTGGCGGTGGTGCGTGGCTCGGCGGTCAATCAGGACGGCCGCTCCAACGGCCTGACCGCACCGAACGCGCCGGCGCAGCGCGACGTCATCACCCGGGCTTTGCGCGCAGCCGACGTGACGGCCGCGTCGGTGAATCTCGTCGAAACCCACGGCACCGGAACCCCGCTCGGCGATCCGATCGAATTCGATGCTCTGGCAGCGGTATACGGGCGCGGAGACGTACCGTGCGCACTTGGCGCCGTGAAGACCAACTTCGGCCACCTCGAGGCCGCGGCCGGTATCACCGGCCTGATCAAGGCGGTGCTGGCACTGCGGCACGGCCAGATCCCACCCAATCTGCATTTCACCCAATGGAACCCGGCGATCGATCCATCCGGCACCCGGCTCTTCGTTCCCACCGAGTCGGTGCCGTGGCCGGCCAGTGACGGTCCGCGGCGGGCGGCGGTGTCGTCGTTCGGCATGGGCGGCACCAACGCCCACGTCGTGCTCGAGCAGGGGCCGGCACCCGCCGCGCCGACGACCGGCGGTCGGGTGATCACCACCCTGGTGGTGTCCGGCAAGACCCCGCAGCGGGTCGCCGCGAATGCCCGCGCGCTGGCCGACTGGATGGAAGGTCCCGGAGCCAGGGTTCCCCTCGCCGACGTCGCCGCCACCCTCAACCACCGCAGCATGTTCTCCACCGTCGCCACGGTGTCGGCACGCGGCCATCATGACGCGGTCATCGGGCTGCGGGCGCTTGCGGCCGGCCACCCCGGCGCCGGCGTGGTCTCCTGTCATGAGGCCTCACCCGGCCCAGGCACCGTTTTCGTGTACTCCGGTCAGGGGGCGCAGTGGCCGGGGATGGGCAAGCAGTTGCTCGCCGACGAACCGGCTTTCGCCGCGGCGGTCGACGCGCTGGAACCGATCTTCGTCGACAAGGTCGGATTCTCCCTGCGTCACGTGCTGGAACTGGGGGAGCCCCTCACCGGGATCGCCCGAATCCAGCCGGTGCTGGTGGGGATGCAGCTTGCGCTGACCCAGTTGTGGCGCTCCTACGGCGTGGAACCCGACGCGGTGATCGGTCACTCGATGGGCGAGGTCACCGCTGCGGTGGTGGCCGGCGCACTGACCCCCGCCGAGGGCCTCGATGTGATCGCCACTCGCTCCCGGCTGATGTCGCGGCTGTCCGGCCAGGGCGCGATGGCGGCACTGGAACTCGACGCCGCGGCGGCTGAGCGGCTGATCGCCGACTACCCGGATGTCTCGGTTGCGGTGTACGCATCGCCCAGTCAGTCGGTGATCGCCGGACCGCCCGAGCAGGTCGACGAACTGGTGGCGAAGGTCGACGCCAAGGGGCTACTGGCTCGTCGCGTCGAGGTGGACGTCGCATCCCATCACGCCACCATCGACCCGATACTGCCCGAACTGCGCGCCGCACTGGCATACCTCAATCCGGCCGGGCCGAAGATTCCGGTGATCAACACCGCTGAATATCCCCCCAACACAACGATTTTCGGTGCCGACTACTGGGTGGCGAACCTGCGCAACCCGGTCCGGTTCAGTAGGGCCGTGCAGGAGGCCGCCGCCGACCACGGCAGCACCTTCATCGAGATCAGTCCGCACCCGTTGCTGACCCGCGCCATCGGCGAGACCGCGACCAAGGCTCGGGTGTCCGGAACGGTGAACCGCGACCACCCTGAGACCCTGACCTTCCACACCAACCTTGCCTTGGTGCGGCCCCCGGTGAGCACCGAACCCGCCGGTCAGCGGGATCTGCTCATCGACTTGCCGCCCAGCGCATGGCTGCACAGCCGCTACTGGATGCAGACCGCCTCGGCGGGCCGGGAGTTCACCGGGGCGCACCCACTGCTGGGGATGCACGTCGAGCTGCCGAGCGGCGCCTCCCACGTGTGGCAGGCCGACGTCGGCACCGAGCACAACCCGTGGCTGAAGGATCACAAGGTGCACGGCCAGCCGGTGATGCCGGGGGCAGGCTTCGCCGAGATCGTGCTGGCCGCCGGGTGTGAGGCGTTCGGGCTGCCGGCCCGCGAGCTCGAGGTGATCCGGCTCGAGGTCGAGCAGATGCTGCCGTTGGATGAGCAGACCCGTCTGACCACCCAGCTGGTGCGGGAGGACGAGAAGGACCAAGCTGCCGCCCGGATCGAGGTCTACTCGCGTGGGCCGGGCGGGCACTGGACCCGGCACGCCGTCGCCCGGATCGCGCCGACCCGCGCAGAAGTACCGCCCGCACCGTTGGCAGGGGCGTCCACCGGCGGAACCACGTTGGCCACCAAGGATTTCTACACCGCGCTGCGCCGCACCGGTGCCTATCACGGCCAAGCGTTTGCCGCGCTGACCCGGATAGTCCGCACCGACGGCGGGTGGACCGAGACCGAGATCGTTCTGCCCGATGAGGCGACCCCGTACCGGGGTGCGGTGATTCACCCGGTGATGCTCGATGCCGCGCTGCAGTCGCTGGCCGCGGCGATGCCGGCGGAAATCCTTTCGGAGTCAGCTGATGTCACCTACCTACCGGTGGCGATGGAGTCCATCCGGGTCTTCGGCGAGGTGGGCCGGCGGGCCCGTTGCCGCGCCGAACTGGTCAGCATCGCCGACGGTGGGGGCGACGCGGTGGGCCAGATCACGCTGATGGACGAGTCCGGCAAACCGACCGCCCAGGTGACCGGTGTCTACCTGAGGCGAGTCCAGCGCCGCACTGTTCCGCTTCCGTTGTCCCAGAAGATCTTCAGCACCGTATGGGAAGAGGCACCCGCGCCGTCCGGCGCTGAGCCGCAAGGCAGCTGGCTGGTCTTGACCGACGGTCCCGACTCGGCCGCAGCTGAGTTCGCCGTCGGTTTCCTGTCCCGCAAGCGGCGGGTGATCACGGCGGACATCCACGACGAGACCGCGATGCAGGCAGCATTCGCCGAGGCCGCCGGCGATCCCACCATGCCGCCGGCCGGCGTCGTCGTCATCGGCCAGTGCCCCTCAGTCGGTATCGATTTGGAGACCGAACTGATCCACGCCCGGGAACTGGTGTGGTCGGTTGCCGCGACCGCGCGCGCTGTCACCAGTGGTTGGCACGGCAAGCCGCCACGGCTGTGGCTGGTCACCCGTGGCGGCCTGGTTGTCGACGGCACCGAGGACAGCAACCCGATCGCCGGCGCGTTGCGTGGCCTGGTCAGGGTGCTGGCCTACGAGCACCCTGCGCTGCGGACCACGCTGGTCGACCTCGACGCCGGCGATGTCGCGGCCGCGGCACTGACGGTCGAACTGGGTTTGTCCGGTAACGACGACGTGGTGGCCTGGCGGGCCGGACGCCGGTTCGCCGAACGGTTGTCCCGTGCCCGGTTGCCCGAGCATCCGCGTGACCATGTCGTGCGTCCCGACGGCGCCTACATCCTCACCGGCGGACTCGGTGGTATCGGCGTCACGGTGGCCCGCTGGCTGGTCGACAGCGGCGCCGGCCGGGTGGTCCTCAACGGACGCAGTGCACCGTCGGAGGCCGTCGCGGCAGTCCTGGCCGAACTCGGTGAGCGCAGTGAGATCGTCGTCGAACTCGGCGACATCGCCGAACCCGGCGTGGCAGATCGACTCGTCGCGGCGGCCGAGCAGACCGGTCGGCCGTTGCGGGGCGTCATCCACTCCGCGGCCGTGCTCGACGACGAGTTGGTCGCCGGTCTGACCAAGGACAGCCTGGACCGGATCTGGGCGCCCAAGGCGGTCGGAGCGTTGCGACTGCATCAGGCCACCCTCGACCGGGAGTTGGACTTCTGGACCGGTTTCTCGTCGGTGGCCTCCCTGCTCGGTTCACCCGGGCAGCTGTCCTACGCCTGCGCCAACGCCTGTCTGGACGCCCTGGTCGAGTGGCGTAGGGCTGCCGGGCTGCCGGGCACCGCCATCAACTGGGGCCAGTGGGCCGACGTCGGCCTGGCCCGCGAGATCAGCTTCAGCGTCCTGGACCCGATGGCTCCCGCCGAGGGCCTTGAGGCGCTCGAGGCGGTGCTGGCCGGCGACTTCACCAAGGTCGGTGTGGCGCGGCTGCGGTTGGACCGGGTCGCCGAGGCCTTCCCGGAAATCCGTGAGCTCGGCTACTTCACGAATCTGGCCGGTGAACTCGAACTCACCGACCCCGACGACGATTGGGCCGGGCCGGACTCGCTGCGTGGTCTGGAAGCCGATCAGGTCGAGCGGATCGTGACCGCACGGCTGCGTAAGCGGATCTCGGCGGTGATGGGTTTCGCCGCCGACGGTGCCATCGAGGTCGACCAGCCGCTGACCGAGTTGGGAATGGACTCGCTGATGGCGGTCCGGATGCGCAACACCGTCCGCGCCGATTTCGGGGTGGAGCCCCCGGTGGCGCTTATCCTGCAAGGCGCGACCCTGGCCGACCTGGCCGTCGACCTGATCCGCCAACTCGGCCTGGCCGAGGCCACCGCGGACCGTCCCAACGCCGTTCGTGATCGCGCACAACACCGTGCCGCCGCACGCCAACAGGCCGCAGCACGCCGAAAGGTTAGACAACGACCGTGACACCCAGTAGTGGATATTCGTCGAACCCGCCTTCACCCAACGCCATTGCGGTCGTCGGGATGGCCGGGCGGTTCCCCGGCGCGGCATCGGTGGCGGACTTCTGGCGGAATCTCCGCGGTGGGGTGGAGTCCATCGTGGACCTCTCACATGACGATCTGCTCGGCGCCGGGGTGGGGGAGAAGGCGCTGGCCAACCGCTCCTACATCCGCCGCGCGGCTCTGTTGCCCGGGATCGACGAGTTCGACGCGAGCTTCTTCGGCTTCACCCCGCAGGCCGCCCGCATGCTCGACCCCCAGCACCGGCTGTTCCTGCAGTCCGCCTGGCATGCGCTGGAGGACGCCGGCTACGACCCCTCCGACAGCGACAAGACGGTCGGGGTGTTCGGGACCAGCTCGACCAGTGGATACCTGCTGCACAACCTGATGTCGCATTACGACCCGAACCTGGTCATCGGCCAGGGTGCCAGCTTCGACATGGTCGCCCTGTCGTTGAGCAACGACAAGGACCATCTGGCGACCCGGGTCGCCCACCAACTCAACCTCCGCGGCCCGGCGCTGTCGGTGCAGACCGCCTGCTCCTCATCGCTGGTTGCCGTGCACCTGGCCTGCCAGAGCATCCTCAACGGCGAATGCGAGATGGCACTGGCCGGCGGCTCCTCCATCCGGATTCCGCACCGGGTCGGCTACTGGTACGAAGCCGGTTCGATGGTGTCGCCGACCGGGCACTGCCGCCCGTTCGATATCCGTTCGGATGGAACGATTTTCGGCAGCGGGGTCGGGGTACTGGTACTGAAGTCACTGCAGGACGCGCTCGACGACGGTGATCGGATCCACGCCGTGATCAGAGGCTCGGCGCTCAACAACGACGGCTCGACGAAGATGAACTACGCAGCGCCCAACGCCGCCGGCCAGGCCGAGGTGATCGCCGAGGCGCACGCCGTCGCCGAAGTCGATGCATCGACGGTGAGCTACATCGAGACCCACGGGACCGGTACCCCGCTGGGTGACCCCATCGAGATCGAGGGCCTTCGGCAGGCCTTCTCCTTCTCGACCGAGGACCGGCCGGGGCCGTGCTACGTCGGATCGGTCAAGTCCAATATCGGGCATCTCGAGACCGCCTCCGGGATCGCGGGCCTGATCAAGACGATTCTGTGTCTGAAACACCGGGCAATCCCGGCGACACTGCACTACACCAGCCCTAATCCCGAACTGCACATCGACCGCGGCCCGTTCATCGTCCGCGGCGAGGACGGGCCGTGGGAATGGGACGGCCCGCTGCGCGCCGGCGTCAGTTCGTTCGGCGTCGGCGGCACCAATGCCCACATGGTGCTCGAAGAGGCGCCGGCGGTCGAGGAGCTGGAAGCCAGCCCGGGTCCCCAGGTGCTGCTGCTGTCGGCGCGGACCGCGGATGCTCTGACCGGGGCGCGGGCTGCCCTGGGCGCCGAGATGGCGGATGCCCAGGAACTCAGCCTGTCCGACGCGGCCTACACCCTGACCCGGCGCCGGCGTGAACCCCTGCGGTTGGTGGCGGTGGTCAACGACCAGGATGACGCGGCCACCGTGCTCAACGCTCCGGAGAACGACAACGTGTTCGTCGGGGAAGTTCCTGCCCTCGAATCCCGTGCGGGCGAATCCCGTGCGGACGAATCCATATCGGACAGTGTGGTTTTCGTCTTCCCGGGGCAGGGTGCGCAATACATCGGCATGGCCCGCGGCCTGCACGAGTGCGAGCCGGTTTTCCGCGAGCATTTCGACGCCTGCGCGGCTGCCTTCGGCGCGGAGATGGGTTTCGATCTCCGCGCGGAGGTGTTCGACGGCGCTGGACGCAACCTCGAGCGCACCGACCGGGCGCAGCCCGCGCTTTTCGCGGTGGAGTACGCCCTGGCGAAACTGCTCGAGTCCTACGGCGTCCGCCCGGCGGCTTTGGCCGGGCACAGCATCGGTGAATGGGTCGCGGGCACCCTGGCCGGAGTCTTCGACCTGCCGACCGCGGTCAAGGCGGTTTCGATGCGCGCCCGCCTGATGCACGCCTCGGCTCGTGGCGTGATGGTCGCCGTGGCACTGGGGCCGGACGCCATCGCCGAGCATCTCGGCAATGATGTCGACCTGGCGGCGGTCAATGATCCCGGCAGCTGCGTGGTCGCCGGGTCCGAGCAGAGCATCCGTGACTTCCAGGCCCGGCTTGCCGAGAGCGGCATCGTGGCCCGCCGGGTGCGCACCGCGCATGCCTTCCATTCCCGGCTGATGAACCCGGTGGTGCCGGAGTTCACCGCATTCATGTCTCGGTTGGAACTGCGCGCGCCGCAGATCCCGCTGCTGTCCAATGTGACCGGGACGTGGATGTCGGCCGGCGAAGCGACCGACCCGTCGACCTGGGCACGCCAGATCCGCGAGACCGTCCGCTTCTCCGACGAACTCGACGTGCTGCTCGCCGATCCGGGCCGTGTCGTGGTTGAGGTTGGGCCGAGCGGAAGCCTGACCGCCTCGGCGATGCGTCACCCCCAATGGGGAGTCGGGCACCGGGCGGTTCGGATGATGCGCCACCAGGCCCAGAACCGCAGCGACCACGACACCTTCCTGCTGGCGCTCGGCCAGCTGTGGTCTGCAGGTATCGAGGTGGACTGGACACCGCGGTTCGGCAGCCGGCACACGCTGCTGTCTTTGCCGGGTTATCCCTTTGAACGCCAGAAGCATTGGGTGGAATACAACCCGGCCAACAGGATGGCTGCCGGGGTGTCCGGTGAGACCTCGGGACCGCCGCAGGCCGCCGGTACGACGACAACGGCGACCACCAGCACCTCGCAGATGGAAACCACCCTGCAACGCATCTGGTCGCAGTGCCTGGGGATCGCCGCCATCGACCGCAACACCAACTTCTTCGAAGTGGGCGGCGACTCACTGGTCGCGATCAGCGTCGCGATGACGGCGAGCAAGGAGGGGTTGGACCTCACTCCGCAGGACATCTACGAGAACCAGACGCTGGCGTCCCTGGCCAGAGCGGTGACTGCCCGGTACGCCGAGGGAAGCCTGGCCCGCCAGTCACCGGACGACTCCGCGCATCCGCCGATCCCGCCGAACGTCGCGTACTTCCTGGAGTACGGTCTGCGCGACGTCGGCAGCTGGCGGGTGCCGCTGGTGCTGCAGCTGCGTTCCGATATCGCCCTCGACGACATCCGCGCGGTGCTCACCGCGGTGACCAATCACCATGACGCGCTGCGGCTTCGGCTTGTCGATCATTCCGGAACCTGGGACCAGCGGCTCGGCGAGCCGGAGGAATTCACGGCGCTGACGAGAAAGTCGCTGCCCGAGGGTATCGAGCCGGGCAGCCCCGAGGAGCGTGACGCGGTGATGGCACTGCTGGCCGGCCAGAAGAGCAAGCATCACCTGCTCGGACGGCCGCTGAACGCCACCTACGTCAGCGCGGGTGAACGTGCCTACCTGGTGCTGAGTATGCACGGGATCGCGGGGGACAACGCCTCTCGCGACATCCTGCTCACCGACGTGTTCACCGCGTTCGCCCAACGGCTTGCCGGTGAACCGATCGCGCTGGAACCGGTGGCCACCTCGTGGCGCGAATGGCTACAGCGCTGTGCCGCTCTGGCGATGCACCCCGCGGTGCTGGAAACCCGCGACTACTGGCTTGATGTGGTCCAGAAGGCCACCTTGAGCGTGGCCGGCCCCGACCCGGTGCCGCCGGGCGCACCCGATCTCGCCCGACTGCCCTCGGCGCTGAACTTCGAGCAGACCGCCGAACTCGACGAGGCTCGACGTCAGCTGAAGGTGCCGCTGGACGACATCCTGCTGGCGGCCCTCGGCCGGGCGGTGGGGGCGACGGTCGGCGACGGACGGCTGGCCGTCGAGTTGGGTGGACAGGGCCGCTCGGTGCTGCGGCCCGACGTCGACGTCCGCCGCACCGTCGGTTGGTTCACCACCATCTATCCGGTCGTCATCCCGTGCGCGACGCCGCGCAAGGCCAGCGCCCGCGACCTGCTCGACGACGTCGCGGCCACGCTGAAATCCGTTCCGCACCATGGGATCGGTTACGGGCTGCTGCGCTACGTCTATGCGCCGACCGCGCGACTACTCGGGGCGAATCGACCGGCCGACATCTTCCTGTCCCACCTCGGCACGATTCCGGACGCTCCGACCGGACAGCCCGATGACGCCCCGGTCCGGTTCGACAGCGACCCGGGACTGCCGGTGCGCGAGGCGGTGCCGGGCCTCGGGCACGCCATCGAACTGCGGGTGTACCGCTACGCCGGCGCCCTTCACGTGGACTGGTGGTACGACACCCGCCGACTCGGCCGCACCGACGTGGAGTCGCTGTCCCGGCACTTCGCGACGGCATTGAGCGAGATGACCACCGAAGTGTTGACCTCGAGCCAAAGCGATTCCGCCGAGGACGAATTGGCGCTCGTGGACTTGTCGTCCGCCGACGGGGAATAGGGGACGCCGGTATGTCGAGCTCGGACAAAGCAGTGTTCGTCGAGGGTCTGACGAAGAGCTTCGGATCGGTCAAGGCGTTGCGGGGGATCACCTTCGAGGTCGGACGAGGTGAGGTCCTCGGCCTGCTCGGCCCCAACGGTGCCGGGAAAACGACCACGGTGGACATCCTGTCGACCCTGGCGACTCCCGACTCCGGAACGGTGTTGGTGGCCGGCCACGACGTGCGCACCGACGCGGCCGGCGTGCGGCGCTCCATCATGCTCACCGGTCAGCACGTCGCCCTCGACGACATGCTCACCGGCCGGCAGAACCTGGTGATGTTCGGCCGCCTGCAGGGCTTGAAGAGGGCTCAGGCCAAAGACCGGGCTGCGGAACTGCTGGAGCGATTCGACCTGCTCGAGGCCGGCGACCGCAGCGTCAAGAACTACTCCGGCGGAATGCGACGCCGCATCGATATCGCGTGCGGTCTGGTGGTGCGTCCGGAGGTGGTGTTCCTCGACGAACCGACCACCGGTCTGGACCCTCGCAGCCGGCTGGCCATCTGGGAACTGGTCTCCGACTTCAAATCCGAGGGAATTGCGACTCTGCTGACCACCCAGTACCTCGAGGAAGCCGACTCACTCAGTGACCGGATCATCGTGATCGACCGGGGGACCATCATCGCCGAAGGCACCGCAGACTCCCTCAAGGAGCGCACCGGCGGAACCTACTGCGAGATCGTGCCGCGCGATATGAAAGATGTGCCCGCGGTCGCCGCGGCACTCGGGGACCTGTTGTCCGATGAAGACCGGGCGGCGCTGATCGACGGCGAGGACCGCGTCTCGATGCCGGCGCCGGACGGGGCCAACACATTGATCGCGGCCCTGAATCTGCTCAGCGCCGCCGATATCGAACTGCAGGACATCGCGCTGCGCCGGCCCTCGCTGGATGAGGTGTTCCTCAAGCTGACCGGGCAGAAGGATGCCGGCAGGGACGGGGTCTCGAACGGGGACTCGGACGGGGACTCGGACGGGGACTCGGACGGGGACTCG
>DAIPYT010000012.1:0-25989 GCA_036782595.1 Mycobacterium sp. | reverse complement strand
ACGGGGACTCGGACGGGGACTCGGACGGGGACTCGGACGGGGACTCGACCGTCGTGCTCAACGCTCAGGCGCTCAGGTGACCGCTGGCGCCATCCCGGTAGCGACGCGGCCGCTGCCGTCCACCGGCACGCAGTGGTGGACGCTGACCACCCGCATGATCGCACCGACTCTGGCCAACGGGGAGTTACTCACCCAGGTCCTGGGATCCATCGTCTTCACCGCGGGTTTCTACCTGCCGTTGAAGAACATCCTCGGCGCGGTCCAGCCGATGAGCAGCTACGCGCAATACCTGACACCGCTGATCGTTCTGCAGGCCATTTCCTTCGCCGCCGTCGCCGCGGCGTTCCGGTCCGCACTCGACGCGCTGGCGGGCATCAACCGGCGCTTTCGGTCCATGCCGATGGCCGCTCTGACACCGCTGGCCGCCCGGATGACCGCCAGCATGTACCGCTGCACCGTGGCGCTGGTGGTGTCACTGATCTGCGGGTACATCATCGGTTTCCGCTTTCACGGCGGACTGCTGCACACCGTCGGGTTCATCGTGCTGTGCCTGCTGATCGGTGTCGTGCTGGCGCTGATGGGCGATCTCATCGGGGCAGCGACCCGCAACCCCGAAGCGACCGCCCCGCTGCTGCTGGTGCCGCAGGTGACCCTCGGGCTGGCATCGGTTGGATTGCAACCGGTCGAGCAGTTCCCACGGTGGATCCAGCCCTTCGTCCGCGACCAGCCGCTCTCGCAATGGCTCAATGCGCTGCGCGCGCTGGCCGGCGACAGCACCGACGCGGCCCCGGCCGTCTCCTGGTCGGTGATCGGGCCCGGGCTGGCCTGGATTGCGGGCGGCATCGTGGTCTTCACGTGGCTGCATGCCCGGGTGGCGGCGAGGCGACCATGAGCATGCTCACCGAGATTCCGATCCTCACCGCCCGGGTGCTGCGGCGGTGGAGTTCCGACCCGGCCACGGTGGCCCAGTCACTGATCTTCCCGGCCGGACTGTTGGTGGCGCTCAACGTGGTGCTGGGCAACGGCATCAAGGCCGCGACAGGTCACAGCGCCCTCTACGGCAGCGTCCCTCTGGTGTCGCTGATCGGTGCCACCTCCGGCGCCATCATCGTCACGGTCAGCATGATGCGCGAACGCGACGACGGTCTGCTGTCCCGGTTCTGGGTGGTTCCGTCCAGCCGGGCCTCGGGACTGGTGTCCCGGTTGATCGCCGAGTGGGTGCGCATCGTGGCGATCACCGCCTTCGTCATGTGCGTCGGCCTGCTGCTGGGGTTCCGATTCACCCAGGGATTCGCCCAGTCGGTGGCCTGGTTGATCATGCCGGCCTTCTTCGGGGTGGCCTTCTCGGCCGTGGTCATGACCATCGGGTTGTACGCGGCGAACACCATCGTCCCGCAGGCGACTGAGGTGATCGCGGCGGTGCTGTTCTTCTTCAGCACCGGGTTCGTCCCGCTCGAGCAGTTCCCGAAATGGTTGCAGCCCTTCGTCGAACACCAGCCCTACAGCTGCGTCATCGACGCGATGCGCGGGCTGGCCCTGGGCGGACCCATCCTCAAGCCGGTGCTCGGCACACTGCTATGGTCCGCGGGAATAGCGGCCGTCATCGCTGTCCCGCTGGCGGCCGGGTACCGAAAGGCCAGTAGACGTGACTGAACACCGGGGGAGCTAGCGGGTGTTTCCTTCATCGGGGATCCGCAAGCTTGCGCGCAGCGAAGAGATGTTCGCCGAGACGCAGAACTTCGTGGGTCTGGCCGCGCACATCGACGGTGCACTGGACATCGACGCCCTCGCCGACGCCTTCGACCTGCTGCTGCAGTCCCACCCCGTCCTCGGCGGGCATCTGGAGAAAGCCGCCGACGGGCGCTGGGAGATCGTTCTCGACGATCTGGAGCACCCCGGTATCGATGTGATCGAACTGGGCCCGGATGACGAGCCGCCGAAACCGCTCTTCGACCAGAAGGCCGCGCTGGTCGGACTGCGGGTGATCGTCCGGGACGGTCAGGCTCCCCAGCCGACGCTGTACCTCCACCACGCCCTGGCCGACGGCCACCACAGTTTCAGCCTCATCGAGGAACTGTTCTCCACCTACACCGAGTTGGTCACCACCGGAAACCCCCCGCCGGTCACCGTGCACCCAGCACCCGACTCGCTGGAGAAGGTGCTCGCCGACCGCGGTGTGCAGAAGGTGGCTCGTTCCGGACTGGAACGGATGCTGGGCGCGATGTTCGTCTACGATCTGCCGCCGTCACGTCGCACAGCAGCTGAATCCAATCCCGCACTACCGCAACTTGTTCCGATGGTGTCCTGCACCTTGGGCAAGGAGGAGACCGAGCGCATCATCGAGTTCTGCCGGTCCAAGAAGATCGGCTTGAACAGCCTGCTGTCTGCGGTCGTGCTGACCGCGGAGTGGCAGATCCGCGGAACCCCGAGCATCCCGGTTCCCTACGTCTACCCGGTGGACTTGCGCTACCTGCTGTCCCCGCCGGTATCGGCGACGGATGCGACCAACCCGGTCGGGATCGCGACCTATCTGGCCAAGATCCGCAAGGACACCGACGTCGTCGACCTGGCACGCGATATCAACGACACGTTCAAACAGGACATCGCCGAAGGCGTGATCCAGCAGTCCTTCCTGCACTTCAGTCCGCAATACGTGGGCAACCCGCCCGGGCTGCCCGACGTGGTGATGTTCACCGACAACGGCATCGTGCCGCCGTTGCCGTCGCCACCGGATATGAGTTTCACCGGGACGCACGGCGAGCTCTACTTCGCCGTCGGCGCGGGTATCGAGATCTACACCAGCAAGATCTTCGCCGGCTGCCTGATGATCGAATACCACTCCCACGGCCCGGAGCCGGAGAAGCGCGTCGAGGTCATCGAAACCCTGCTGCGCGAGGTCGCAGCCAGAGAGGCTTAGCTTCCGGGGCTTCCGGGGCTTCCGGGGCTTCCGGGGCTTCCGAACTCGTAGACGTGATACTGCGCGGCCTTTCGCAGCGCGGGAGCCATCCGGGCGGCGCGTTTGACCGCGCGGTAGCGGGCCGTCACTCTGCTGAAAGTGCTGGCGTCGAAGAAGGTGGCCGACTCCTTGAGCCGGATTCCCGGCACCCTGCTCAGGATGTCCTTCGGTGAATTGACGGCCCAGTACAGGGTGGAGTTGGAGTTGCGCACCAGCGTCTGAGTCTTCTGCGATTTGATGGCCAGCCAGTTGAAGAAGTCGATCTGCACTTCGCCGCGGGGAAAACGATCCACCACGTGGCGTAGCAACTCGATGCCCTGGTCCTCGGTGAGGTACATGCTGATGCCCTCGGCGATGAACAGCACCGGCCGGTCCGCCGGGATCCGGTCCAGCCAGGTCGGGTCGGTCGCCGAACTGGGGGTCAGGTGGTAGTGCGGCCGGGCTGGGTACACCTGCTCACGCAAGGCGATCACTTCGGGAAAGTCGACGTCGTACCACTCGACATCGGGTCCGGGGTCGATCCGGAACACCCGGGGATCCAGCCCGCAGCCCAGGTGCACCACGGTGCAGTACGGGTGTGCGGCAAGGAACCGGCGAGCCCAGATGTCGTACTGCGCGGTGCGCACCGTGCACAGCGGCGCCCAACCGGCCCCGACGCCGAGTTCGCGCCAGTCCAGGTCGAGTCTGGCGACGGCCTCCCGGGCATAGCGGTCTCCGAGGACCGGGCGCTCGAGGTCGGCGTCGAGGGCCTTCAAATAGAGCGTCGTAAGCATGGTCTTCGCCGGGCCGTCGAGGTTCACGGCAACTTTGTCGCTCACCTGTGTGAGAGTATGCGTAGTTGCTGGGGAGTGCGACATCCGGTGCAAGGCAGAGCCCGAGAGGAGGTGCCGCCGGTGACCGAGGGTAGCGAAGATTCCGGCTCGCCGCGCAGAGTCCTGTTGCTGTACTACAGCTACACGGGGCAGGCGCGGAAGGTGCTGGAGGCAGCGGGCGAGGTGTTCCGCGAGCGGGGCTGGCAGGTGTCCACCGCTCCGATCGAGTTCACCGACGCCCGCTATGCCGAACGGTTCTCACATTTCCCGATGACACGTGTGTGGCGCGACTTCATCGGCATGCTGCCGGCCCAGACGATGAAGGCCACCGGTCAGATCCGCACACCTGACGAGGTGCGTCGCACCGATTACGACCTGATCTGCATCGGCTCGCCGACGTGGTGGCGCGATGTCAGCATGCCACTGCGGTCGTTCCTGAAGTCCGCCGAAGCCCCCCCGTTGCTCGGTGGCAAGCCGTTCGCGGTGTTCGCGGTGTGCCGGCGCTACTGGAAGGAAAACCTCAACGCAGTCCGCAAATTGGCCGAGAAAGCAGGCGGACAGTACGTGGGCGGGATCCACTTCGGCTATCCCGGCGACCAGGTGCGCTCGATGCTGTCCCTGACCAGCTACCTCGGTTCGGGGGAGTACCGCGAGCGCTACCTCGGCCTGCGGATACCGACCACCAACATCAGTGACGCGCAGCTTGAGCAGAGCCGGCGATTCGCCGCGCAACTCGCCGACAGCATCCCGGCAAAGCCGGCGTCGGTGCCGGAGTAAGCGGGCGTGCCCAAGGGATTTGACGTTTCGACCGAGTCCTCGGCCACCGTCGACGAGATCCATTCCGCCTTCCGCGACGCCGACTACTGGCGGGACCGGTTGGCCGTCTTCGGCGGGGACAGCATCCGACTCGACTCACTGCTCGTCGAGGACGGAACGATCACCGTCAGCACCACCCAGGATCTGGGCAACGACGTGTTGCCGGGCCTGCTCGCCAAAGCGGTTCCCGGGGATCTGAAAGTCCTCCGCGAGGAGACCTGGCATCTCACCGACGGTCAAGTGCTGCACGGGGATGTCGTCATGACGACGTCCGGGGCGCCGTTGTCGGGAGTCGCCACCGCGCTGATATCGCCCATTCCGACGGGATCGGTGCTCCGGTTCACCGGGACGGTCCACATGAAGGTGCCC
The DNA here is from genome assembly GCA_036782595.1 of Mycobacterium sp. GTDB lineage: Bacteria > Actinomycetota > Actinomycetes > Mycobacteriales > Mycobacteriaceae > Mycobacterium. Next base: position 21,036 of record DAIPYT010000012.1, on the reverse strand, counting down.
CTCATCGGCGGCCCGATCGAGAAATACATCAGCACTCAAATCGCCGAGGAGATCCCCGGGGTGCAACGCTTCACGACAAGGTGGCTCACTGAGAATGCCTGACGACCACAAGCTTGCCGACGGGTCGGGGCCGATCCCGAGCGCCGCCGAAGCTCTCGCCCGACTCGACGAGGCGATGGTCGAGGCGATGATGACCCAGCGCGCCGTGCGTCGGGTGCGCCCCGATCCGGTCGATGACGCCCTGGTTTTGCGGTGCATCGAGTTGTCGCTGCGCGCACCGACCGGTTCGAACGGGCAGAACTGGGAGTTCATCGTCGTCAAGGATCCCGCGGTCAAGCGAAAGCTCGGCAAGCGTTACCGGCAGGGTTGGGATCTGTACTACCGCAGCAGTGTTCGCAAGATCGCCGAGACCGACGAATCGATGGCGAAGACCGCGCGCGCCGTTCAGTGGCAGGTTGATCATTTCGCCGAGATCCCCGTCATGATCGTGGCGTGTCTGCGGATGAGCGTCCGCGAGGGCAAGGTTCCCTACCTGCCGATGCCGCACGCGGTGCTCTCGGGTTTCTTCGGTTCGATCTACCCCAGCGTGCAGAACATTCTGCTGGCGGCCCGGAGCATGGGATTGGGCGCCTCACTGATCACCCTGCCGCTGTGGAGCCAGGCGTCGGCCCGACGGGCCCTCGGACTGCCGACGTCGGTCACGCCGATCTGCGTCGTTCCGATGGGCTGGCCCCGCGGCCGCTACGGTCCGACCACCCGCAGACCGGTCGGTGAGGTGGTGCACCTCAACACTTTCGGCAACCGGGTCTGGCTGAACAGCTGAACTCTCAGCACTCACCCCCGACGGGTGGCGGCGCGGCGCAGGGCCGGCAACAGGATCCGCCGCGGCGTGAGCCGGCCACCCGCCCCCATCAGTTTGGCGCCCAGGCCCGGAACGACCAGACGTTTGCCCTCCAGCATCCCGGCGATGGCTGCGTCGGCGACCTCGCGTGCCGAGGTTGTGACCGCTCCCAGGCCGGACTGCGGGGTCATCGCGGCGCCGGCGACCTCCCACCATTCCGTCGGCACCGGCCCGGGGCACAGCGTCGTGCACGACACGCCAGTCCCATGCAGGCCCTCGTGCACCGCCTCGGAGAACGTCTGCACGAACGCCTTCGTGGCGGAGTAGACCGCCGCGCCGGGCAGTGGCTGGAAGCCGGCGATTGAGCCGATGTTGAGCACCGCCCCGGCGCCCCGGGCGATCATCCCGGGCAGCGCCGCATGGGTGAGTTCCATCAAGGCCAGCGCGTTGACGGTGACCTCTTCGGTCTCACGGTGCAGGGGAAGGCTTTGGAACAGCCCATCGGTGCCGAAACCGGCGCTGTTGACCAGACCGACCGGCCGATGGACGGTGATGTGCTCGATCAGCCGTTCCCGGTCGGCACCCGCACCGAGGTCCAGGGGCATCACCTCAACGCCCGCCGCGTGTTGCCGCGCCAATTCGTCGGCGAGTTCGCTGAGCCGGTCGGCTCGTCTGGCCACCAGCACCAGGCCGTAGCCCAGCCGCCCGAGACCACGCGCGATCTCCGCGCCGATGCCCGATGAGGCGCCGGTGACGACGATGGTGGTGTCGGCGTCGGCTTTGGGAAGGCTCATGGTGACCAACGATATGGGGTGGGCGGCCTACCCTGTTCCCAATGCTTGAGGTCATCGATCAGGGGACAGCCGGACCGTCCCACCCCGCACCACTGCTTTTCGTGCACGGAGCCTGGCACGGGGCATGGTGCTGGGAGGAGAACTTCCTGGGATTCTTCGCCGACCGCGGATACCGCGCCATGGCGGTGAGTTTCCGCGGCCACGGCAACAGCTCGACCGACAAGAGGTTGCGGGACCTCACGTTCAACGACTACCTCGCGGACGTGACGTCGGTGGCCCGCTCCCTGCCCACCCCGCCGGTGATGATCGGCCACTCCATGGGCGGGGCCATTGTGCAGATGTATCTGCAGTCCACCGAAGCGCCGGCCGGTGTCCTGATGGCATCCTCGCCGCCACAGGGTTACCTGGGTTCAGGGCTGCGCTGGATCCGCCGGCACCCGTGGCACTTCACCAAATTGACGGTAAGCGGTGAATCGCTGCGATACGTCAGCACCCCGGAACTGGCCCGGGAACGGTTCTTCTCGTCCCAGACGCCCGAAGAACTGGTGCGCCGCTATGCCGCCCGCCTCCAGGAGGAGAGTGCGCGTCAAGGTCTCGACGGTCTGATGAAGTTGCCGAAGCCCGGACGCGTCAGGGCGCCGATGCTGGTGCTCGGCGCGCTCGAGGACGGCGCGGTCAGTCCGGGGGAGGTGCGCGCCACCGCCCGCGCCTACCGCACCGAACCGGAGTTCTTCCCGATGGGCCACGACATGATGCTGGAGCCGGGCTGGGCGGGGGTCGCAGAGAGAATCGACGGCTGGCTGGGCGGGCGGGGTCTGTAGGACCGGTCCGGCGAGGTCCTCAGCCGAGACTTATCTGCATTGCTCCGCGACACTCTGGATGACCCGGTGGTTTGCCCTGAGCTGGGAATTTCGTTACTGTCGAAGCTGACATTTTCCTGAGATCTCAACCCCGAGGGGCCTGCTATGTCTGCTGCCGTCCGTTCCTACCTCACTGCGGGCGTCGCCCTGGTGGGAGCCGGCATCGTGACCGCGGCGGGCGTCGTGCCGCCGCTGGCTCACTCCGAGGCTCAGGTGGTGGAGAGGGCGGTCACCCTGGCCGCCGCCGTCGGCCAGGCCTGCTCGGGCTACAACATCGAGGGCTGCGATATCTGGGCCCCGCAGACCTACACGCCGGTCACCTACGATCCCAATGCTGGGGCCTGGCGCAACGTTCCGGCCAATATCGTCAACGCGGTCGCCAGCATTCCGCGGGCCCTCATCGACGGACTCAACGAGCTGTCCTACGGGTTCGAGGTCACCGGCAGCTGGTGGGTCTACACCCCGACCAATGTGCTCGGCTTCGATCCGGCCGACCCGCCGAAGGTCGCCGCATTGATCAACCTGCTGATCCCGTTCAAGCCGCTGTCCCAGCCGCTCGGTGAGGGGCTCACCTGGTGGGCCAAGGCCAATCTGACGATGAACGAGGGCTGCACGGGCACCGCCGGCCCGGTCTGCTCGGACCCCAACGCCCTGTTGGCCACGATGTTCCAGGTTCCGACCTCGTCCATGATCAACGGCTTCCGGTTCCCCGACGTGGTGCTCGATCCGGTCAGTCCCCTCGAAGGTTCCATGGGCAACCCGCTGCCCGCGGATTACCCGGGCAACATCGACCGGCAGACCCCCTGGGCCGGGGCTTATGTCCAGCTCAATCCGCTCGACCCGGAATACTCGGTCCTCAACTACCTCAAGGCCGATCCGTCGACCAACCGGCCCGAGCCGATCACCTTTGCCGAGGTCACCTCGTCGCTCACCCGGTTCGTCAAAGCGAGCAGGCTGAATTTCTACCCGTTCGTCCCGATGAGTTTTGTGCTCAAGGGCTGGCCGTACACCGCGCTCACCCCGCTGTTCAAGCCGTTCCTGCCGTGGCTGTGCCCGGACTGCAACCCGCTGAACCCGGCCTGGCCGCCGGGTGCCACAGAGCAGCCCTGGCCGTCTGCCGCGGTACCGGCGCCGGTGCCGGCACCGGCGCAGGCTTCCGCTGTCGAAGGATCCCCGGTGTCGGCCGCCACCGCCTCGACGACGGCCGCTCCCGCCGAACCCGCGGTCGCTGAGAGCGCCGCCGCGACCGACCGTGTCTCGCTGACCGGCCGGGCCAAGCGCGCCCAGGCGCGCGTCGCCAAGCCCGCCGCCACGGTGACCTCAGGCGATGTTGCTTCCGGCGATGTTGCTTCGGTTGATGTTGCTTCGGGGGACGTCGCGCCCGTCACGACGGCCGGGACTGCGGAGGCGCCCGTCGAGGCGCCGGCCGAGTCGGGCGTCACGCAACGTCGGGCATCGCGCGCCTCGGAGGCGGGCAGCGCCAAGGCTGACCGCGCGGGGACCGACCGGTCCGGCCACTCCACCAGGGGTCGTGCGGCGGCGAAATCCGGCGAGTAAAACACAGCATAGGATCGGCCACATGAGCAGCGAACAGTTCGATGCGGTCATCATCGGCGCCGGGTTCGGCGGGATGGGGGCGGCGGTCCAACTGAACCGGATGGGCTACGACAAACTGGCCATCATCGACCGCGTGGATGCTGTCGGCGGCACCTGGCATGTCAACCATTACCCGGGTCTGGCCGTCGACATCCCGTCGACGACGTACTCCTACTGGTTCGAACCCAACCCGTACTGGTCGCGGCTGTACGCCCCCGGCGTGGAGTTGAAGCGCTACGCCGAGCATGTCGCCGACAAGTACGACCTGCGCCGCTATATGCGGCTCAACACCACCGTCGACGGTGCCCGCTGGGACGAAGATGCCAAACACTGGGTGGTCACCCTCGCCGGCGGCGAGACTTTGACCGCCCAATTCCTCATTGCCGCGACGGGTTACCTGTCCCAGCCGAAATGGCCTGATATCCCCGGCATCGACACCTTCGAAGGCAAGGTCCTGCACGCCGCGCAGTGGGATGACAGCTACTCGATGCGGGGGCGCCGGGCAGCGGTCATCGGAACCGGATCCAGTGCGGTTCAGATCATTCCGGAGATCGCCAAGGACACCGCGGATTTGACGGTCTACCAGCGGACCCCGATCTGGGTGCTGCCCAAGCCGGATTTCGGGATCGGCCCACGGGTCCAACGGAGTTTCGCCCGTGCGCCGCGGGCGCAGTACGCGCTGCGGCGTACCACCGACACCGTCACCGACCTCATGGTGCAGATCGCGATGTGGAAGTACCGCTATTTCAAGGCGGTCAACAAGGGCGTGACATACCTGGCCGGTTTGCACCGGTTCCTGTCCATCCGCGACAAGAAGGTCCGTCGCGCGATGAAGCCGAACTACGCCTACGGTTGCAAGCGGCCGACCTTGTCCAACACCTACTATCGGGCGTTCAACAAGCCCAATGTCCACCTTGAGACCGCCGGCATCGAACGGATCGAGTCCGACGGTATCGTCAGCCGAGACGGCAGCAAGCGTGTGATCGACACCCTGGTGCTGGCGACCGGCTTCGATGTGTGGAACGCCAACCTGCCTGCCATCGAGGTGATTGGGCGTGATGGCCGGAATCTCGGTAAGTGGTGGCGGGAGAACAAGTTCCAGGCTTACGAGGGCGTCACGGTGCCCGCTTTCCCGAACTTCCTGTCGATGTCGAGTCCGTATTCCTGGATCGGCATGTCGTGGTTCGACACCGTCGAGTGTCAGATGCGTCATATGGACCGTCTGTTCGGCGAGCTCAAGCGCCGTGGCGCAAGCACTTTCGAAGTTACCGAAGAGGCCAACACGCGCTTCCTGGATCGGATGACGGACCTTCTCGACGATTCGGTCTTCATGCTCGGTGGTTGTGCGGGTTCCCGCTCGTACTGGTTCAACGAATCATCCGGCGAGGCACCGCTGTTCCGGCCGACGTCGGTGCGCAGCGCTTTGAAGGAGCAGACCGAGTTCCCGTTGGCGGACTACGCGATCGCCTGAGGCCTCTAGCTGCCTAGTTCGGATCGAACCTCGACCAGCGTCTCGTCATCGCACAGGCCCAGGTTGTGGGCGTGTTCGGCCGCGACCGACGCGTCCGGCACCAGATGAAGCGGGATGCCGGCGGTGCGCAGTTCGGCTGCGTGTGAACGCAATTCGACGTTGCGGTCGTCGTCGTCGTCACCGACCTGACGGATGAGGATCAGCTCGATTCGTCCGGGGAACTCCCGAGCCATCTCCTCGTAGGTCAGCGCGTCACGCTGGCCGCTGTCGCCGATGAGCACGAACGTCATGCTGGGGTAGGCCTCGAGCAGCCGGCGGATGGCTATTCTCTTGTGTTCTGCGCCGCTGCGCCGCAGGTAGCGCTCGGTCGGGCCCCAGTCGGTGAGGAACATCGGGCCCACCGGAAATCCGCGCAACTGAACGAACTCCTGCAGTGCGGGGTAGAAGGTCCACGTTCCGGTGGAGACGTAGAAGAAGGTCGGCACCGGTTTGCGGTGGCCGGTCCGCGACGGGATGCCCCGAGCCAGCCCACGGTAGAACGAGGCCATGCCGGGGATAGCGGCCCGCTCGCTGGCCTCCCGGAGCACAGTGCGGGCGACCATCGCCACTCCCTCGGTGAGACCGGTCAGCAGAATCGTGTCGTCGATATCGGAGATGACAAGGAAGGGTGCCTTCAGCGAGGGTTTGACCACCCTGCCGGTACCCGACGCCGACTCACCGTTTTCAACGGGGGATATCACCGCGTGTGCCTCGTGCCAGCCGATCCGCAGACCCGGGACTGGAAGTGAGAAGTTGGCGTAGCCGTGACTGTCGGTGGTTTCGGTGGCGCTGTGCTCCCCGATCCGCAGTTGGACCTGGGCGCCGACGATGTCCAGGGCGGCGTGTCTGCGCAGATTCGTCTGCGCGACCTCCCAGTAGGGGATGCGGCTGTCCCCGGGCAGTTCCGGTGCCTCCATGACCCGCACCCGGACTTTGGCGACGTCATCGGCGACGAACCCGCGGTAGACGACCACGTTCATGCCGCGGAAGGCACCGGTCTTGATCTTCTGCTCGCGGCGCCGTTTGGTGAGGCTGCTCTCGACGCCTGCCACGAAGGCGGCGGTCTCGGGGCTGCGCAGCTTGGATTTCAACTCCGAGGCGATCCGGCGGGGAAGTCGGGGCACCTATTCAGCATCCCAAATGGCGGTCGATGCCGATCTGGTTATCGCCGGGTTGGGCCCCGCGTCAGCCGACTTTGCCGATAACTCCTCATGCGGGAGGGCCTGGGGGCTCTGTCGTGACATGGATGCTAATTCGCCGTCGCTCACGGCGCTCGGTCACAACTTTTTGCGAAGCCGGCGGGTGAAGAAGAATCCGACGAACATCAGTGTCGGCGCCCCGGAGGGTGCCAGTTGGTAGCCGATATCAGCCAGGATGCCCAGCTCGACCGGGCTGAGCACCCGCACTCCCTTGCCCTGGCCGCTCACGGCGTTCATCAGCTTCTCGCCGGCGCCGGTGAACGCGTCATCGTCGAGGTGCGACATCGAACTGCCCGACGAGTACGGGAGAGGCGTGTAGAGGGGAACCAGGCCGCCGTAGGCCGCGACGGCACTCGGCCCGCCGAAGAACAGTCCGCCGCTGCCGCCGGTCAGATTGGTGTTGTAGGCCGTTTTCCACCTGTAGTCGGTGCCGATGACCTCGGTGCCGGCTGAGTTGACCAGATAGCTGTCGAAGATCGTCCAGGTCCGCCCGGTGTTGTTTCCGGCCCGGTCGGCGTAGGACAGAAATCCGAGGGTGTGCACCAGTTCGTGCATCGCCGTCGACTGGAAGTCGTATTGGGTGGTGGACACGGAGTTGCCGTAGCCCCAGGACGGACCGAAATTCCAGGTGATCTCGCCGTCGGCTGTCGAGCCGTTGGCGTCGATCCCGGTCTGGATCTTCTTCTGGACCACGGTCTGCATGAATCCCGTTCCTGGATCGATGAATTCACTGCCGGCAGTGGCCAGGGTCGACGAGAACGGGGACGACTGGCCGGTGACCGAGTAGGTGACCGTGACCGGTGAGCTCACCACGAAGTAGCCCGCCAATTGGGTGGCGGTGGACTCCAGTGCGCTGCGCGCCTGTGCCGACCAGAACTGGGATCCTGAGCCGTAGACGAATTGGAAACGCAACAGCGGTGCCGAAACGCCCTGGGCCACTGAGACGCTGGCGTCGGTGCTCGTGGGTCGCCGCAGATCCAGCAGGTTGATGTGGAAGCCGGTGTCGGTGACGGCGACGATGAAGCTGTCGTTGCCGGCGAAGTCCGTCCCGGGGGTGTAGGTGTAGGTGCCGTCCTGGCCGACTGTCACCGTGCCGTACCGCGGATCGCCGGTGACCGAGTAGGCGAGCGGATCATCTTCTGGATCCACCGCGCCGATGGAACCGGTGATGGGTCCGTCGGTCAGGCCGGTCAACTGAATCGGGCTGACGTTGGGTGCTTCGTTGAAGAGGCGGCGGCGCCACGACAGCGCCAAGCCTTCGAAAAAGCCGCGGAACGAGCCGAACAGGCCGTCGAGGACGCCGGTGCGAGACGATGTGAGTCCGCCGGCGGCGCTCACCGTCGCGAGCGCCGTGGGTGCGGCGGGCACGGCAATCGCCTCCGTCGGTGCGGCCGCTGTCACCGCGGGGGGTGCCTGCACCACGTCGTCATCGACGGCCGGTTCGCCGGCGGGGACCGCGGCGATCGGAGCGGTAACCGCGGCCCGCCCAGCCCGCCCGGGCTGTCGCTGCACGACGTTGGCGTCGGGATCGGCGCTCGCCGCCAGCACCGGGGCGTCTGGCGCAGTGAGGGTGGATTGGGCGCGCGAAGCGTGGCGCGTTCGGGTCTTGCTGTCGGCTGCGGCGGGCGCGCCGGCCGCCGCCGCGCGCGGAGCGTTGTTGCGATCGATGGTGCTGCCGCGGGAGGCCGCCTTCGGTCCGCGGGCGGTACGGGCCGGTTTGGCAGTCGTGTCGGTGTCAGTCGGGCCGGCTACCGAGGGGGATTCGGCGGGGGAGTCGGCGGCGGCGACCGGCGCCGTACCGGCCAGTGGCCCGGCCAGCGCGGCCCCAAGCAGGAAAGCCGCCGCACCAACTCTCGCGGCGTAACCGGATGCCGACATGGGACCCCCATCTCCTGCGATTTCGCAGGCCACGTTGGTTAATGAATCTACCGCACTGCACGGCCATGGCCGAGGATGTCAATCCTCGACGGCGGTAACGGCCCAGCGCGTAGATTTCGTCGCGGTCGACGACGGAGGTCGGGAGTGAAGAGCGAGAACATCAACCACGCATTCCTCGACGGAGTACTCGACGGTGGCCACGAGGACGTCTACTACCACTTCGGTGTCGCCTCCTCCGACCCGATCCTGGAGAAGTTGCGCGACGTCCGGGCGGTGATCATGGCCGGATCGGGCGGGCGGATCAAGGAGTTCGCCGACCGCTGGAGCGCGATCAACGGGGGATCGGAGATCGTCGCGTTCCCCAAAGAGGACCGCTTCGTCACCCGCTACACCGGCGGTGTGCTGTTCGCCTCCCATGGGATGGGGATGCCCAGTGCCTCCATCGCGTTGCAGGAGTTGATGCGAATGGTGTTCTTCCTCAAACGCGGAGATTCCGACGCGATGGCCGAGGTGTTCTGGTGCCGGGTCGGCACGAGCGGCGGAGTCGGACTGCCCGGTGGCACCGTGGTGGTCTCCTCGGAGGGTCTGATGGCCGACCTCAAACCGTATCGGTTGCTGCGCGGGCGGGACGGGGAGTACTGGTTCGACGGGCATTTCCCGTCCGCCTCCTGCGAGGCGATCATCGCCGCCAACGAACACACCGACTTCGATGTGGTGTCCGGCAAGACGGTAGCCGGCAACGAATTCTTCCTCGAGCAGTACCGGCTCGATGGAGCCGTGTGTTTCGAGACGCCGGAGACCAAGACGGCTTGGCTCACTTGGCTGGACGAGAGCGGTGTGCGCAACATCGAGATGGAGGGCGCCATGCTCGCCGGCTATCTCAACCACTGGGGCTTCCCGAAGTTCGCGATGATCTGCTGCACCCTGCTCAACCGTCTCGAGGGTGATCAGGTCACAGCCACACCGGAGGAACTCCACAAGTTCAGCGAGGATTCCGGAGTCGCATTGTTCAACTACCTCAAAGCCAGCCTGCCCCCCGCCTGATCGAAGGAAGCCGAAATGGACACCTATGTCGCTGACTACTCCGTTTTGTTGCACCGGGCCAACGAGGCGGTGACCGCGGCGCTCGGTCCGACCCCCGACGGCGTCGAGGTGGCCGAGGCGCTGCGTACCTCCGACAGTCTCGCCGGGCGGATCGACCACACCCTGCTCAAGGCCGACGCGACGCGCAGCGCCATCGAGACGCTGTGCGGGGAGGCGATCGAGCACAAGTTCGCCTCGGTGTGCGTCAACACCCGTTGGGTGCCGACTGCGGCTGAGCGGCTTGCCGGATCGGGCGTCATGGTGTGCACGGTGGTCGGGTTTCCCCTGGGTGCGATGACCAGGCTGGCCAAGGCCGAGGAGGCCCGGATCGCCGTGGCTGAAGGCGCCGACGAGGTGGACATGGTCCTCGACATTGGCGGTCTGCTCTCCAGCGACCTCGCCGCGGTGTACGACGACATCCTCGGGGTGGTCGGCGCGGCCCGACCGGCGCCGGTGAAGGTCATTCTGGAGACCAGCATGCTCAACGACGACCAGAAGGCGATCGCCTGTCTCATCGCGGCACGGACCGGCGCTGCGTACGTGAAGACCTCGACGGGTTTCGGCGGCGGTGGAGCCAATGCGCACGATATCGCCCTGATGCGCGCCATGGTTGGAGAAGCGTTGGGAGTCAAGGCTTCCGGCGCGGTGCGCAGCCGTGAGGACGCCCGGGCGATGCTCAAGGCAGGTGCGGACCGCATCGGTGCGTCCTCGTCGGTGGCCATCGTGTCCGGTGGCGAGTCAGCAGCGGGCGGCTACTGATGGCCGCAGGTGCGCTCCTTGAGACCGCGCGGGCCTGGCTGGCCGAGGATCCCGACCCCGACACCGCCGCTGAACTGTCGGCTCTGATTGCCAAGGTCGAAGCCGGGGAATCCGAAGCGGTCGCCGAGCTCGCCGATGCCTTCGACGGCACGCTCCAGTTCGGCACCGCCGGACTGCGCGGCCGGCTGGGCCCCGGTAGCAACCGGATGAACCGGGTCGTGGTGGGGCGGGCTGCCGCCGGGTTGGCGGCCTATCTGGTGGCCAACGGTGGCGGCACAGTTGTGATCGGGTACGACGCCCGGCGTAACTCCGAGGTGTTCGCCCGCGACACCGCTCGGATCATGTCCGGCGCGGGTATCTCGGCCATGGTGTTGCCCAAGGCGCTGCCGACTCCGGTGTTGGCCTTCGCGATCCGCGAACTCGGTTGCGCCGCAGGGGTGATGGTCACCGCATCGCATAACCCGCCTGACGACAACGGGTACAAGGTGTATCTCGGTGACGGCAGTCAGATCGTTTCGCCCGCGGACGCCGAGATCGCAGCCTGTATCGCTGCGGTCGGGCCGGTGGGTTCCATCCCGCAATCTGAGGACTACCGCACCCTCGACGGGGCGGTGCTGGACTCCTACGTGATCAGGGCGGTGTCGCTGCTCGGCGATGGTCCGCGTGAGGTGTCGGCGGTCTACACCGCCATGCACGGTGTGGGCGGCGAAGTATTCATGCGCGCGGTCCGCGAGGCCGGCTTCTCCGATCCGACCGTCGTCGCAGCTCAGTTCGCCCCGGATGGGCGGTTCCCCACGGTCAGTTTTCCGAACCCGGAAGAGCCTGGCGCAATGGATCTTTCGATGGCTGACGCCCGGGCGCAGGGTGCGGACATCATCATCGCCAACGATCCCGACGCCGATCGGTGCGCGGCCGGGATTCGTTCCGGCGGGGATTATCGAATGCTGACCGGCGACGAGGTGGGGGCACTACTGGCCTGGTGGATCGCTGAGCGGGGCCGCCGCGATGGTTCGCCGGTGACCGGTGTCTACGCGCAGTCGATTGTGTCGGGCACCCTGCTGGAGCGCATCGCCGCCGACGCGGGACTTGGGTACTCCACCACGCTGACCGGTTTCAAGTGGATCTCCAAAGTGCCCGGTCTGCGGTTCGGGTACGAAGAGGCGCTGGGCTATTGCTGCGACCCTGCAGCGGTGAAGGACAAGGACGGCATCACCGCCTCGCTGCTGATGCTGGAAATGGCGGCAGCACTGAAAGCGCAGGGCCGCGGACCCCAGGATGTGCTCGACGACTTGGCGCGAAAGTACGGTCTGTACGCGACCAGCCAACTGTCGGTGCGGGTTTCGGATCTATCGCTGATCGCCGATGCGATGGTGCGGTTGCGGGCCAATCCGCCCGGTTCGCTGGGCGGCCGGCGGGTGATGGCGATGGACGATTTGGAGAAGGGTGTCGATGGTCTGCCGCCGACCGACGGTCTGCGGTTCACACTGCGGGATGCCCGGGTCATCGTCCGGCCCAGCGGCACCGAGCCCAAGCTCAAGTGCTACCTGCAGGTCGTCGTCCCGGTCGAGGGTGAGATCGCTGACGCGCGCGCCACGGCACAATCTGAACTCGACGCGGTACGGACCAGCGTGGCGGAGGCACTGGCTCTGTAGCGAGCCGCCCTGCTGATGCAGGCCCGTGAACTCTCCGACTCCGACCTGATCCTGTGGCACGTCGACACCGCGCTCATGCTCGTGCGGCGAGCCCATTTACTCGCTTTCTAAGGGCCCCCGGGGCCCGCCTCAGCGGTACTGGTTATGAGTGGGCTTCCTCTCCACGAGATCCCAGGGGCCGAACGCCTGGGGCAGAATCTGGGCCATGGTCTGAATGCCTTGCGGTGTCATCACCACCAGGTCCGGGCCGCCGTGTTCGTAGAGCAGTTGGCGGCACCGTCCGCACGGCATGAGCGGATCGCCGTTGCCGTCCACGCAATAGACCGCGGTGAGCCGGCCGCCGCCGGTGGCGTACAGGGCAGAGACCATGGAGCATTCCGCGCACAACGTGATCCCGTAGGAGGCGTTCTCGACGTTGGCTCCGGACACCAACCGGCCGTCGTCGACGAACCCGGCCACGCCGACCGGAAAGTTCGAATAGGGGGAGTAGGAGTTGGCGGTAGCGGCCACAGCCGCCTCATGGAGGGTCTCCCAGTCCACATCCGCGTCGGTCTGACCCATGTAAGCCTCCCTCCCCTGCCAAGGAGCCTGTTGGGGGCAGCCTCTGTCGGCTGACGGCGTCAACCTAGCATCGGGTGGTGCGGAAATGGCCCGAAATCAGGCCGCCCCGGAGGAAGGTGATGGGCATGGATGCCGGTGATCCCGACCCGCTGGAAAAGGAGTTACTGCCTTATTACAACCAGGGCCACCGCAACGGGCCGATCGTCGTCGACGACTGGGCCGGAGGCATCCCACAGACCCGCGCGCAGATACCTGCCGTGCGGATCGGCCGGCGCTGGTTCTCGAGCCTATGGCTGGTCCCGCTGGGAATCCTCGCCCTGGTGCTCTCCATCGCCGTGGTCCGTGAGATGGCCCGCTACGAGTGGTTTCACGACTTCATCACCAGATACCCGGGAACCTCGACCCAATACGTCCACCCCGTCACCACTGGCTTCCCGTGGTGGCTGCGCTGGCAACACTTCCTGAACCTGCTGTTCATGATGTTCATCATCAGGGCGGGTCTGCAGATCCTCGCCGACCACCCGCGGCTCTACCTGAATTCCGGCAGCAAGCCGGACACCGAGTGGCTGCGAATGCGCGGCCCGGTGCCGGTGGACCGCCGCGACAGCGACGACGCCGAAAAGGTCTGGACCGCCAAGGAGGATTCGGTGGCGCTACCTAAACACCTGGGAATTCCGGGATTTCGTCACTCGGTTGGCTTGGCGCGCTGGTGGCATTTCTCGTTCGACCTGCTGTGGCTGATCAATGGCGTGGTGTTCTACGTGTTGTTGTTCACCAGCGACCAATGGAAGCGGCTGGTCCCAACCTCGTTGGACGTGTTCCCCAATGCGTTATCGACTGCGCTGCAGTACCTGTCGCTGGATCTCCCGGACAACGCCGGATTCAGCACCTACAACGCCCTCCAGTTACTTGCCTACTTCATCACGGTGTTCATCGCGGCGCCGGTGGCACTGGTGACCGGACTGTTGCAGGCGCCGGCAGTGGCAGGCCGTTTCGGCACCGGCGCTGGTCCGTTCAACCGTCAGGTCGCCCGCACACTGCACTTCGGAGTTCTGCTGTGGATGCTGGTCTTCATCGCGATCCACACTCTGATGATCTTCGTCACCGGGTTCGTCGGCAACGTCAACCACATGACTCTGGGCACCGACACCGACTCCTGGGTCGGGGTTGCGCTGTATCTGGCCTGGATGGCGGTCGTCATCGCGTTCTGGCTGATCGCCTCACCGTTGACCATCAAACACCCGCGAACTGTGCAAAAGGTCGGCCGTTTCCTGATCGGCGGGCTCAAGGGCAGAGCGGAAAAAGTGAATCCGACTGCGCAATATAAGGATTCGGACATCTCGCCGTTCTTCTGGACCAACGGTGAGCGCCCCCAGTCGGCGGAGTACACCGCCCTGCAAGCCACTGGCTGGGCCGATTACCGGTTGCGGGTGGACGGACTGGTGGGCAACCCCGTCGAACTCAGCTACCGGCAACTGCTCGAGATGCCAAGGCAGGAACAGATCACCCAGCACTTCTGCATCCAGGGCTGGTCCGGTGTCGCTAAGTGGGCGGGAGTTCCGATGCGGGACATCTGTGCATTGGTTCGTCCTGCCGCGAACGCCAAGTGGGTGGTGTTCTACTCCTTTGCCGACGGTTCGGTGGGCGGCCGGTTCTACGACTGTCATCCGATCGAGAGCATGCACCACGACCTGACGATCCTGGCCTATGAGATGAACGGTGAGCCGCTCAACGAATCCCACGGCGCACCACTGCGGTTACGCGACGAGGTCGAACTCGGCTTCAAACAGGTGAAGTGGGTCCAGGCCATCGAATTCGTCGAGTCGTTCGCCCACCTGGGTGCCGGGCAGGGCGGCTACAACGAGGACCAGGAGTTCTACGGCAATCGGATGCCGATCTGATCAGGGGTTACCCGGCACCGCGGTGAGCGGGATGTATACCGTTCCCTGGCAGACACCCGAGCCGATGTTGGTGGCGAAGGTCCCCTTCAGGGAACCGTCGGCCTGCGGGGAGTAGGTGGTCGTCGAACTGGCGGGGTCGTAGGTGATGGTGCGATCCGGCAGCAGGCAGTCCCAGCGCCAGTTGTTGGTCCGCGACCACTGTGTCCCGGTCCAGTCGAACATGGTCGAGGACGAAACGTTGTCCTTGGTCGCGGGACCGTCCACTACCGTCGCCACACAGTTGCCCGACGAGCAGTCCGTCGTCACCCGGTACCAGACGGTGTAAGGCTCCTCGGACTGGCCCGCCGCCACGCTGGATCCCTGCTTCTGGTCGGTGTGGAAAGTGATCCGGTACCACCCGTTCCAGTCCGGGGCGGGATCAGCCTGGGCGGCCGGCGCGAACGCCACGGCCGCTGCCGCGGCGACGGCTGCACACTGGCCCAACCTCATAGCGGCTCAGCGCTGGCAGACGCCGTTGACGATGGACTTGCAGACCGCGCCCGGGGGAGTCGGATCCAGGCGCGGGGAGAATGAGTTCCCACCAGTCGTGCCGATCGCCTTCTCTGTGGGTGTCACGGCCGGCGCGCTGGAACTGGACGGAGTGGTGGTCGAGCTGGTGGCCGGTGCGTCCTTCTCAGTGGTCGGGCTGCACCCCGCCAGGGCACCGACCGCCAGCAGAGCGGCACCGGTGCCGAGAACGATCCTGCGTGTCATCACTGTGCTCATAGCATGAGCCTAGCCGTTCAGCGACGAATTACGCGCTGTCAGGTAGCGGTGAAGCCTTCCCGCTTGTGGGAGCCGTCGCAAAACGGCTTCTTCTCGGAATGGCCGCAGCGGCACAGGTAGCACTTGGCGGTCTCCTTCACCAGCGAGCCGTCGGCAGCCAGGATTCTGACGTCTCCGGACACCTCGAGGGGGCCGTCGGTCATGGAGGTGATGGTCACATCGCTCATGTGCCGCATTCTGCCCCATCACACCCCGGCCAGGGACGCGATCCCTTCGCGAGCGAAGAACGCCAGGAAACCGGCGGCGACGATCCACAGTAGCGGGCTGATCTCCCGGGCTTTGCCGGCCGCCGATCGCAGTACCACCCAGCTGATGAAGCCGACGCCGATGCCGTTGGCGATCGAATAACTCAGCGGCATGACGGCGACGGTGAGCACGACCGGCAGGGTGACCGAGAACTCCGAGATGTCGATGTGGCGAAGCTGGGAGAACATCATCGCGCCGACGATCACCAGGGCGGCCGCGGCGACCTCGGTGGGCACGATCGAGGCCAACGGGGCGACGAACATCGCCGCGAGGAACAACGCGCCGGTCACCAGGTTGGCCAGTCCGGTCCGGGCGCCCTCCCCGATGCCGGCACCGGATTCGATGAAGACGGTGTTCGACGACGCGGAGGCGCCGCCGCCGACGACCGCGCCGGCGCCCTCGACGACCAGGGCGGCGGGCAGGCGCGGGAAGGTGCCGGCCGAGTCGGCAAGCCCGGCCTCCCGGGACAGACCGGTCAGCGTTCCCAGGGCATCGAAGAAATTGGTGAAGACCAGTGTGAACACCAGCACTGCCGCCGCCAGAACGCCGATGCGGCTGAAACTGTTCAGACTGAACGCACCGATCAGGGACAGATCCGGAACGGCGAACGGTGAACCGGACAAGGTCGGCACCGACAGCCGCCAGCCCCCGGGGTGGTCCACCGAGGAGCCCAGGTGCCAGATCGCCTCGACGATCACCGCGAGCGTGGTTCCGGCCGTCAACCCGATGAGGATGCCGCCGCTCACCCGCCGCGCAACCAGGATCCCGGTAACCAGCAGGGTGAGAACGAAGACGAGCGTGGGAACGGTGGTGATGGACCCGTTACCGCCGCTGCCAAGACCCACCGGTGGCGACGGCACGCCGGTGGAACCGACGAAGCCGGCGTCGACCAGACCGATGAACAGGATGAAGAAACCGATCCCCGCGGTGATCGCCAGCTTCAGCTGAAGCGGTACCGCGTCAAAGACCATGCGCCGCAGTCCCGTTACCGCCAGCGCAACGATCACCAGGCCGTTGATCACCACCAGGCCCATCGCCTCCGGCCAGGTGCAGATCCCCACGACCGAACTGGCCAGGTAGGAGTTGATGCCCAGGCCCGCGGCGAATGCGAACGGTAATCGTGCGATGACGCCGAACAGGATCGTCATCACCCCGGCGGTCAACGCGGTGACCGCCGACACCTGGGCGAATTGCAGTTGGTTGCCCGCAACGTCTTTGGGGCCGGCGAGGATGATCGGGTTCAGCACGATGATGTAGGCCATCGCGATGAAGGTCACCATGCCGCCGCGGACTTCCGCGCCGATGCTGGATCCGCGGGCGGTGATTTCGAAGAAACGGTCGAGCCGGCTCATCGGCGCAACGCTATCGGTGTCAGCGCAGCCCGGTGTTATCTCAGCCCGGTGTTATCTCAGCCCGGTGTTATCTCAGCGGTGTGGGTTCGACGACGCCGATCTCGGCGGGGTTGGTGATCGCCGCCGGCAGGAATCGCTCGATGCAGAAGACGAACAGTGCTCCGCCGATGAGCCCGCCGATGATCGGCGCGACGATGGGCACCCAGAAGTACAGCTCCGGGCCGTTGGCGGAGAACCAGGCGTCTTGGTAGCCGGTGATGAAGGACGCCAGCCGGGGGCCGAAGTCGCGGGCCGGGTTGATGGCGTACCCGGCGTTGGCGCCCCAGCCCAGACCGATGGCGACCACCAGCAGGCCGATGATCAGTGGGCCGGTGTTGGCCAGCGGCGGGTTGTTCACCGCACTGGTCAGCGCGAAGATGACGGCCACCAGGATCGCGGTCCCGATCATCTGGTCGGTGAACGCAGTGAATATCGATACTTTGGCGTCCGGCGAGGTGGCGAAGATCCCCTGGGTGGCCTTGGTGTGACCGGGGTCGACGTTGTGGATGAGGTCGCTGTAGTTGAAGCGGACCAGCAGTGCCCCGACGAATGCCCCGGCTACCTGGGCGGCGATATAGGGCGCGATCTTGCGGGCCGGGAAACCCTTGAAGGCCGCCAGCGCGACGGTCACAGCGGGATTGAGGTGCGCGCCGCTGAGCCGGCCGGCGACGTAGACCGCCATCGCCACGCCGAGACCCCAACCCCAGGCGATCGAGTTGTAGTCCCCGGTCGATCCGGGGTCGGTCCCGAGCTTGCTGCCTCCGGTGACAACCTGGGCGACCACACCGCACCCGAACAGGATCAGGATCATGGTTCCGAAGAATTCCGCGGAGCATTCGCCTAGCAACGGCGTTGGCTTCACCTCGACGCTCATGCACGGCAAGGTAGCAACGACTACGCCGCGGCGTGTCGATTTCGGCAAGGTCGGACATGTCCCGGCACGACCAACACGGCGGAGCTGATGGGCCGGAAAAGCGCTGGTCCGCTGATCAGGTGTGGTAACCCTGAGGCATCCATCTGCGCGGTAGCGCGGGATTTCGGGGCTGGGAGAGGACACCAATGGCTGCTGTGGCTGCTGCACGATTCGTGGGCCGGGTAGGCGGGCTGGCGGTGGCTATGGGTGTCGGGGCCTTCGCCTACGGCGGCGCGCAGGCGGCCTGGGCGGATACCGGATCCGATGAGGGCACTTCGGCGCGGGCCTCGGTGCGGGCCTCGGTGCGGGCCCCAGCCGGCGCCGCCACACACTCAGGGCCCCGGCGAGCACCCGCCCGCGCAGACCACGGTGCAGCTGCCGCGCCAACAGCCAATGCCCGGAAGAAAACTCAGCCACGGAGGGTACTCGAGGACACTGCGCCCGCGACCGCCCCCGCGTTGCCCGATGCCGGCATCGAACCCGAGATTTCGCCGGCGGCAGCCGTGAAGACCCCGTTGCCGGTTGCCTCAGTCGTCGAACCTGTTGCGCCGGCGGCCGTTTCGGGCGCCGTCCCGGTTGCCCCTGCGCGCCGACAGAGCGCCTCGTCGGTCTTCGATCGCAACATCACCGCGAACCCGACAGTCGTGTGGGGTGGACAGTTGGGGCCTGACAACGCCAAGACCCCCTTGCCCGGAGTTCTCGTCGGATCGGTGAACGCCACCTCGAGCAAGGGCCTGCCGATGAGCTACGTGGTGGTGCGCAGGCCCGACGCCGGTGGCAAGATCGGCGGCGGCCCGCTTCTTCCGCTGACGAACTTCTACGGATCCGAAGGCGGATTCACCTATCTGCCAGAGAGCAGCACACTGACCACTCCGGGCGCCGCCGAGAACTTCACGATCATGGCAATGGAGTTGTCGAAGTTCGATCAGCGGATCGAGAAGTTGTTCGGCGGGCTGGGGAAGCTTCTGGTGCCCCAGGTTCTGGCGATCATCCATCGGATCCCGATCGTCGGTGATCTGCTCTCCCCGCTCATCGGGCAGGCCAAGGCTGTCGAGTTCACTGTGACTCCGAATACGTTGGCGGCGCAGCGCCCAACCTCGTTCACTTACAAGATGCCGTCGTTCGACGGCACGCCGATCAGCGTCAACTATTTCCCGGCCACCAACGTCGCCACCGGCACCGTCGACAGCGCGCCGACCGTGCTCGCCGCTTCGGGCCTGGCCTGTGCGGCCAACACCGATCCGCTCACCCGCTACGGACAGTTGTTCCCGGCCAACCAGTTCGGCAGCCTGACCCCGGGTATCGCACCGTTGCGCGATGACTACTTCAAGTCGACGCTGCCCGGCGGCCTGGAGTACAGCGGCGGTGGCGGCTACAACGTCATCACCTGGGATCCGCGCGGGGAGTTCGCTTCCGGCGGCCAATTGAACATCGACAACCCGTTCCTCGAGGGTCGTGACGTGTCCTCGATCATCTCCTGGTTGACCAGCGACACCAATGTTGCGCGCGTACAGGTGAAGACCGCTGCGGGTGACCCACTGATCGGCATGACGGGCGGCTCTTACGGAGGCGGCATTCAGCTGACCACCGTCGACCCGCGGATCGACGCCATCACCCCCGAGATCGGGTGGAATTCACTGATCAGTTCGCTGTACCCGGACGGGGCGTTCAAGACCGGCTGGGCCACGATTCTGGCCGCCGCGCTGGCGTTCACCGGGGCTCGGGTCAATCCGGCGATCTACGTGGGCATCCTGCAGGGGGATTTGTTCGGGAGGCTGAGTCCAAGCTCGGAAGCGGTGCTGGCCAGCGTCGGCCCGGACACCCTGCTCACCAAGCAGCAGGCGCCCACGATGCTGTTCCAGGGCATCCACGACACCCTGTTCCCGTTGTCGGAATCGGTGTCCAACGGCCAGACCATTCAGAGCAGCCCGGCCAACCCGCCGGTGAAATTGTTCTGGTTCTGCGGCGGCCACGGTGACTGCGATATCCCGAACAAACCCATTGAGCAGGACCAGTACGGGATCATCCAGAACCTGATGTGGATGGACCAGTACGTCGCCGGAACGAGTACGGCCGCCACCGACAAGATCAGGACCTTCCAGTGGTTTGACCAGAAGGGTCTGTACTACAACTCCGACAAGCTGCCCTGGGATCCGGCGTTCAACCAGGGCACCTACACCGCGAACGGTGACGGCGGCTTCCTTGGGCTGTGGCCTGCGGGCGGCGGCTCCGGACCGTATCCGATCAGGGATCTGCCGTTCTCCATCGTCAATGCCGGTAAGGCATGGAACGCGGTCAACACCGCGGTGACGGTCCCGGCCGGCAACCAGGTGGTCGGTGCCCCGACGCTGAGCTTCACCTACTCAGGTCTGGGAACGGGTCACACGGTGTACGCGCAGTTGGTCGACAACGTCTCCGGCCTGGTGCTGAGCAATATCGTCACCCCGATCCAGGTCAAGTTGGACGGCAAGACCCGTACGGTCAGCATCCCCATGGAGGACATCGCCTACACCGCCGACGCCGGCGACTCCTTGACGCTGCAGGTCACCAGTTCGTCGGTCAATTACGCCAACGCGTGGAGCTATGGCTGGATCACCATGTCCGACATCGCACTCGACATGCCGTTGCACGCCACCGTCGATCCCGTTCCGTTCACGCCCTAGTCGTTGACAGGCGCTCGTGGTGGACAGGCGGCGTTGGCGACGGCGCGGCTTCGCCGCCGTGCTGGCGGTGCTGGTCGTCGGTGCGGTGGCCGGGGTGCTGCTCTGGCAGAACCGCACCGTAGGGCCGCTGTCCGGGCCCTCGCCGACCTGGCGGGCGCCTGAACCGTCGAGCAGTACACCTGGTGCGCCTGCCGTGGTCCCCGCCGATCCGACATCGCGGTACGCAATCGCCCGCCAGCAGCTGAAGAATCTGCCGGTGCGGGGATGGGACCGCACCTCGGACTTTCAGCGCAACCAGTTCGGTGAGGCGTGGAGCGATGACGTCAACGTCGAGTTCGGCCACAACGGCTGCAACACCCGCGAC
>DAIPYT010000011.1:0-41754 GCA_036782595.1 Mycobacterium sp. | reverse complement strand
CCACCAAACACACTATTGAGTTCTCAAACAACACACCCTCGTTGGCCTGCTCGCAGGGCAACCCTGCCAGCCTAAGCCATCGCATCGAACCCGGTCAAATCCGGGGCCCGGGAAATCTCGGAGAGATCCAGCGCTTGTGAAGGTAACGCTCAGTGTACCCGTTCTATTTCCGCGCCCAAACTCGTGAGGTCCTCGACGAAGAGCGGATAGCCGCGATCGATGTGGAACACGTCGTGCACCTCGGTCTCGCCGTCGGCCACCAGGCCGGCCAGCACCAGGCCGGCACCGGCGCGGATATCCGATGACCACACCGGCGCGCTGGACAACTGCGGGATACCCCGGACCACGGCGTGATGGCCGTCGGTACGGGCGTCGGCACCCAGCCGGATCATCTCCTCGACGAACCGGAACCGCGCTTCGAAGACGTTCTCGGTGATCATCGAGGTGCCGTCGGCGATCGAAGCCAGCGCGATCGCCATCGGCTGCAGGTCGGTCGGGAAGCCGGGGAACGGCAAGGTCGCGACGTTGCACGCCTTGGGCCGCTCGTAGGAGACCACCCGGAAGCCGTTGTCGCTCTGCGTCACGGTGGCACCGGTGTCGTGCAACTTGTGCAGCACCAGCTGCAGATGTGCCGGGTCGACGCCGGTCACGGAGATGTCGCCGCGCGTCATCGCCGCTGCGATCCCCCAGGTGGCGGCGACGATCCGATCCCCGATGACCCGGTGCTCGGTCGGATACAACTTGTCGACCCCGGTGATGGTCAGCGTCGAGGTGCCCGCACCCTCGATCCGTGCGCCCATCTGGTTGAGCATCTCGCACAGGTCGACGACGTCGGGTTCGCGGGCGGCGTTGTGGATGGTTGTCACACCCTCGGCGACGACCGCCGCCATCAGGATGTTCTCGGTGGCGCCCACCGACGGGAACTCGAGTTGGATCTCCGCGCCGCGCAGATGGTCGGCCGAGGCGACGACACAGCCGTGTTCGATGGTGCATTCTGCACCGAGTTGGCGCAGGCCGGACTGGTGCATGTCCAGCGGCCGCGAGCCGATGGCGTCGCCGCCCGGCAGCGCGACCCGGGCCCGTTTGCATCGGCCGACCAGTGGGCCGAGCACGCAGACCGAAGCGCGGAACTGGCGCACCGCGGCGAAGTCCGCTTCGTACTTAGGCTCGTCCGGCGAGGTGATCCGTACTACCGAGCCGTCCAACTCGACATTGGCTCCCAGACCGCGCAGCACTTCGGCCATCAATGGCACGTCGAGAATGTCGGGACAGTTGGTGATGGTGGTCGTGCCTTCGGCCAGCAAGCTGGCGGCCATGAGCTTCAGGACGCTGTTCTTCGCGCCGGTGACGGCCACTTCGCCAGATAACCGGTTGCCCCCGGTCACCAGGAAACGCTCGCTCACGAGCACGAGTTTAGAGCAGTCGGCTGGTAGATCCATCCCCTCAGCCCGGTACGGTTTGACCATGGCCGTGCATCTGACCCGCATATACACCCGTACCGGTGACGACGGCACGTCCAGCCTGAGCGACTTCTCCCGGGTGGAGAAGAGCGACGCCCGCCTGATCGCCTACGCCGACTGCGACGAGGCCAACGCCGCGATCGGCGTGGCGGTGGCCCTCGGCGCACCCGATGAAGTCCTGCGGACGGTACTCACCCGGATTCAGAACGACCTGTTCGACGCCGGCGCGGACCTGTCCACGCCGGTGGTGGAAAAACCCGAATACCCGCCGCTGCGGATCACCGAGGCCTACGTGGACCGCCTGGAGAAGTGGTGCGACGAGTTCAATGAGCCACTGCCCGAACTGAACTCGTTCATCCTGCCGGGCGGCACGGCACTGTCGGCACTGCTGCATGTCGCTAGGACAGTGACCCGCCGGGCCGAGCGGTCGGCGTGGATCGCGGTGAAGTCCCATCCGCAGACCGTCAGCCCCCTGCCGGCGCGCTACCTCAACCGGTTGTCAGACCTGCTGTTCATCTTGGGCCGGGTGGCCAACCCGGACGGCGACGTGCTGTGGAAGCCGGGTGGCGATCGTCAGAAGCCTGCCGGCTAGACGATCGGCCTTCTGGCACGGGGGGACGGCCTTGACTCCACCCAGGACAGGAACGCGGTGAGCGCGCCGCGGTCCAGCGCCATCTCATAACCGCGTTGCTGGTCCTGCAGTTCGAGCACCACGATCTCCGCGGTCATGATGTCGAATTCGTCGCCATGGGGTGGGCGTCGAGACAGGATCTCCAGACCTCGGCGGCTGAGCCGGCGATCCGGCCACAACCGCAGGCTGGACAGCCGGTAGAACCTGGCCTCGTCGCCGCGGTACCGGATAACCCCGTGCCGCCAGCCGTGCGAACCGACGGCGGGGATGTCCCGCAGGATGGCGGGCGTTCCGCCGTGTCCCAACTTCCACAGCCGGAAGCTGAGTGCGAGGACGACCAGCAGCAGAAGACCGATGAGCGCGATCATGGTGATCATCGACGCGCTCATCGGCATCGTCAGTCCAGTTGGCCGAGTGCCCGCAGCCGCGACCTGCCTCGGGCAGCGATCGCCGGGTCGTCGGAGGCGGCGTCCTGCTTGGCCTCGTCGGCGTCGATCTCGGAATCGAACTCCGCCGACTCGGCCAGAATCGTGACCCCCGCCTCAGTCACCGACAGGAACCCGCCGTTGACCGCGATACGCAGATCATCCTCGCCCTCGCGTTCGACCCGCACCATCGCGTCCTCGACGAGTTGGGCCACCAACGGGATGTGATTGGGCAGAATGCCGATCTCGCCGGAGGTGGTGCGGGTGAACAGGAAACTCGCTTTGCCCGCCCAGATCTCGCGTTCGACGGCGACGATAGCGACGTCCAATTCGGCCATCTCACATCACCTTTCGAGCTGAGTGCGGACAGATCACCGCTTGACGCTCTTCGCGACAAGCGCTCATCACAGAGTGACGCCGAAGGTCTCGGCCTTCTTCGCGAGGTCGTCCAGTCCGCCGATCAGGAAGAACGCCTGCTCAGGCACGTGGTCGAAGTCGCCCTTGGCGAGCTTGTCGAACGCCTCCACGGTCTCCTTCACCGGAACCGTCGAGCCCGGCTGACCGGTGAACTGCTCGGCGGCCATCATGTTCTGGCTCAGGAAGCGCTCGATACGCCGTGCCCGGTTGACCAGCTGCTTGTCCTCTTCGGAGAGCTCGTCGATACCGAGGATGGCGATGATGTCCTGAAGGTCCTTGTAGCGCTGCAGGATCCGAATGACCTCCTGCGCCACCCGGTAGTGCTCGTCACCTACGACCGCGGGGTCGAGGATGGTCGAGCTGGACGCCAGCGGGTCCACCGCCGGGAAGATGCCCTTGGAGAACACCGACCGGGAGAGCTCCGTCGTCGCGTCGAGGTGGGCGAACGTGGTGGCCGGGGCCGGGTCGGTGTAGTCGTCGGCGGGCACGTACACGGCCTGCATCGAGGTGATCGACTTGCCGCGGGTGGAGGTGATGCGCTCCTGGAGTTCACCCATCTCGTCGGCCAGCGTCGGCTGGTAACCCACCGCCGAAGGCATGCGACCGAGCAGCGTGGACACCTCCGAGCCGGCCTGGGTGAACCGGAAGATGTTGTCGATGAACAGCAGCACGTCCTGGCCCTGCTCATCGCGGAAGTACTCCGCCATGGTCAGCGCCGACAGCGCGACCCGCATACGGGTGCCCGGCGGCTCATCCATCTGACCGAACACCAGCGCGGTGTCCTTGAGCACGTTGGCCTCACGGAGTTCGACCCACAGATCGTTGCCCTCGCGGGTGCGCTCACCCACGCCGGCAAAGACCGAGGTGCCGCCGAAGTTGCGGGCGATGCGGTTGATCATCTCCTGGATGAGCACTGTCTTGCCCACGCCCGCGCCGCCGAACAGGGCGATCTTGCCACCGCGGACGTACGGGGTGAGTAGGTCGACGACCTTCAGGCCGGTCTCGAGCATCTCGGTACGCGGCTCGAGTTGGTCGAAGGCCGGCGGCCGGCGGTGGATCGACCAGTGCTCGAAATCCTTGCCGTAGCCGGGCTCATCGAGGCACTGACCCAGGGCGTTGAAAACATGGCCCTTGACGCCTTCGCCGACCGGCACCGAGATGGAGGCGCCGGTGTCGGTGACCTCGACGCCGCGCACCAGACCGTCGGTCGGCTGCATCGAGATGGTGCGCACCAAGCTCTCGCCGAGGTGCTGGGCGACCTCGAGAGTAAGCGTCTTGGCCATAGCGCCGAAGGTGATGTCGGCGTGCAGAGCGTTGAACAGTTCCGGCACCGAGCCGCGCGGGAACTCCACGTCGACGACGGGGCCGGTGACGCGAACCACACGACCGGACTTGTCGTTCCTGCTCGTTGGGCTGCTGCTGCTGCCGCCGGTGTCGCTGGCGTAGATGACGGTGGTCTCGGTCATTTCTCTCTTCGCTTCCTAGCTTTTCCGGTGGTCTATTTCTTTGCGTCGGCGAGCGCGTTTGCGCCGCCGACGATTTCGCTGATTTCCTGGGTGATCTTGGCTTGGCGCTCGCGGTTCGCCATCAGAGTCAGAATCTTGATCAGATCGTCGGCGTTGTCGCTGGCCGACTTCATGGCACGCCGACGCGACGCCGACTCCGACGCCGCCGCCTCCAGCAGCGCGGAGAAGATGCGGGTGGCGACGTAACGCGGAAGCAGGGCTTCGAAAAGGGTGGTGGCATCGGGTTCGAAGGAGAACAGGGTGTGCGGACCGGTCTCGGCTTCCCCGACATACTCCACCACCATCGGGGCGATCCGCCTGGCCTCAGCCACCTGCGACAGCATGGACCGGAACTCGGTGAACACGATGTGGAGTTCGTCCACACCGAGCAATCCGTCATCGCCCGGATTATCACCTTCGTCGTCGGCGCCGGCCAGGAAGGCGGCCACCAGAGCGTCGGCGATCTCCTGGGCCTGCTCGTAGGTGGGCTTCTCGGAGAATCCGACCCAGGAGCCGGTGATACTCCAGTTGCGGAAGCTGAAGTAGCCCTGCGCCTTTCGGCCGACCACGAAGAGGACGGGGTCCTTGCCCTCCTGGCGCAGTAGCGAGATCAACTCCTCGGCCCGGCGCAGAATATTGGCGTTGTACGCGCCGCACAGCCCGCGGTCGGAGGCCACCACCAGAACCGCCGCCCGACGGGGGTTCTCCCGCGCCACCAGCAACGGGTGGTCCAGCGCCGACTCCGCCGCCAGGTTCGTCAGCATGCTGGTGATCTCAGCCGAATACGGCCGAGCCGCCGCCACCCTGGCTTGCGCCTTGGCGATACGGGAGGTGGCGATCAACTCCTGAGCCTTGGTGATCTTCTTGATCGCCCCGGCCGATTTGATCCGCCCGCGCAGTTCGCGGAGTGTGGCTGCCATTACTTCTTCTTCGGGGCGGGCTTACGAATCTTGACGGCTTCCTTCTCCACATCGGACTCGTCCATTGCGGCGACGTGGGCGTTGGGAATCACCGAGCTGCCGTCGGAGGTGGCGAAGCCGCGCTTGAAGTCGGCCACCGCCTCGGTGAGCGCCACCTCGGTGTCCTCGGTGAGCTTCTGCGAGGTGTAGATCTCGTTGAGGATGCCCGAGTCCGACGCCCGCAGGTGCTCGAGGAACTCCGCTTCGAAGCGGCCCACGTCGGCCACCGGCACCGAGTCGAGGTGGCCCTTGGTGCCGAGGAATATCGCCACCACCTGGTCCTGAACCGACATCGGGCTGTATTGCGGCTGCTTGAGCAGCTCCACCAGCCGGGCACCGCGCTCCAGCTGCGCCTTCGAGGCCTCGTCGAGGTCGGAGGCGAAGGCCGCGAAGGACTCCAGCTCGCGATACTGCGACAGATCCAGGCGGAGACTTCCCGCCACCTCTTTCATCGCCTTGATCTGGGCGGCACCACCGACGCGGGACACCGAGACGCCGACGTTGATGGCCGGACGCACGCCCTGGTTGAACAGGTCGGTCTCCAGGAAGCACTGCCCGTCGGTGATCGAGATGACGTTGGTGGGGATGTAGGCCGAGATGTCGTTGGCCTTCGTCTCGATGATCGGCAGACCGGTCATCGAGCCGCCACCGAGTTCGTCGGACAGCTTCGCGCAGCGCTCCAGCAACCGGGAGTGCAGGTAGAACACGTCACCCGGGTAGGCCTCGCGACCCGGCGGGCGACGCAGCAGCAGCGAGATCGCGCGGTAGGCCTCAGCCTGCTTGGTGAGGTCGTCGAAGACGATCAAGACGTGCTTGCCGTTATACATCCAGTGCTGAGCGATGGTCGAACCGGTGTAGGGCGCAAGCCATTTGAAGCCGGGCGAATCCGAGGCCGGCGCGGCCACGATCGTGGTGTAGTCCATCGCGCCGCCCTCTTCCAGCGCGCGACGCACGCTGGCGATGGTGGTGCCCTTCTGGCCGATCGCGACGTAGACGCAGCGAACCTGCTTGGACGGATCACCGGTTTCCCAGTTCTGCCGCTGGTTGAGGATGGTGTCGACGCAGACCGCGGTCTTGCCGGTCTTGCGGTCGCCGATGATCAGCTGGCGCTGGCCGCGGCCGATCGGCGTCATGGCGTCGATGGCCTTGATGCCGGTCTGCAGCGGCTCGCTGACGCTCTGACGCTGCACCACCGAGGGGGCCTGCAACTCCAGGGCGCGCCGGGTCTCTGCGGTGATTTCGCCTCGGCCGTCGATCGGCTGTCCCAGCGGGTTGACCACGCGACCGAGGAACGCGTCGCCGACCGGCACGGAAAGCACCTCACCGGTGCGCCGGACCTGCTGGCCCTCTTCGATCTTGTCGGACTCACCGAGGATGACCGCGCCGATGCTGTGCTCGTCGAGGTTCAGCGCCACCCCCAGAACACCGCCGGAGAACTCCAGCAGTTCCTGAGTCATCACCGAGGGCAGACCCTCGACGTGCGCGATGCCGTCACCGGTGTCGATGACGGTGCCGACCTCCTCGCGACCGGTGCCCGCCTCAAAGCTCGATACGTAGCTCTCGATCGCGCCCTGGATGTCGTTCGCGGAGATTGTCAACTCTGCCATGGCTTTTCGTCTTCCTGCCTTTGGGTCTTTGGAGTAGATCCAGCGTCTTCGGGTTATTCGTGGCTAGTCGGGCAGCTTTGTCGCTGCCGCATCCAGCCGGGAGGACAGTGTTCCGTCGATGACCTCGTCCCCGACGGAAACCGCCAGGCCGCCGAGCACAGTGGGTTCGACGTCGACTTGCACCGACACGGGGTTGTGATAGATCCGGGCCAGCACCTCGGTGAGGCGCCGGCGTTGACTGTCGCTGAGTTCGGCCGCGGCGCTGACCTGGGCGACGATCTCTCCCCGGCGTGCGACGGCCAGTTCGGCGACGTCATGCACCGCCTCGTCGGCACGCTCACCGTGCAGCAGTTCCACGGTGTGTGTCAGCAGGGCAGTCGCGGTCTCGTTGGTTCCGCTGGCCCGATCCAACACCCCGCGCAGCAGCGATACCCGATCGGCGGCCGGCTTGGAGGCATCACTGAGCAACAGCGTCAGCTGCGGCTCGGAGTCCAGGATCCGGCCGAACCGGAAAAGCTGCTCCGCCACGGCGTCGGCCTGGCCCTCCCGCTCCGCCTTCGTCAACAAGCTGAGCCGGGCTACCAGCGCGAGCGCGCCGGCGAAGTCGCCGGTCTTGGACCACCGGACCGAGACCGCGGTGTCGAGCAGATCGCGGGTCGTCGCCCCGACCTGGCTGCCGAGCAACTGCTGGAGCATCTGCTTCTTGGCATCCGCCTGCCCGGTGGCGTCGGCAAGGTGGCGCCCCAGGATCGGCTCGCGCTCGAGCAGGTTGTCCACCGCAACCAACTCGTCGGAGAGCCTGGACAGCTCGTCGCCGCTCAGCGAACCGGACAGCGCGTCGAATCGTGCCACCACGGCAGCCTGGGCATCGCGGCTGGCAGAACGCAGGCCGGACGAGTCCACCTCGGGCGCGAAGGCCGCCGGAGCCATGGACTCCAGCTCGTCGAGGAACCGGTCCACGGTGGCCGACTGGTTCTGCGGGTCGGACACATGCGACTTGACCAGTTCGGTCGCTCGGCGAACCGACTCGTCGCCGAGGTCGCCGCGAAGCTGGCGGATCAACTGAGCGCGCAGCAGGGAAACCTGCTGTCCGCCTTGGACTTTGATCCGTTCGGCATCAACACCGGCCTGGACGTGCAGCTGCTCGGCGATGCGGACCGAATCCGTGCGGGCCTCGTCGACGATATGGCGACCTTCCGCCCGACCCTCGTCGACCCGCTTGGCGTGGTACTGATCGGCCGCAGCCAGTCGCGCGGAGGCTTTAGCGCTTTCGTCGAGTTGGGTCGCAACGGTTTCGCGCTGTTCGGCCATCAGTTTGCGCACCGGAGGTGCGACGTACTTGCTGATGATCCAGATGATGACCGCGAAGCCGATCAGCTGTCCGATAAAGGTTGACAACTTCTGCCTCAGCCTTCCGAAGCCGTGTGGGTGTAGGACGATGTGGCCGCCGAGGAACCGCCCGACGGCGAACCGTCGACTCGGACGCCGAGCACCCTGCTGGCCAAAGTCGCGGAGAGCGTCTCCACCGACGCGTCCAGAGTCGGCGCGATGGAGTCGCTCTGCACCTTGAGTTCCTCGTTGGCGTCCTGCAGCGTGCCGGCGACTTCTCCGTTGGCCCTCGCCCGCATATCGTCGACGACCTGCCGGCCTTCCGACCTCGCGGCGTCGCGAATACCGGCCGCCTCGGAGCGGGCGGTCGCCAACTCCTTGCCGTAGTCGGCCTCCGCGGCAGCCTCCTGGGCCGCAGCCCGGCGATTGTCCTCGGTGATCTGGGCGGCCATCCGCTCGCGCTCACCCAACACCTTCTGAATCGGCGGGACGACGAACTTGCCGATCACGCCGAGCACGATCAAGAAGATGGCCAGCACGAAGAAGAAGGTGCCGTTGGGGATGAGGAAGTTCTGGGTACCGCCGCCTTCCTCAGCCGCCAACACGGTGACGCTCAGGTCCCCGGCATCGCTGAAACGCATGGCCGACTAGGAGGCGCCGGGCGTGGCGAACACGAACAGCGCCATGAACGCGAGGTTGATGAAGTAGGCCGCTTCCACCAGACCAACGGTGATGAAGAACGGGGTGAACAGGCGGCCCTGCGCCTCAGGCTGACGGGCGATGCCGGAGATCAGCGCGTTACCGGCGATGCCGTCGCCGATACCGGCGCCGATGGCACCGCCGCCCAGGATGAGTCCGCCGCCGATCAGGGCGCCGGCAACGATTTGTGGGTCTGCCATTACTTATCCTCCTTGATTGCTGGTAGGAGCCCTACCAGGGGTTGGTGGTTCCGGGGGTGGAAAAGCTCTCGTAAAGCTCTAGTGGTGCTCCTCATCCAGTTCCATGGACTGGCTGAAGTACAGAATCGTCAGCAGCGAGAAGATGAACGCCTGGATGAGGCCGACGAACAGGTCGAA
This sequence comes from Mycobacterium sp., assembly GCA_036782595.1. Classification (GTDB taxonomy): domain Bacteria; phylum Actinomycetota; class Actinomycetes; order Mycobacteriales; family Mycobacteriaceae; genus Mycobacterium. Next base: position 32,345 of record DAIPYT010000011.1, on the reverse strand, counting down.
GGTCTTCCAGATCGCGTTGGGCGCCCACATGATGTAGGGCGGGAACAGCGCGATGAGCGCCACCATGATGCCGCCGGCGAAGATGTTGCCGAAAAGTCGCAGGGACAGCGAGATCGGCTTGGCGATCTCCTCCACCAGGTTGATCGGCGCGAGGAACGCGACGTGACCCTTGAGCAGCTTGATCGGGTGGCCGATGAGGCCGCGCCGCCAGATGCCGGCGGCGTGATAGCAGAGGAAGACGAACAGAGCCAGCGCCAGCACGAAGTTGATATCCGAGGCCGGTGGTTTGAGAAGTTCATGGGTTGCGCCGTCGGCGGTGCCGTATTGAACCGGCAGGACCGAGATCCAGTTGGCGATCAGGATGAAAACGAACAGGGTGACCGCCAGCGGCAGCACGAACGGCGCGATCTTCATCCCGATCGCGCCTTCGATCTGACCGCGCATCTGGGTGGTGATCGCCTCCCAGAACAGCTGCACCCCGCTGGGCACGCCGGTCGAGGTGACTTTGGCCCGCAGGAAGAACGCCAGTGCCAGGGTGATGGCGGCAGCAAGGGCGGTGGCATAGACCGTGTCGGTGTTGACGGTCATGCCCAACCAGGTGGCCGTGGTGTGGTGGCCGACCTCGATCGCACCTTCGGCGAGGATGTCTTCGGTCATGATGATCAATCCTTGAGCATGTTGTCGGCTGGTGAGGCGGGATTGGAAGAAGAAGGAGGATAAGAATCCGCCGGAGTCACACCATTGGGCGCTAAGTCGTCCGGTTCACCGGTGCGGAGCTTCTTCCACACCGGCAGCGCGGTGCTCAAAACGAGGATGACCTGGAACAGCGCCAGGCCGAAGACGACGCCGAGGCCGAGCGGCCGGAAAATCCAGGCGATCGTCAGTCCGACAATGGTGATGACCATCAGCCGGGTGGCCGAGTTCAGCGCCATCTTGTGCTTGAGTGGGTGGGCGTCGGCCGTGATCGAGGCGACGGATCGCTGTACCAGCAGCGCGTTGATCAGGCCCAGTCCGAGGCCCACTCCGAAGAACACCCCGAACATGACGTGGCCGGCCCAGGCGGACAGTGCGACGACCAATGCCGTCACGGCGGCACACGTTATGAGCAGTTGAGCGGGACGAAAGACCACGGACGGGAACACCAACGGCGCATCCGGCGCTGGTGTCGTCACACGTCCACCCACAATCGTGTTGTCTTTTCAGGGCCCGATCGGGCGTTGCAGGGGCACGGTACCACAGGGTCAGCGGGGCAAAATGGGCTACTACTTGCCGTCGTACAAGCTGTCGTACAGGGCTGTTAGTTCGTCGTCATCAGGCATGTTCTCGCCCCGGATCAACGGGATGACCGTCACCACGATTGCCACGGCGATCGCCGCGAGCATCACCGCCCCGGTGTAGCGGGGGTCGACGAAGATCGTGCTCGCCGCGCCCAGTGCCACGAGCCCGACCCAGAGGTAAATGAGCAGCACCGCCCGGCGATGTGAATGGCCGATCTGCAGCAGCCGGTGGTGCAGATGCATCTTGTCCGGGCTGAACGGACTGCGACCGGCGCGGGTGCGGCGAACGATGGCCAGCAGCATGTCGAGCGCCGGCACGAACACCACGGCGACAACCAGCAGGAACGGCGAGAGCAGGGCGAAGACGTCGCGTGCGCCGTAGGCGCTCTGCGAAATCGGGCCGGCCGCCGTCGTCGAGGCCGCCGCCAGCATCAAACCGATGAGCATCGAACCGGAGTCACCCATGAAGATCCGGGCCCGGTGGAAGTTGTGCGGCAGGAAACCGAGGCAGGCGCCCGCGAGCACGACTGAGATCACCGCCGGCGGGTAAAACAGGACGTCGCCGCCGTGATCGCGGAGCAGGCCGACCGAATAGATGCAGATGGCCATAGCGGTGATCAGTCCCAGGCCGGCCGCCAGACCGTCCAGACCGTCGACGAAGTTCATCGCGTTGACCACCGCCACCGTCAGGGCGAGGGTCAGCAGGATCGACGTGGCCTGATCCAGCACGATGGTCCCGATCCCGCCGAAGGGGATGTACAGCACACTCCAGGCGACTCCCATGGTCACCAACACGCTGGCTGCGGTGATCTGGCCGGCGAACTTTGTCAGTGCGTCCAGTCCCCACCGGTCGTCGATCAGGCCGATGGCCATGATCAGGCCTCCGGCGATCACCACCGCCGGCATCCCCGAGGAGTAGACGAAGCCGCGCGTCAACGCCGGCAGCTGCGATGCCAGGAACACCGCGGTGATGACGCCGAGGTACATCGCCAGACCGCCCATCCGCGGTGTCGGCTGCAGGTGGACGTCACGCGCGCGGGGATAGGCGACCGCGCCGAGCCGGGTCGCCAGCACCCGCACCCCGCCGGTCGCGAAATAGGTGACGGCCGCTGCGGTCAGGCCGACAAGTGCCAGCTCTCGCAACGGGACGCCGGCGCCCCTGTCGGAGAGCGCCAGGTACAGCACATCCCCCATGCCGTCCCCCATGGCCGTCCTACTCCCCCACGACCGGCGCCGGGGCCGTCAGCGAGTCGGCGTCCACACCGAGGACGGCGGCGACCGCGGCCACGCTGACCGGCCCCTCCCGCAGAACGCGCGGCGAAGCCCCGGTCAGATCGACGATGGTCGAAGCGGCCTGCTGTTCGGACGGGCCGCTGTCGAGGTAGACGTCGACCAGACCGCCGAGCTGGTGCTGGGCCTCCCCCCCGGTGGTGGCAGCCGGCTGCCCGGAGATGTTGGCACTGGAGACCGCCAGCGGACCGGTCTCTCTGAGCAACTCGCACGCCACCGGGTGCAGGGGCATCCGCAGCATGACGGTGCCGCGGGCGTCGCCGAGGTCCCAGCGCAGCGACGGCGCCTGCTGCACGACCAGGCTCAGGGCACCCGGCCAGAACGCGCGGATCAACTCCCGCGCCGAATCGGGGACGTAGTAGACCAACCCCTCGATGGTGTGCCAGGACCCGACGAGGACGCCGACCGGCATATCGCGGCCGCGACCCTTCGCCGCGAGCAGGGCAGCGACCGCTTGGTTGTCGAAGGCGTCCGCGGCGATGCCGTAGACCGTATCGGTGGGCATGACCACCAGCCGTCCGCTCTTCAGCGCCGCGGCCGCCGCGGAGATCGCTTCGGTCCGGTTCTCCGGGTTCCGGCAGTCGAAGGTCTGAGTCACGTCACGCTCCCAGCAATCGGATTGCGGCGCGCGGTCACAAACCGGAGCCGTTCGGTGAGATCACAGCGGGGGGTCACCTCGGTGAAGGCGCCGGTTTCCCGTACCGCCTCCACGCATGACCGAGAAGTGGTGTCGTCATGTTCGACGGCCACCAGGCCCCCGGCTCTGAGTAAGTCCGCAGCGCGCCGGACGATGGGCCTGATCACCGCCATGCCGTCCACCCCGCCGAACAGCGCGTGATGCGGATCATGTTGGGACACTTCGGGGTCCAGTTCGGTACCGGCCGGAATATAGGGCGGGTTGGCCACCAGCAGGTCAACCGCGCCGACGAGCTCGGGCAGCAGGTCGGGTTCGGTCACGTCGGCGGCCACCAACCGCACCGCAGTCGACGCGGCGTTGCAGCGGGCGTAGCCGAGCGCGGCCGGGTCGTCGTCGACGGCGATCACCGTGGCCCCCGGAATCCCGATCGCCAGCGCGACTGCCAGCGCCCCGGATCCGGTGCACAGGTCGACGATCACGGGCGCGGGTGGAAGCCGTTGGGCCAGGGCCCATTCCAGCATCGCCTCCGTCTCAGGACGCGGGATGAACACCCCCGGCCCGACCTGCAACTGCACCGGCCCGAATGCCGCGGTGCCGGTGATGTGCTGCAGCGGAACACGTCTGGCGCGGGTGGCGACGGCGTCGTCGAACCTGTCGAAGAATCCCGGGTCGACGGGTTCGGCCAGCGCCAACCGGCCACGATCGGTGCCGGCCGCATGAGCGGCGAGAAGTTCTGCATCGGTGCGCGCTGAATCGATTCCGGCCGCGGCGAGCATGCCTGCGGCCCGGTTGATCGCCTCGCGCAGAGGAGCGGTCATGCCTGCTGCAACCGGGCTTGCTTGTCGGCAGCGACCAGCGCATCGAGCAGGTCGTCCATATCGCCGTCGAGCACCTGGTCGAGGTTGTGCGCCTTGAAGTTGATCCGGTGATCGGCGATCCGGTTCTCCGGGAAGTTGTAGGTGCGGATCCGCTCGGAGCGGTCGACGGTGCGGATCTGGCTGGCCCGGTCCGCCGAGGCGTCGGCCGAGGCCTGCTCCTCCGCCAACACCTGCAGGCGAGCCGCGAGGACCTGCATGGCGCGGGCCTTGTTCTGCAACTGGGAGCGCTCGTTCTGACAGGTGACGACGATTCCGGTCGGCAGGTGGGTGATACGCACCGCGGAGTCGGTGGTGTTCACGCCCTGGCCGCCCTTGCCGGATGAGCGGTACACGTCGATACGCAGATCGGACTCGTCGATCTGGACCTGCTCGACTTCGTCGGGTTCGGGATAGACCAGCACACCGGCCGCCGAGGTGTGCACGCGTCCCTGGGATTCGGTGACCGGTACCCGTTGCACACGGTGCACGCCGCCCTCCCACTTCATCCGAGACCAGACCCCGTCTGGCGAATCGCCCTTGGCGGCAATCGAGATGGTGGCTTCTTTGTAACCGCCGAGATCGGAGAAGGTCTCGTCGAGCACGGTGACCGTCCAGCCGCGGCGCTCGGCGTAGCGGATGTACATCCGGGCCAGATCCGCGGCGAACAGCGCCGATTCCTCGCCGCCCTCGCCGGACTTGACCTCGAGGACGATGTCGTCGGCATCGTGCGGGTCCCGCGGAGCCAGCATGTCGGTGAGCTGGGTGTCGAGATCGGCCACCCGGCCTTCCAACTCGGTGACCTCGTCGGCGAACGAGGAATCGTCGGCCGACAATTCCCGGGCCGCCTCGAGGTCGCCACGGGCGGCCTCCAACTTGCGGTGGGTGGCCACGATCGGAGCCAGTTGGGCGAAGCGCTTCCCGACCCGGCGGGCGTTGGCGGCGTCACCGTGCAGTTCCGGGTCGGACAGTTGGCGTTCGAGGTCGGCGTGCTCGGTGAGAACGGCGTCGATGGCAACAGCGGGGGCGCTCTGCGTCATGTCGTCCTCCCGGACCGTCGTTCTCCAAGCCGTCAAACGCAAACCGACGCCCGGCCTCTCGCGGATGCGACAAGACGGGCGTCGGTAGGGCAGCTAGCTGTCTGCGGCCTCTGAGCCTTCAGCGGCCTTTCCGGCGCGCTTGCCGTAGCGCTTCTCGAAGCGGGCGACGCGGCCGCCGCTGTCGAGAATCTTCTGCTTGCCGGTGTAGAAGGGATGGCACTGCGAGCACACCTCGACCACGATGTGGCCGCTCTCCTTGGTGCTGCGAGTGGTGAAGCTGTTACCGCAGCCGCAGACCACGGTGGTCTCGCCATATGCGGGATGAATACCGGTTTTCATGATTCCTCTTCATTGTCTGGTCGCCGGGTCGCCGACAGTTTCCTGGGACGTGAACCGGTACCTGAGGTGGTCGGCAGCCATTATGCCAGTTCGGCTGCCACCTGCCTAAACGGGTTCACCCGGGGAGGTATTCCCCGTCCCTGTTGCGCTGCCAGACCACGCCGGACGGCACCTCGAGCCCCTGGGCGCTCAGCTGCCGTTTGACGATCTTGTTGGTCGCGGTGACCGGGAGGTCAGGGGCGATCCAGACGAACCGCGGCCAGGCCTTGGGCGACAGGTCGGGCTGCGCCCGCAGGAACGCCGCGAACTGAGCCGGGCGCAGAGTCATGTCGTCCCGAAGCAACAGGGCGGCCATCACCGCGTCACCGACGCGGTCGTCGGGGACGGCGTAGACCGCGACCCGGCTGACCGGGTCCAGGCGCTGCAGGATCCGCTCGATCGGCGCACAGGCGAGGTTCTCGCCGTCGACCCGCAGCCACTCCCCAGTGCGTCCGGCGAAGTAGATCCAGCCGTCGGCGTCGCGGTAGCCCAGATCGCCGGACCAGTACATACCGTGGCGCAACCGGTCACTGGTGGCCTGCTCGTCGTTGTAGTAGCCGCTGAACAGCCCGGCGCCGGCCGTGTTGACGATCTCACCGATCGCCTCATCCGCGTTGCGCAGGGCCCCGGCGGCATCGAAGCGGGCCGGCGGGCATTCGGTTCGGGTCTGCGGGTCATAAATGGCCACCCCCGGGAAGCCGCGACCGACTGATCCCGGCGGGCAGTCCCCGTCGCGCGTGATGATCACCGCTCCCTCGGTTGAGCCGAAGCCGTCCCACACCGTGCAGTCGAACCTGCGGCCGAACTCGGCGACGTCACGTTCTCCTGCCTCATTGCCGAAGGCCACCCGCAGCGGGTTGTCCGCATCGTCGGGCCGCTGCGGGGTTGCCAGGACGTAGGCCAACGGCTTACCGACGTAATTGAGATAGGTGGCGCCGTAGTGGCGCAGATCGCCCAGCAGACCCGAAGCCGAGAACGACGCCGGGGCCATGGCCGCGCCGCTGGACAGCGAAACCGCCCAGCCCGCCAGCAGGGCATTGGAGTGGAACATCGGCATGGACAGGTAGCAGACGTCCATGGGTGTGATGGAAAACCGTTGCACCAGAGCGGTTCCCGCAAAGGGAATCATCATGTGTGCCATCTGCACGGCCTTGGGTTCGCCACTGGTGCCTGATGTGAAGATCAGCATGAAGGTGTCGGTCGGGGCGACCTCCCGGTGCGGGCGCAGGTCGCCGGCCGCCGCCAGCAGACTCCCCCACTCCGCGGAATCCACGTCGAAAATCTGCACGCCCGGTACGTCGAGGCCGTCGAGCAGACCGCGGTGCTCGGCGTCGGTGAGCAGGATCTGGCAGTCGGCCAGCGCGATATCGCGGGCAAGCCCGGCCCCACGGCGGGTGTTGTTGATTCCGGCCAGCACGTACCCGCCCAGTCCGGCGGCGGCCATCGCGGTCAGCATCTCGGGGGTATTGCCCAGCAGCGTCCCGATATGCAGCGGCCTTGCCGGGTCGGCCTGGCCGATCAGCGCCGACGCCTGCCGCGCCGCGTCGTCGAGGTGTTCACGCCAGGTCCAGACCCGTTCGCCGTATTTGACCGCGGGACCCCGGTCCTCGAGGCGTGCGCGGAGCAGTTGCTGGACTGTGTCGGCCACGATCAAACGTTATGCGTCGGCGCGGCCGGCCAGCACCATGACGATGTCGCGAATCGGCGCCCGCACCTCCCGGCCCTCGCCTGCGGCGAAGTCGGCGTCGGTGGCCACCATGCGGGTACCGTCGAGTCGCGCACGCGCATTCAGCGGAAATTTCATGCCGGACAGTCGGTTTGCCGCTTCCACTGCGGCCTCGGTCGGCATCGGCAGATCAATTCCGAGCGGCACCGCGATGTCCTGGCCATGCACCAGAAGTTCGATGAGTGGCTGTTGCACGCTGGTTCCGGGAACTCTGCGGCGCGCGCCAACCATGCCGCGCAGCGCGGCGACGATCTCGGCTTGTGAGCGTTTGTCCTCGGTCGCCAGCCGACGAATCATCGGGTCAAACCGGAAGCCCGACTTGACCGCCTCAAGGACCGCCCGACCCCGCGGCATATGCGAATGGGTCAGATGAGCGGCGACGTCACGAACCCGCCAGCCGTTGCACAACGACTGGGCCATCCACTGGTCGGCGTCGAGACCCTCGAGCAGGTCTGCGATTTCGGCGCGCTGGGCGCCGACACAGCGCCAGATCGCGTCGCTGTCCATACGGGTCAGTCGGAGTCCATCGCGCCCGGTGCCGTCTTGGACACCTGGACCAGGAACTCGTAGTTGGTCTTGGTTTTGCGCAGCTGGCTCATCAGCAGGTCGATGGCCTGGTGGCTGTCCAGTCCGGAGAGCACCCGGCGCAGCTTGTGCACCACCGAGAACTCGTCCGGGGACAGCAGCAATTCGTCCTTGCGGGTACCGGACGGGTTGACGTCGACCGCCGGGAACACCCGACGCTCGGCGATCTTGCGATCCAGCTTCAACTCGGCGTTGCCAGTGCCCTTGAACTCTTCGAAGATGACCGTGTCACCGGTGGAACCGGTCTCCACCATCGCGGTGGCGATGATGGTCAGCGACCCGCCGTTCTCGATGTTGCGGGCCGCTCCGAGGAACCGCTTGGGCGGGTAGAGCGCGGTGGAATCCACACCGCCGGAGAGGATTCGCCCGGAGGCCGGGGAGGCGTTGTTGTAGGCGCGGCCCAGACGGGTGATCGAGTCGAGCAGGACGACGACGTCCTTGCCCTGCTCCACAAGACGCTTGGCCCGCTCGATGGCCAGTTCGGCGGCCTGGGTGTGGTCGGACGGCGGCCGGTCGAAGGTGGAGGCGATGACCTCACCCTTGACCGAACGCTGCATGTCGGTGACCTCTTCTGGGCGCTCGTCGACAAGCACGACCATGAGGTGGCACTCGGGGTTGTTGCGGGTGATCGCGTTGGCGATGTCCTGCATGATCGTCGTCTTGCCGGCCTTGGGCGGAGACACGATGAGCGCACGCTGGCCCTTGCCGATCGGCATGATGAGGTCGATCACCCGGGTGGTCAGCTTCTCGGAGGAGGTTTCCAGCCGCAGCCGCTGGTTCGGGTACAGCGGGGTCAGCTTGCCGAACTCCGGGCGGTTGCGGGCCGCCTCGACCGGGCCGCCGTTGACGCTGTCGAGGCGCACCAGTGGATTGAACTTCTGCCGCTGGTTTCCACCGCCGCCCTCGCCGTCCCGGGGCACCCGCACAGCGCCGGTGACGGCGTCGCCGCGGCGAAGGCCGTTCTTGCGAACCATGTTCATCGAGACGTAGACGTCGTTCGGGCCGGCCAGGTAGCCGGAGGTGCGAACGAATGCGTAGTTGTCCAGCACGTCGAGAATTCCGGCGACCGGTTGGACGACGTCGTCCTCGCGCAGTTCGGTCTCGCCGCCGGCCTCGCCGACGGGCCGCTCGCCACGCCGGCGGCGGTCACGGAACCGGCGCCCGCGCCGGCCCTGGCGGTCCCCGCCGTCATCACCCTGTTGGCCGCCCTGCTGGCCGCCGGCGGCGGACTCGCCGCCGCCCTGCTCCCCTGACGTCGCCTCTCGCCGGTTGTCGGGCCGGGATCCGCCGGACTCGGCCCGTTCGGCCCGCTCGGCCCGTTCCGGCCGCTCGGCCCGCTCCGACCGCTCGGCCCGAGGCTTCTCCGCCGGGGCTTCCGCGGCGGACTCGGCCTGCTGAGGCTTGTCGTGCGCCTTGTCACGTTCGCCGTCGGCGCCACCGTTGCGCGACCCGCCACCGCGGACCTCGTTGATGGCGGCGATCAGCTCGCCCTTGCGCATGCCGGATGTGCCCTTGACACCGACCTGGCTGGCCAGGGCGCGCAGCTCGGGAAGAACCATCGTGGCCAGCGAGCCGCCCCCGGAACGCCCCGAGGCGGAGTTGCCTGAAGCCTCGCCGCTCTCGGAGTTGTGTGCGGTGTGGTTCTCAGCCGTGATGAGGTCCGTATCAGTCACGGATTTCCTTTCTCTCCCCCGTGTTCTCATCTCGCGGGGGTTTCCGGCGTTCAGCCGATTGACTGGACGCGAAGTCTCACCGATGTGCGGTGTCAGTGGGTGCCGGGCTGGGTGGCCACCAGGCCAACCGCCAAACCACTGGATTAAACGTTCAAGAGTTGGTGATCGTCCTAGGTGTCGGCGCAGAACCTACGCTGCAGATGCTGGACAGTTGCGAGGATAGCCCGCTGCGCTGCCAGAGGCAAGAAAGCCTCACCCGCGATTCTCCTGCGCGCCGACCGCGACATCGGCGCTCCAGCGCACCGGAGCGCCCACACCGACCTCGGCAGTGGCAAATCCATGTTCGCGAGCGAATTCCAGCGCCTCAGCCGGCAGATCGGTGCCGTTGGTGAGCGCCAGCACCGACGGCCCGGCGCCGGAGAGCACCGCGGCGACTCCATTTTGCCGCAACAGCTGCAGGTATTGCGCCGACGCCGGCATCGCCGCCGCCCGCTGAGGTTGATGCAACAGATCCTCGGTAGCCGCCATCAGCAAATCCGGGCGTTCCGTCAGCGCAACCACCAGCAAAGCCGCGCGGCTGAGGTTGAACCGGGCCGTCTCGTGGCTCACCTGCGCCGGCAACAGCACCCGCGTCTCCGCGGTGGAGGAACGCACCTCCGGGATGCCCGGAAACAGCCGGATATCGCGGTGCAGCCGCAGCGGTGCGGCGAAATAGCGGGGATCGTCGCCCGCGGCAGCGGAGGCCTGGATCCAGGACACCACCGCACCACCGAGAACCGATGCCGACGCGTTGTCCGGATGGCCCTCGAACTCTCCGGAAAGCTGAATCAGCTGCTCGACCGTCAGTGGCGGCTGATCAGTCTGCGCCACAAGGGCATTGGCTGCGGCAAGTCCGCCCACCACGGCGGCCGCCGAGGATCCCAACCCACGCGCGTGCGGAATAACGTTGCGGCAGTTCAGCTTCAGGCCCGCCGCCTCCATACCCGCAGCCGCCAGACCGCGCCGGACTGCCACCGCGACCAGGTTGTCGGCGCCGCCGGCGACTTGACCTTGACCTTCTCCCTCAACCTCGACAACAGTTGAGCCAGAGGTTGTTTCGACCGTGATTTCGTCATACAGCGCCAACGCCAGACCGAGACTGTCGAAGCCCGGCCCGAGGTTGGCGCTGGAGGCCGCCACAGTTGCGCTACCGGTCAACCCGGCAGGTAGCAAAACGGTCAACTCCGGGTTCACCCGCCCTTCAGTCCAGGCCCAGCGCAGCCACCACGGCGGCGGGATCCACCGGGATCGCGGTGACGGTCGGCATATCCCGCAGAGCGGTGTCGGGGTCTTTCAAGCCGTGGCCGGTGACGGTGCAGACCACCGTAGAACCGGGCCGCACCCAGCCGTCCTCGGCCGCCTTGAGCAGGCCCGCGACGCTGGCCGCAGACGCGGGCTCCACGAAGATGCCCTCCTCGGTGGCCAACAGCTGATACGCGGCCAACAACTCCTCGTCGGTCGCCGCCAGGAAACGTCCGCCGGACTCCTCCTTGGCCGCCATGGCGCCATCCCACGAGGCCGGCGAGCCGATCCGGATCGCGGTGGCCAGGGTTTCCGGCTTGCTGACGGGGTGGCCCAGCACCAGTGGCGCGGCGCCGGCGGCCTGGGTGCCGAGCATCTTCGGCAGGCTGTCGCTCACACCGTCGCGGTGGTACTCGGTATAGCCCTTCCAGTAGGCGGTGATGTTGCCGGCGTTTCCGACCGGGAGGGCGTGGACATCAGGGGCGTAGCCCAGGACGTCCACGATCTCGAACGCCGCTGTCTTCTGGCCTTCGATTCGCACCGGGTTGACGCTGTTGACCAGCGAGATGGTCGGGTAGTCGGCGGTGAGCTTGCGAGCAAGCTCGAGGCAATCGTCGAAGTTACCGTCGATCTGGATGATCTTGGCCCCATGCATGACGGCTTGCGCCAGCTTGCCCACCGCGATCTTGCCCTGTGGAATCAGCACCGCGCAGGTGATACCGGCCCGGGCGGCATACGCGGCCGCGGCTGCCGAGGTGTTCCCGGTGGAGGCGCACAGCACGGCCTTCTGCCCCCGTGCGACGGCCTCGGTGACCGCCATGGTCATGCCCCGGTCCTTGAACGATCCGGTGGGGTTGAGTCCTTCGACCTTGACATGCACTGTGCAGCCGGTTTTTTCCGACAGCCGCGGCGCGGGCACCAAAGGGGTGCCACCTTCCAGCAGCGTCACCGGTGTCCAGTTCGCGGCCATCGGAAGACGATCCCGATATGCCTCGATCAGGCCCGGCCAGGAGCATCCGGCGCGGCCACGGCAGTCCGCAAACCCTCGCGCACGACGCTGATCCGAGCCGGATGCTCTTCGCGCGAGACGCTCATCGCTCATTCTGCGGTTCCCTCCAAACGCAACACGCTGGTGACCTCATCGACGACATCGAGCCCTGCCAGCGCGGCGACGGTGTCTGACAACGCCGCGTCAGTCGCAAGGTGCGTGACGACAACGATCCGCGCCGAACCGTCAGCCATGCCTTCTTGACGCACCTCGGCAATACTGACTTCGCGTTTGCCGAATTCAGTTGCCACCGAGGCGAATACGCCGGGTAGGTCTTTGACCTTCATGCTGACGTAGTAGCGGGTGGGGATCATCCCCATCGGGGCGATCGGCAACTCGGCGTAGCGCGATTCACGCGGACCGCGGCCGCCCTGCACCCGGTTACGGGCTGCCATCACCACATCACCCATCACCGCCGAAGCGGTCGGGTTGCCGCCGGCACCCTGACCGTAGAACATCAACCGGCCCGCTGCCTCGGCCTCGACGACCACCGCGTTGAAGGCCCCGTTGACTGCGGCCAGTGGGTGCTCCAGTGGTACCAGTGCCGGATAGACCCGGGCCGAAACCCGTTGTTGGCCATCAGTGGTGATCCGCTCGCAGATGGCCAACAGCTTGATGGTGCAGTCCAGCGCACGGGCTGCCTCGAAGTCGGCGGGGCTGACCTTGGTGATGCCCTCCCGGTAGACGTCGTCGGCGGTGACTCTGGTGTGAAACGCTATCGAGGCCAGAATCGCCGCTTTGGCCGCGGCGTCGTAGCCCTCGACGTCGGCGGTGGGGTCGGCCTCGGCGTAACCGAGCGCACTCGCATCGGCCAGCGCCGAATCGTAATCGGCTCCGGTGGAGGCCATTTCGGACAAGATGTAGTTGGTGGTGCCGTTGACTATTCCGGCCACCCGCAACACCGTGTCACCGGCCAACGACTGGGTCAGCGGGCGGATCACCGGGATGGCACCGGCAACCGCGGCCTCGAAGTACAGGTCCACCTGGGCCCGCTCGGCGGCTTCGGCGAGTTCACCGGTGGACTGCGCCAGCAGGGCCTTGTTGGCGGTGACCACCGACTTGCCGTGCTCGAGGGCGGTGAGGATCGCCTTTCGGGCCGGCTCGACGGGTCCCATCAACTCCACCACGATGTCGACGTCCTCGCGGGAGACCAGGTCCTCGACATTGTCGGTCAGCAGCTCGACCGGTAGGCCGCGGTCGGCGCCGACCCGGCGCACCGCCACGCCGCGCAGTTCCAGGGGCGCGCCCACGCGGGCGGCCAGGTCGGTCGCGCTCTGGCCGATGATCCGGACCACCTCGCGGCCGACGTTGCCGAGTCCCAGCACCGCGACACCGATCGGTTTGTCACTCGCGTTCGTCACCGCACCTCCAGACTGAGCAGATCGTCCACCGTTTCCCGGCGCAGAACCAGACGCGACTCGCCGTCGCGAACCGCCACCACCGCCGGGCGTCCAACCAGGTTGTACCGGCTGGACATCGAGTAGCAATACGCCCCGGTGGCGGCCACTCCGAGCAGATCTCCCGGGGTCAGGTCCTCGGGCACCCAGGCCTCGCGCACCACAATGTCACCGCTCTCGCAGTGCTTGCCGACGATGCGGGCCAACACGGCCGGCGCCGAACTGGCTCGGGAAACCAATCTGACGTCGTAGTTCGCGCCGTACAGCGAGGTGCGGATGTTATCGCTCATCCCGCCATCCACGCTGATGTAGCGCCGATGTGCGGTGCCGCTCACAGCCACATCTTTGACGGTGCCCACCTGGTAGAGCGTGATGGTGCCGGGGCCGGCGATCGCCCGGCCAGGTTCGACGACCAGCCGCGGACACGGCAGCCCGACGGCCGCGGACTCGGTGGCGACGATGGCGTCCAGCTTGGCGGCCAGGTCGGCGACCGGCGGCGGATCATCCTGGGGCAGATAGGAAATCCCCAATCCCCCGCCGAGGTCCACGGTCGCGATCTGAGCGGTCCGCTCCACCCCGAACTCGGCGACGATATCGCGCATCAGGCCGATCACCCGGCGCGCGGCCAGTTCGAACCCTCCGACGTCGAAAATCTGCGAACCGATATGACTGTGCAGTCCGACCAGGCGCAGGTTGGCGGCCGCGAACACCCGTCGGACCGCCTCCATCGCCGCACCGGAGGCCAGCGACAGACCGAACTTCTGGTCTTCGTGGGCGGTCGCGATGAACTCGTGAGTGTGGGCTTCCACGCCGACGGTGACGCGAACCATGACGTTCTGCACCACCCCTGCCTCACCGGCCACCGCGTCGAGCCGGTCGATCTCGGTCAGCGAGTCCAGCACCACGTAACCGATACCGGCCTTCACCGCGGCGGTCAGCTCGTCCACCGATTTGTTGTTGCCGTGCAGTGCGATCCGGTCGGCCGGGAAATCCGCGTGCAGGGCGACCGCCAACTCACCCCCGCTGGCGACGTCGAGGGACAGACCCTCTTCGGCCACCCAGCGGGCGATCTCGCTGCACAAGAAGGCCTTCGCGGCGTAGTGCACATTACGGCCGCCGCCGAAGGCATCCGCCATCTCGCGACAGCGGCTGCGGAAGTCGGCCTCGTCGATGACGAACAGCGGGGTGCCGTAGTGGCCGGCGAGTTCGCCGACCGGCACTCCGGCTATCCGTACCTGACCGTCGTCGCCGCGAACGGTGTTGCGCGGCCACACATTCGGCGCCAACGTCAGCAGGTCGGCGGCGTTCTGCGGCCGGGGCGGGGTGTCCTCGTGCTGTATCTCCCCGGCGTGGCGGGGCCCGGCGGGGTGGACGTTCACATTCGCTCCGGGGCGCTCACACCGAGAATGCCCAGTCCGTTGGCGATCACCTGACGGGTGGCTTCGCACAGCGCGAGCCGGGCCCGGTGGATATCACCGGCTTCCTCGTCCCCCTGGGGCAGCACCCGATGAGAATCGTAGAACCGGTGGTAGTCGCCGGCCAGATCTTCCAGGTAGCGGCACACCCGGTGCGGTTCGCGCAGCGATGCCGCGGCCTGCAGCACCCGGGGGAACTCGCCGAGGCTGCGGATCAGGGTGCCTTCTTTGTCGTGGTTGAGCAGATCCAGGTGGCCGACGTCAGGCTCCACACCGAGGTCGGCGGCGTTACGGGCCAGGGCGCACAGCCGCGCGTGCGCGTATTGCACGTAGTAGACCGGGTTCTCGCTGGATGCCGAGGACCACAGCTGCAGGTCGATGTCGATGGGTGAGTCCACCGAGGAACGGGTCAGCGCATAACGTGCGGCGTCCACGCCGATGGCCTCGACAAGGTCATCGAGGGTGATGACGTCGCCGGCCCGCTTACTCATCCGCAGCGGCTGACCGTCGCGAACCAGGTTCACCATCTGACCGATGAGGACCTCGACGGTGTCGGGATCGTCACCGAGTGCGGCCGCGGCCGCCTTGAGCCGGGCGATGTAGCCGTGGTGGTCGGCACCGAGCATGTAGATGCACAGGTTGAAACCACGCTGGCGCTTGTCGAGATAGTAGGCGAGATCCCCGGCGATGTAGGCGGGTTGGCCGTCGCTCTTGATGACCACGCGGTCCTTGTCATCACCGAACTCGGTGGTGCGCAGCCACGTTGCGCCGTCCTTCTCGTAGATGGCACCGTTGTCACGCAGCTTCGCGATGGCCTGCTCCACCCGGCCGGTGGTATGCATCGAGTCCTCGTGGGTGAAGACGTCGAAGTCGGTGCCGAACTCGTGCAGCGAGGCTTTGATGTTGGTGAACATCATGTCCACGCCGATGGACCGGAAGGTCTCATGCTGTTCGGCGTGCGGGAGGCTCAGCGCATCGGGCGCTGTGGCCAGAACCTGCGCCGCGATATCGCCGATGTAGGCGCCGGCGTAACCGTCCTGCGGGGCTGGTTCCCCTTTGGCCGCGGCGATCAGGGAGTTGACGAACCGGTCGATCTGAGCACCGTGGTCGTTGAAGTAGTACTCGCGCACCACTTCGGCGCCCTGCGTGCTCAGCAGTCGGCCGAGGGCGTCGCCGACAGCCGCCCACCGGGTGCCGCCGATGTGGATCGGACCGGTCGGGTTGGCCGACACGAATTCGAGGTTGATCGACCGGCCCGCGAGCAGGTCGGAGGTGCCGTAGCCGGCCTGAGCGGTCAGCACATCGGTGATGATGACGCCCTGCGCGGAGGCCTCGATACGCAGGTTGACGAAGCCCGGCCCGGCGACATCGGCCGAGGCGATGCCGTCGGCATCGGCCAGCGCGTCGGCCAGCCACTCGGCCAGATCGCGCGGGTTGACACCCACCTTCTTGGCGACCTGAAGGGCAAGGTTGGTCGCGTAATCACCGTGCTCGGGATTTCGCGGCCGCTCGACGGTGACGACGGCGGGCAACGTGTCGGCATCCAGGCCGTGCTCGGCCAGCACCGTCGCAGCGGTACGGCGCAGCAGCTCGGCGAGGTCGGCGGGGGTCACGGGGGTTCATCCTATGCGTTAGGCTGTGTCAGCCCGACGGCGCAGCATGTGCGCCCCCGTAGCTCAGGGGATAGAGCGTCTGCCTCCGGAGCAGAAGGCCGCAGGTTCGAATCCTGCCGGGGGCACCCACCCGATGTCACGATGACCTAATGTCCGAATCGTGCGCTCGTTGATTCTGCTGGCAGCCCCCGCTGTGCTGCTGGTGGCTGTTGCCGCTCCGGCGGAGGCCGCTGAGGAGTTGATGAACGGCGACTACCGGGTCCGGCTCGACGGCTCCGATTACGGGGTGTGGGCCTTCTCACCAGACTGCGACGTCCCCGCCGACGGCTGTACCGCGCGGGTCGTTGCGCGCCCGAAGGGCTGGACCGCAGAAGCGACCCTGTCCGAGGGGCAGTGGAGTCTGGTCCGCACATCGGAGACGATGTTCGGATGCGCTGACGGAAGCACCTCGGCGGGCGAACTCCGGGCCAACTGGGATGCCGGCACACTGACCGGATCGCTGCTGCTGGTGCCGAACGGTAAACGCTGTGGCGGATCGGAAGCGACACTGCGGGGCGCGCTGAAACTCGTCAAGGCCTGACGGTCATCGACCGCACCGATTCCGGCAGGGGCACCGCCGGGTCGCAGTCGGGGGCACGAAGGGGGCTCCCGTAGCTCGTCACAATTGGCACCACTCCGGCCCACCCGCCGGCCTCGACGTCGGAGTCGTCGTCCTCGGGCCAGCCGTCGGCGACCTTCAGCGACCAGTTGTCGGCCTCGATGGGCATCCGCAACACCAGAGTTGCGGCCAGTTCCTTGGCGGTGCTGGCGCGCAATTCGGCGACCCGGCCGGGGATGAACGTATCGGTGAGGGCCAACAGATAGTCGTTCTTCTCGACTCCGACCACGGCTGTGAACCGTCCGAACAGAACTGCGCTGCGGTAGTGGAAGGATGACTCGAAGCCGCTGCGCGCCACCAGGATTCCGTCCAACGTGGTGACACACACCGACACCGGAGCGCCGTCGGCGATCTCCCGAAGCCAGGGCGAGCCGGTGGACCCGTGGATCACCAACTCGTCTTTCACCCGTGCGAAGCCGATCGGCAAGGCAACCGGATGACCGTCGCGGACGAAGGCGATGGTGGCCAGTGGCGTGCTGTCCAGCACCGCATCGAGGCTCTCCCGGCGGCGGTCCTGCCGCTCCGACAGTCGGGAAACGTCGGTGGTGGGCTGGTGCATGAGAACCAGCTAACCGGATCAGCCGACGCGGCGCAGCGCCTCCGGGGTGAGATCTTTGACGCTCGGGTAGCCGTCGATCGCCATGATGAGATCAGCCTCGGCCAGCATCGAGCGCAGCACATGGACGATGCCGTCGGTTCCGGCCAGTGCCGCCCCGTAGGCGTAGGGCCGGCCGATTCCCACCGCGGCGGCACCCAACGCCAACGCCTTGACCACATCTGCCCCGGATCGGATCCCGGAATCGAACAGCACCGGCACATCGCCGGCGGCCGCCACCACCTCCGGCAGACAGTCGATGGCCGGCAGGCCGCCGTTGGCCTGGCGGCCGCCGTGGTTGGAGCAGTAGATCCCGTCGACTCCGGCGTCGATGGCGCGGCGGGTGTCCTCGGGATGACAGATGCCCTTGAGGATCAGCGGCAGATCGGTGATGGACCGCAGCCAACCCAAGTCGTTCCAGGTCAGGGAATTTCCGAAGATGCTGACCCAGTGCATGACGACGCTGCGCGGGTCGGCGTCGATATCAGCGCCGGTATCGGCCTGCACCTTGGCCCGGAACTGCGGGTCACTGATGTAGTTGGCCAGGCATAGCCCGCGCAGCTGCGGGAAATTGGCGGTGGAGAGGTCACGCGGCCGCCAGCCGGGGATCCAGGTGTCCAGGGTCACCACTATGCCGGTGTAGCCGGCGGCTTCGGCTCGATGGACAAGGCTCTCGGCCAGCTCCCGGTCGGTCGGCGTGTACAACTGGAAAAGCCCTGGGGTGTCACCGAATTCAGCCGCCACGTCCTCCAAGGGGTCCATCGTCAGAGTGGACACGCACATCGGCACGCCGGTGCGCGCGGCGGCGCGGGCGGCGGCCAGATCACCGTGGTGGTCGCGGGTGCACAGCCCGATCACCCCGATGGGCGCCATGAAAACCGGCGTGGGCCATCGCCGTCCCCACAGTTCGACGGATAGATCGCGCTCGGTGGCGCCGACGAGCATCCGCGGGATCAGCCCCCAGCGGTGAAAGGCGGTGGCGTTGGACCGTTGCGTCAGTTCGTCGCCGGCCCCGCCGGCGACATAGGACCAGACCGACGGCGACAAGGCCTGTTCGGCTCGGGCCTCGAGTTCGTCGAAGGACATCGGAAGTGTGGGAAGCACCCCGGTGAGACCCTGCAGGTAGATCTCCAACTGGTAGTTGCCGAAGCTCACTGGAGGCTCCCCTGGTCGGAATCGTTTACCCCGGAACAAAAATCGGCGGCGACCTCGGCGGCCAGACGTAGCTGGTCGGGATCTGAACTGGTCGGAATGAGGTGGATCTCGCTGGTGCCGATACCGGCGAATCCCCTGAGCACCTCGGCGAGTTGATCTTGGCTGCCCGCCCACCCCGTGATGGGGGCCATCGCGTCGACGACCTGGCGCGGAATCCAGTTCATGTAGTGACGCAGATGACGGTGGATCTGGGCGCGGGAATCCTCGGGCGAACCGAACGCGAACCAGAACGAGGTGGCCAGGTGCGGCGGCGGCTTGCCGGCCTGCGCCCATGCGGCGCGGCCTACATCGAAAAGCCGATTCTGTTCGGCGAGGTCGAGATTCAGCGTGATCCCGGCGAGTCCGTCCGCCCACTGCGCCGCACTGCGCAGCGTCTTGGGTCCGACGGTGCCGACCAGCAGCCGAGGTCCGTTGCGCTGCACAGGCCTGGGGCCCACCGGCACAACGGAATCGGTGAGTTTCTGCCCTTCCCACACTTTCTTCATGATGGCGACCCGATCGGCCATCTCCGCCATGGTCTGGGTCGACGGATCGGCCCCGACAGCCAGATAGTCCTCCTGGCGGCCACCCACCCCGACACCCACCGTCAGCCTGCCGCCGCTGAGCATGTCGCCGGTCGCCAGCGATTTGGCCAGCAGGACCGGATCATGGAGTTGCGGGACCACCACCGTGGTGATCAGCGGCACCCGTTCGGTCCACGCTGCCAGCGCGCCGAGCAGGGTCAGGGCCTCCGGGTTGTCGAACGCGATGCGCTCGCCCCAGCACAGCGAGGAGAACGGCCCCTCGTCGACCATCCTCGCCCACTGCCGAAGCAGGGCGCCGTTGAGGTCGGGCTCCATCACCGGCAGGGTCATGCCTATCCGCACAAGCGCGATTCTGGCACGCGGGGGTCAGTTGCCGTGCCGTCCGCGCCGGTCCTCCTGCGTGATGTAGTCGCGCGCCAGCCGGCTGACATGCTCGGGCAGTGCCCCGCCCGCGACGTCTGCCAGCGTCGTCTCCTCCAGGACGGCCCTCATGCTGGCGCGCAACGCACGCCACACATCGGTCAGGGCGACGGTGGGCCCGGAATAAGGCAGATCGCCCAGACCGATGTCGCGGACACTGGCCAACGGTCCGTCGATACAGCGAAGGACATCGGCGATGCTGATCTTCTCGGCCGGACGGGCCAGGGCATAGCCACCCTCGCGGCCACGATGGCTGCGCACCAGTCGGTCAGCGCGTAGATCGGACAGGATGTCGGCGAGGAACTGGCCGGGGATGCCCTGGGCCTTGGCCAGGTCGTCGGTCTTCACCACTGCCTCGGGCGGAACGGAAGCCAGATACGCCATGGCGCGCACGGCGTACTCCGCCTTTGCCGACATCCGCATTCAGCGGATTCTGCCAGGTGAACCGGCTAGTCGCGGGGGCGGTCGATGTGCGCCTTGACCGCGCGGCCGATCGATCCCCTAACGCCGTCCGCCAGATCCGACACCGTCGAGCGGTTCGGCCCGGTGACACCCGCCGCACCGAGCGGGCCGGGACCGAAGACCGGGCGCTTAGGTGCCTGGGCGACAGTCGATTCCGCACCACCGATGACCAGCAGCGGGGGCAGAGGGCGTTCCGCCGTGATCGGGCGAGGCTTCCGCTTCACGACCTGCGCGACGTCATCGCCGGCGGCCGGCGAACTGCTACCGGCCAGGTCGGTTCCCGCGCTTTCGTCACGACCGGGCCCGGCCGGGACCAGGGCCTTCGGGGGCAGGGCCTTCGGGGGCAGATACTGCGTGACCGTGTCGCGGATAACGTCACCTACTGCCGTGTGTGGGAGCGCCGACACCGCAGAGCCGGCCTTGGCCAGGGCGGGCTGGAGTTGGCTGTCGACCAGCCCGCGCAGGTTCCCCAGAAGGGGGCTGGCCTCGGCGGACAACGCCGCCCCGGCTGCGAAGGCGGCAGCGATAACGCCGGCATCGGTGATGTCGCCGTAGTCGGCGATGATGGCCGTGAGCGCCTGTTCCACCACCGGTCGAAGTGCCTCCGGGACCGGCCCGGGCAGTACCGACCAGTTCAACGCAGGCAGGGTATCGGCGGCGGGCGGTATGACCAACGGATAGGACGACGCGGTCAATTCCGGGGATTCCGGCCTCGACACGACGCTCGCCCCGACGGTGAAGGCGTGCAGCACCGCACTCCTGCCGAGGTCGGCGGCATCCGCGACCAAGGCGCTGACCAGATCCTTCAACACAGCCAGCGGATTGGTGGACCCGGCCGGCGTGGGGCCGACGGCATTGATGAAATCCTCGTCGAGCATGTCGATTGCCTGGCCGCCGGCCTGGGAAACCTGGGCCTGGGCAGCCGGAATCCGGACGTCGGCGTGCGGCGCCGTCACGGGGTTGGTCACCACCACGACAGCAGCGCTGAGCGCCACTCCCGTGGTGAGAATCGGACCGAACGCGCCGGGCACCCGCACACCGCCTTCCTTGCTGGAAATCTTGCTGAAAGCTCAATATTAGCTGAGATTAAGCTGAGACAAAAGTTGAACCACGAACTCCGGTGGTGCCCCTCCCCTCCCCATCCCCCTACGGGGAGGGGCACCGGACCGGGGTCAGCGCACGCTGCGGGCCGGCCTCTCGGCCTTCACGGCGTTGTCACCGCGCGCTGCGGCCCGGGCGGGCCGCTTCGAGGGCTTCGGAGCGTCGCTGTCGGCTGCTCCACCGACCAACTTATCGACGGTGCTGCTGACAGCGGCCTTGGCGGCATCACCGAGGTTGCCCAGGCCAGCCGGGGCCGACGGAGCCGACGGGACATCAGCCTTGGGCGCTGCATCATCGAACCCGGCATCCTCGACCGCGGCATCCTCGACCGCGACCGGGGTAGCGGACTCCACCGCCGCGGCCGGCGTCTCGACCGCGGCAGCGGCCTTCGCCGCCGCGGGGGCCGGGGCCTCCGGCGGGAAGAACGGCTCGTTGGTGATGCCGTCGTCGCCCCAGACCTTGGCGCCGCCGAGGCGCTGCAGTTCGCTGGTCACCACGGCCCGCGGGCTCGCGACGGTGACATTGTTTTCTTCGTCGGTGAGCCCGGGGCCGATAGCCCAGTTCACCGACTGGCCGAGCGTGCCATCGGGTCCCAGGAAGCCGTCGACCGCGTTATTCCAGGCGGCGCCGAAGTTCAGCTTGGCAATGTCCTGGACGATGGCAACGGTGGTCGCGATGACCGCCTTGCCCAGTTCGGTGACCCCACCGACGACCGAGCCGATGAGACCCCTGGTGAGGTAGGGCAGGAAGCTGGAGACGACCGTCCCCAGGTTCTGGGTGAAGTTCTCCAGCACATAGCCACCCGCGGCCAGCGTGTACTGCACGCCGTACTTGATCGGGTCGACGATCCCGGCGACCAGCGCGGCGACGGCCGCCTGCGGGTCCCCTGCGATGAGCTCCTGGACCGCGGTGACGACGGCACCCGGGGTGTTGAACACCGAATCGGAAACGCTGGTCCCCAGGGTCAGCGCCGTTTCGATACCGGCCCATCCGTAGCCCGACAGGTTGTTGACCAGGCCGCTGAGAGCACCGGTGGAGAGCTGGTTGACGACGTCGGGAAGGATGCCGAGGTTCAGCGGCGCGTAGGTGTAGTTCCCGTAGAAGTTATCCGGCCACGTCACCCCCGCGTCGTCGAAAGTGAAGGTGTCGAAGACATAGCTGTTGATCTCGCCGAGCGAACCGAGGGTCGCCGCGATCGGGTTGGCGAGTCCGGAGAGTTGGACGGCCGCCGCGGTGCGCGAGGGCAGCAGCACATCCTGCTGAGCGATCGGAACGAGTGCGACTGCGGTGGCCCCGAGGGCTGCGACGCCCGCGACCATTTGTGAGCGGAGCGAGACGTTCATGGCTTCCGTTTCCCTTCAAGTGTTGGAACGAACGCCACCAACATACCTGAGAAAAACCTGAATGTCACTCAGTTTTCTCCGCGCTGCGTCCCGGGCCCGCCGGGGATCCGTCAGAAATGGTGAATAGCCTGGATAAAGCAGCTTTTTTGTCGTCCTACCACGCAACCCAGGCCACGAAACGGGGCTTGCTGTCCTCAGGTTTCACGTATGGAAGCCCTCTGAAACTGAGAAATTACCGAAGCGCCTCGAGCACTGCCTCGGCATGCTGCGGGCGGCAGACCACCAGATCGGGGAGCAGCGGATCGGCCTGGTTGTAGCGCAGCTCCGAACCGTCGATCCGGGAGGTGTGCAATCCCGCCGCCCGGGCCACCGCGACCGGTGCGGCCGAATCCCACTCGTACTGGCCGCCGGAATGCACGTAGACCTCCGCGCGTCCCTGCACCACCGCGGCCACCTTTGCTCCGGCCGAGCCCATCTCGACCAGCGTGCCGCCGAGGTGCTCGCAGACCCGGTGGGCTTCTGCAGGCGGGCGGGTCCGCGACACCAGGATGCGCGGCGTCGCCGGTGGCACCGGAATCGGCGGAACTGCGGGGGTCGACAGCGTGACGCCCTGTGCGGGGAGTGCCACCGCGCCGGCGGCCAATTCACCGCCCTCCCACAGCGCCACATGCACGGCCCAGTCGTCGCGGTCGAGTTCGGAGAACTCCCGCGTGCCGTCGAGTGGGTCGACGATCCAGACCCGCTCCGCACTCAGCCGGGCAGGGTCGTCGGCACCTTCCTCGGACAGCACCGCATCCGACGGCCGGGCGTTGGCGAGTTCGGTCATCAGGAACTCGTGCGAACGCCTGTCGCCCTGTTCCTTGCGCTCCGAGGCCGGAGCGTCGGCAAGTTCGGTGCGGACGTCGAGCAGCAACCGGCCCGCTTCGGTCGCAAGCCATGCGGCCAGTTCGTGATCGTTCACGCCGGCGATTCCAACAGGTCGACTACCTGCTGGGCAAGTTCGGCCGCGGTGCGATCGGGGGTCAGTCGCAGATCCGGGTTCTTGGGACGCTGGTAGGGGCTGTCGATCCCGGTGAAGTGAGTGATCTCGCCGCGCCGGGCTTTGGCGTAGAGGCCCTTGGGGTCACGGTGTTCGCAATCCTCCAACGGGGTGTCGACGAACACCTCGAAGAATTCGATGCCGGCATCACCGTGGACGGTGCGGGCCAGTTCGCGATGTTCCCGCAGTGGGCTGATCGCGGGAACCAGGACGGTCAGCCCGGCGTCGGCCATCAGGGTGGCGACATGGGCCAGTCGACGCAGGTTCTCGGCACGGTCGGCCATGGAGAATCCGAGATCGGCATTGAGCCCGTGGCGGAGGTTATCGCCGTCGAGAATGTAGGCCGGACATCCGTGTTCGAGCAGCAACTGTTCGACGATCACAGCGATCGACGACTTCCCCGAGCCGGACAGCCCGGTGAACCACACGGTGCGCCCCTTGGTCAGACGGTCGGTCACCAGCGACTCGTGCCGAACGGTGTTGGGTGAGGCGGTCCGCGCGGTGGCCGGCACAGTGTCGCGGACCATGCCGGCGGCAACCGTGGCGTTGCTCTCCGGATGGATCAGGATGAACGATCCGGTGGCCGGGTTGCGGGTGTACTCGTCGAGCAGCAGTGGGACTGTGGTGCGCAGACTGACCCGGCCAAGTTCGTTGAGCTTCAACGCCGTTGCGCTCTTGTCACGGTGCAGGGAATTGACGTCGAGCCGGTAGTCCAGCGCGGTCACCCGTGCGCGGGTGGTGCGGGTGGTGTGTTTGATGATGTATTCGCGACCGGGCTCCAAGGTCGCTTCATCGGCCATCCAGCACACCATCGCGTCGAACTCCCGGGTGGCCTCCGGCTGATTCTGCGGGCGGGCCAGCATGTCGCCGCGGGAGATGTCGATATCGTCGGCGAGGCTGATCGCGACCGCCATCGGCGGAAACGCTTCGTCCACCGGACCGGTCGGGCCGTCGATGGCGGTGATCCGACTGCTCTTACCGGCCGGCAACACCACCACCTCGTCACCGGTCCGGATCACCCCGCTGGCAACGGTTCCGGCGTAGCTGCGGTGGTCGGCGTGCTCGAGAGTCTGCGGCCGGATGACGTACTGCACCGGAAACCGGACGTCGACCAGGTTGCGGTCGCCGGCGATGTAGACATCCTCCAGATGGCGCAGCAGTGGCGGGCCGTCGTACCACGGTGCCGCTTCCGATTTCGTCACCACGTTGTCGCCGTGCAAGGCGGACATCGGGATGGTGGTGACGTCGTGGACGTCCAGACGGGCGGCGAAATCGTGGAACTCGTCGCGGATCGCGATGAACCGCTCCTGATCCCAGTCGATGAGATCCATCTTGTTGACCGCCAGCACCAGGTGCTGCACGCCCAGCAGGGAGGCCAGGAAAGCGTGCCGGCGGGACTGCTCGAGCAGGCCGTGCCGGGCGTCGACGAGGACGATGACAAGTTGGGCGGTCGACGCTCCGGTCACCATGTTGCGGGTGTACTGAACATGCCCCGGGGTGTCGGCGATGATGAATTTCCGCTTGGCCGTGGCGAAGTAGCGGTAGGCCACGTCGATGGTGATGCCCTGTTCGCGCTCGGATCGCAGGCCGTCGGTCACCAGCGCAAGGTCGGTGTAGTCGTTGCCGCGCTCGCGCGAGGTGCGCTCGACGGCGGCCAGTTGGTCCTCCATGACGGCCTTGGAGTCGTAGAGCAGCCTTCCGATCAGGGTGGACTTGCCGTCGTCGACCGAGCCTGCGGTGGCCAGGCGGAGCAAAGTACTCATCAGAAATACCCCTCCCGCTTGCGGTCCTCCATGCCGGCCTCGGAGATCCGGTCATCGGCGCGGGTGGCGCCGCGCTCGGTGAGCCGCGACACCGCGGTCTCGGCGATCACCTCCTCGACGGATGCGGCGGTGGACTCCACGCAGCCGGTGCAGGTGACGTCGCCGACGGTACGGAACCGCACCGAGGTCTCGAAGACCTCTTCGCCTTCGACGGGTTGCATGAATTCGTGGACGGCCAGCAGCATGCCGTCGCGCCGGAACACCGGTCTGCGGTGGGCGTAGTAGATCGGCGGCAGCGGAATGTCCTCCGCGCCGATGTAGGCCCAGATGTCGTACTCGGTCCAGTTCGAGAGCGGGAACACCCGGATGTGCTCGCCCTTGCGGTACCTGCCGTTGTAGAGGTTCCACAACTCGGGGCGCTGGGCTTTCGGATCCCACTGGCCGAACTCGTCGCGGAAGCTGAACACCCGCTCCTTGGCGCGGGCCTTCTCCTCATCGCGCCGGGCTCCGCCGAACGCGGCGTCAAAGCGGTTCTCCCGGATGGCGCGCAGCAGAGTGACCGTCTGCAGCGGGTTGCGGGAGGGACCGTTGTCGACGACCCGTCCGGCGTCGATGTCGTCCTGCACGCCGGCGACCACCAGGCGCAGACCATGCTGGGCAACCAGTTCGTCGCGGGTGGCGATCACTTCGTCGAAATTGTGGCCGGTGTCGACATGCATGACGGGGAAGGGCAACCGGGCCGGGGCGAAGGCCTTGGTCGCCAAATGCAGCATCACGATGGAGTCCTTGCCCCCGGAAAACAGCAGGACAGGCCGTTCGAACTCGGCCGCAACCTCACGGATGACGTGGATGGCCTCGGCCTCCAGCGAGCGCAGGTGGCTCAGTTCGTATTGCCCGGCCCGCGGCGGGGCGGCCACCGAGTTCGCCATTATTTCCTCGTAAAGTTGGTAGTTTTGGCCGAATTAAAGATCCTCGACACCATTAACCCACTCGCTGAGGCGGCATGTCAAAGCTAGAGGCTGACCTCGTGCAGCTTGCCGGTGGCGACGTCGAAGACGAAGCCGCGCGCCGTCGAGTGCAGCGTGACGAACGGGCTGCTCTCGATACGCCGCAACGACTGGCGGACATCCTCCTCGACATCCGGGAATGCCTCAGCCGCCCATTCCGGCTTGATCCCGGTCTCCTTCTGGATGTCTCGCTTGAATTCGTCGTCGGTGAAGGTGAGCATGCCGCAGTCGGTGTGGTGGATCAGGATGATCTCGCGGGTGCCCAGCAGACGCTGACTGATGGCCAGGGAGCGGATCTCGTCGTCGGTCACCACACCGCCGGCGTTACGGATGACGTGCGCCTCGCCGTCCTGCAGACCGAGGATGCCGTAGACGTTCATCCGGGCGTCCATGCACGCCACTACCGCGACATGCTTGCTCGGCGGCAGCGGCAGCGGGCCGGAGAAAGTCTTTGCGTACTCGGCGTTGTTGGCCAGATACTCGTCGGTGACGCTCACGGGGTTTCTCTCCTGTCGTTGACGCACGATCGGCCCGATAGTAGCGCCCCGCCGCCCGATGGAAATCGTCCGGAATCGGCGTGATCGCAAAGCCGCTACCGTAGTCACTCATGACAGACCTCCCGGAGTGGGTCCGCCGGCTGGATCTGGCTCCCCATCCCGAGGGGGGCTGGTACCGCGAAACCTGGCGCAGCGCCATGACACTGCACCACACGGCGCTGCCAGCGCACTATGACGGCCCGCGTAGTGCCGGTACAGCCATCCTCTTCGTCCTGATGCCCGGTCAACAATCCGCCTGGCACACCGTGCGCAGCGCGGAATTGTGGCTGTTCCACCGGGGTAGCCCGCTAGTGCTGGAACACGGCCCCGCACCGGAGAGTTCGACGCGGACGGTGCTGGGGTCAGATATCGAAAGCGGCCAGCATCCGCAGGCGCTGGTCGCGCCCGGGCACTGGCAGCGCGCCCGGCCGGAAGGGTCCGAACCGAGCCTGGTCAGCTGTGTCGTCGTACCCGGCTTCGACTTCGCCGACTTCGGTCTCGATACCTGACGCTCCCATCTCCTACCCTGTGCTGATGCGACGACGGCCGTTTTGCTGGGTCTTGCGCGGATGATCCGTTTCCTGGCCCGCCGGCTGCTCAACTACCTGGTGCTGCTCGGGCTCGCGTCATTTCTCACGTTCGCGCTGACGTCCTACACCTTCACCCCGCTCAACAGTTTGCTTCAGCGCAACCCTCGCCCACCGCAGGCGGTGATCGACGCCAAGGCCGCCGAACTGGATCTCGACAAGCCGATACCGCTGCGCTACGCGCACTGGGCTTCCGGGGCGGTGCGCGGCGACTTCGGCACCACCGTCAACGGTCAACCGGTCAGCGAGGAACTGTGGCGCCGGATCGGGGTGAGCCTGCGACTACTGGTGATCGGCTCGGTGCTCGGCACGATCATCGGTGTGGTGGTCGGCGCCTGGGGGGCCGTCCGGCAATACCGGCTATCGGACCGGGTGGTGACCGTGGCGTCCCTGTTGATCATCAGCACCCCGACATTCGTCCTGGCCAACTTGCTGATTCTCGGCGCGCTGCAGGTGAACTGGGCGACCGGTCTGCAGATCTTCGAGTACACCGGGGAGACCGCCCCGGAGCCGGTCGGTGGGCCGTGGAACCAGTTCGTCGACCGTCTTCAGCACCTGGTGCTGCCGACCATGACACTGGCACTGGTGTCGATCGCCGGCTACAGCCGCTATCAACGCAACGCCATGCTCGATGTCCTGGGGCAGGACTTCATCCGCACCGCCCGCGCCAAGGGGCTCACCCGTCGCCAAGCGCTGTTCAAGCACGGCCTGCGGACCGCGCTGATTCCGATGGCCACGCTGTTCGCCTACAGCGTCGCCGGCCTGGTCACCGGGGCGGTCTTCGTCGAGAAGATCTTCGGCTGGCACGGAATGGGCGAGTGGGTGGTGCAGGGCATCGCCACCCAGGACACCAATATCGTCGCGGCCATCACGGTGTTCTCCGGCGCGGTGGTGCTGCTGGCGGGCCTACTCTCCGATGTCATCTACGCGATCCTCGACCCCCGGGTGCGGGTGACATGACGGCCGTCGAGGAGTTCGTCTCCCGCCGCACCCTGGTGACCCGCCGCTTCCGGCAGAACAAGCTGGCGGTCGCATCGCTGGTGGTGCTGGTGGTGCTGTTCGTCGCCTGCTACGCAGTGCCGCCGTTTCTCCCCTACTCCCACACCGATATCGACTTCTACGAACTGCAGACCCCGCCCAGCCCACGGCACTGGTTCGGCACCAACGCCATCGGCCAGGACGTGCTGGCCCAGGTGCTGCGTGGCATGCAGAAGTCGATGCTGATCGGTGTGTGCGTGGCCGTCATCTCCGCACTGATCGCCGCCACAGTCGGCTCGATCGCCGGATACTTCGGCGGCTGGCGTGACCGCGCACTGATGTGGTTCGTCGACCTGCTGCTGGTGGTGCCCAGCTTCATCCTGATCGCGATCATCACCCCCCGCACCAAGAACTCGGCCAACATCACTCTGCTCATCGTGCTGCTGGCGGCGTTCAGCTGGATGATCAGCTCGCGCATGGTGCGCGGTCTGACGATGAGCTTGCGGGAACGCGAATACGTCCAGGCGGCCCGCTATATGGGGGTGCCGAGCAGGCGGATCATCGCCCGGCACATCCTGCCCAACGTCGCCTCGATCCTGATCATCGACACCGCCCTGAATGTCGGTGTCGCGATCCTGGCCGAAACCGGTTTGAGCTTCCTGGGTTTCGGTGTGCAGCCCCCTGACGTTTCCCTGGGCACCCTGATCGCCGACGGCACCAAGTCCGCCACCACCTTCCCGTGGGTCTTCCTGTTCCCGGCCGGCGTTCTGGTGCTGATCATCCTGTGCGCCAATCTGATCGGGGACGGCCTGCGTGACGCGCTGGACCCGGGCAGCGCGAACCTGCAGCGGCGGAAGACGAAGCGATGAGCCTGCGATGAGCCTGCTTTCGGTGACCGGACTGTCGGTGACCTTCCCCACCGACGACGGGGAACTCAAGGCCGTGCGCGGGCTCAGCTACGACATCGCCCCACGCGAAGTGGTGGCGATGGTCGGCGAGTCGGGCTCGGGAAAGTCGGCGGCGGCGATGGCCGTCATCGGCCTGCTGCCGGAGTACGCGACAGTGTCCGGGTCGGCCCGTATGGACGGCCAGGAACTGCTCGGAATGCCCGACGACGAGATGTCGAAGATACGCGGACGGCGTATCGGCACGGTGTTCCAGGACCCGATGTCGGCGCTGACCCCGGTGTACACCGTCGGCGACCAGATCGCCGAGGCCATCCGCGTACACAATCCCGACGTCAGCCGGGCCGAGGCGCGCAGACGGGCCGTCGGATTGCTCGAACTGGTGGGTATCGCCCAACCGGAGCAGCGGTCCCGGGCGTTCCCGCACGAATTGTCCGGCGGCGAACGCCAGCGTGTGGTGATCGCCATCGCGATCTCATGCGACCCGGACCTCATCATCTGCGACGAGCCGACGACCGCGCTGGATGTCACCGTCCAGGCCCAGATCCTGGAAGTGCTCAAGACCGCCCGCGACGTCACCGGCGCCGGCGTGCTGATCATCACCCATGACCTCGGGGTGGTCGCCGAGTTCGCCGATCGGGCATTGGTCATGTACGCCGGACGTGCCGTGGAGGTGGCGTCGGTGCCCCAGCTCTACTCCGATCGTCGGATGCCCTACACCGCGGGGCTGTTGGGCTCGGTGCCGCGGCTGGGTGCCCCGCGCGGCGAACGCCTGGTGCCCATCCCCGGGGCGCCGCCCTCGCTGGTGGCGCTTCCACCGGGTTGCCCGTTCGCCCCGCGATGCCCGCTGGCGATCGACCAATGCCGGACGGGCGAACCGGATCTGCTGACGGTGGGGCCCGGCCATTCGGCGGCCTGCATCCGTACCGAACATGTCGCCGGGCGCAGCGCCGCTGAAATCTATGGCGTGGCAACCGAACCGGCCGAGGTCGACGATCACCACCTACCCGAGGTGCTGGTCCGGGTCCGTGACCTGTCTCGCACCTACCGGCTGACCAAGGGCGTGGTGTTCCGCCGTCAGATCGGCGAAGTTCGGGCCGTCGACAGGGTCAGCTTCGAGGTTTCGCAGGGCCGCACCCTGGGCATCGTGGGCGAATCGGGGTCGGGCAAGTCCACTATCCTGCATGAGATCTTGGAGTTGAAGGCGCCGCAGTCGGGCACCATCGAGGTGCTCGGCGAAGACGTCGCCACCCTCAGCCCACAGCGGCGGCGCGAACTGCGTGGAGATGTGCAGGTGGTGTTCCAGGACCCGGTGGCAGCCCTGGACCCCCGCATGCCGGTGTTCGACATCCTCGCGGAACCATTGGGCGCCAATGGTTTCGAAAAATCAACCACCGACAGCAGGGTCGCC
This sequence comes from Mycobacterium sp., assembly GCA_036782595.1. GTDB lineage: Bacteria > Actinomycetota > Actinomycetes > Mycobacteriales > Mycobacteriaceae > Mycobacterium. Next base: position 1,587 of record DAIPYT010000011.1, on the reverse strand, counting down.
GAACTGCTGGAGATCGTCGGCTTGCGCCGTGCCGACGCCAGCCGTTACCCGGGCGAGTTCTCCGGCGGGCAGAAACAACGCATCGGCATCGCCCGCGCACTGGCGCTGCAGCCCAAAATCCTGGCACTCGACGAACCGGTCTCGGCGCTCGATGTCTCCATCCAGGCCGGCATCATCAACCTGTTGCTGGATCTGCAGCGCGAGTTCGACCTGACCTATCTGTTCGTCTCCCACGACCTCTCGGTGGTCAAGCACCTGGCCCACCAGGTGGCGGTGATGTACCGCGGGGCGATCGTCGAATACGGCGACAGCGAGCAGGTTTTCGCCGACCCACAGCACGAGTACACCCGGCGACTGCTGGCCGCGATCCCCCAGCCGGATCCGTCCCGCCGCTAGTCACTTGGCGGTGACGGGTCCCGCCGGCAGCGGTGGCGGGCAGGCCCGGTGGTCTTGGAGATCCTCGCCTCCGATCGGGGTCTCTCCGTCGTCGGCGCGGGCGGCCAGGATCAAGAATCCGGGACCAGTGCCGGCGCGATCGGTGCCGACCACGACAAGGGTGTGGCTGCCCATGTCGGCGCGAGCACCCGGAAGTCCCGCCGCGAGCATCAGGAAGGGGTTGTCGCTGTCGAGGTCCTCCCCGTCGACGGCCAGTGCGTTGTAGTTCTCACCGGCCAACGGCACCGGAAACGGCGTCCAGTTCGGGCCCACGGCGTCGGCGTGGCGGGCAACGGTGTCATGCACATCGGCGCGCAGGCAATCGATGTGGATGTGCAGTTGGTCCTGCGTGCGCGCCGCCGCCGAGTTGACCGCCAGGCTCACCCAGTCCCGGGGCAGCGCACCGCCGGCCGCGGCCTCGGTGAAGGACCGCACCCGCCATGCGAGGGCGAAATAGTTCGGCGTGGCGGGGTCGAGTAGGGCGGGGCTTTCCATACCCGCGATCCGCGCGGTCGGAATCAACAGGAACTGCCGCGGACCTTCGGAATCTTTGACGATCGCGTACCCGCGTTCCGGGCCGGCGGAGAGGTCGACGGTAACACAGGGCGCCGGGTCGGCATTGCTCACCAGATCCGGGACGCACTGCTCGTGCACCAACCGCCACAGCACGTCCGCGTCGGCTCGGGCCGGAGCCACCGGGCAACCGACCAACAGGGCCGACGCGACAGCAACACAGCGCCTCCATCGCACCGGCCAACCTTATTCCGGGGACCGATGTGGCTAGCATTCAACGAACCGTCCAGAGCCCTAGGAGATGACCCGTGACCACAACCATGCGCCGGCGAGGCGGCCGGATTGCGGCGTTGGCTTCGGCCGCGATCCTCGTGGTGGCCGGCTGCTCCGCGCCGAACCGCGATGGCGGCTCCGCCGGCGGCAACGCCGAAATCGGCAAGAGCAGCGATATCAACCCGCAGGACCCGGCCAGCCTGAAGAAGGGCGGCAACCTGCGGCTGGCGATCGGGGCGCTGCCGTCGAACTTCAACACCCTCAACATCGACGGCAACGAGGCCGATAACGGCTCCATGCAGCGCCCGACGATGCCGCGGTCGTTCACCATCGCGCCGGACGGGTCGATGAAGGTCAACACCGACT
>DAIPYT010000010.1:39974-42559 GCA_036782595.1 Mycobacterium sp. | reverse complement strand
GAACTGGGGATGGATGTAGCGCAGGATGCGGGTGTAGTGCGTGATCAGCAGCACCCCGGCGTGCTCGGATTCGGCGAACCGGTTGACACCGTCGCTGACGACCCGGAGGGCGTCGACGTCCAGGCCGGAGTCGGTCTCGTCCAGGATCGCAATCTTGGGCTTGAGCAGACCCAGTTGCAGGATCTCGTGGCGCTTCTTCTCGCCCCCGGAGAAACCCTCGTTGACGCTGCGTTCGGCGAACTGGGGGTCGATCTCCAGATCGGCCAGGGCGGCCTTGACCTCTTTGACCCACACTCGCAGCTTCGGGGCCTCCCCGCGCACGGCGGTCACCGCGGTCCGCAGGAAATTCGACATCGAAACACCGGGAACCTCGACCGGGTACTGCATCGCCAGGAACAGGCCGGCGCGGGCGCGTTCGTCGACGCTCATCTCCAGGACGTTCTGGCCGTCGAGGGTGATCGATCCCGACGTCACGGTGTACTTGGGGTGCCCGGCGATGGCGTAGGACAGTGTCGACTTGCCGGATCCGTTGGGGCCCATGACCGCATGGGTCTCCCCCGAGTTCACCGTGAGGTTGACGCCCTTGAGGATCTCCTTCTCGGTGCCGTCCGGGGTGGTAATCGAGACGTGCAGGTCCGTGATTTCCAGTGTTGAGGTGTTCTGGGTGCTCATGAGTCCGTTCTCGATTCGGTGTAGGCCAGTTCTCGTTCGATGGCGTCGGTCAGTCGGTCCTGGATAGCCGGGACGGCGATCTTGGAGATGATCTCGCCGAAGAAGCCGCGCACCACCAGCCGGCGGGCCTGCTCCTCGGGGATGCCGCGGGCCTGCAGGTAGAACATCTGCTCGTCGTCGAAACGGCCGGTGGCGCTGGCATGTCCGGCGCCGACGATCTCGCCGGTCTCGATCTCGAGGTTGGGTACCGAGTCCGCGCGGGCACCGTCGGTCAGCACCAGATTGCGGTTCACCTCGAAGGTGTCGGTGCCGGTGGCCTCGGCGCGGATCAGCACGTCACCGACCCACACCGTGTGCGCGTCGGGCTTCTTCGAGTCCGGATCGCCCTGCAGGGCACCTTTGTAGAGCACGTTCGAGCGGCAGTTGGGCTGGCTGTGGTCGACGAGGAGTCGGGATTCCAGATGCTGGCCGGTGTCGGCGAAATACAGGCCGAGCATCTCGGCGTCGCCACCGGCGGCGTCGTAGCGAACCGTGGCAGCCATCCGCACCACTTCGCCACCCAGGGTCACCGCGACGTGCCGCAGCACCGAGTCCTTGCCGAGCCGGGCGTGCTGAGCGCTGACGTGCACGGTGTCGTCGGCCCAGTCGGCGATCCACACCACCGTCAAGCGGGCTGCATCGGCCACGACGAACTCGACGTTGTCGGCGTAGGTTCCGCTACCCCGCTGGTCGATGACGACGACCGCTTCGGCGAGTTCCTCGGCGCGGATCTGCAGGTGGCCATAGGCGGTCTTGCCGACCCCGGGGCCCGCAACGGTGATCTCGACCGGCATCTGGGTGTGCACGCGGCGACCGACGGTGACGATCGTTGCGCTGTCGAACGAGGAGAATGCCTGAGCTGCAACACGATCGGCGGGCACACCGCCCTGACCGAGCCGGTCGTCGCCGCGCTGGACGGTCTGCACGGTCACCCCGGCCTGTTCGGACACGGTGATCACGGCTTTGCCGGTGGCCGACGCAGATCCGTCGTGCAGTCCGCGCAGCCGCCGCAGCGGGGTGAACCGCCACAGCTCGTCGCGCCCGCCGGGAACCTCGAAGGCCGCGACGTCGAACGAACTGAACTGCTCGCCCTTGTTGGCGGAGGCCAACGTTTTGCCCTTGTTGATTGCCAGCACTGTCATCAGCCGACCGCGCCTTCCATCTGCAGTTCGATCAGCCGGTTGAGTTCCAGGGCGTACTCCATGGGCAGTTCCTTGGCGATCGGTTCGACGAACCCCCGCACCACCATTGCCATCGCCTCGTCCTCGGTCATCCCGCGACTCATCAGGTAGAACAACTGGTCCTCGCTGACCTTCGACACGGTGGCCTCATGGCCCATCGTGACGTCGTCCTCGCGGATGTCGACATAGGGATAGGTGTCGCTGCGGCTGACGGTATCGACCAGCAGGGCATCGCATTTCACGCTCGATCGCGATCCGTGTGCACCCTTGTTGACCTGAACCAGTCCGCGGTAGGACGCACGGCCGCCGCCGCGGGCGACCGACTTCGACACGATGTTGCTCGAGGTGTTGGGCGCCAGGTGCAGCATCTTCGCGCCGGTGTCCTGGTGCTGGCCCTCGCCGGCGAAGGCGATCGAAAGCACCTCACCCTTGGCATGCTCACCGGTCATCCACACCGCCGGGTACTTCATGGTGACCTTGGACCCGATGTTGCCGTCGATCCACTCCATGGTGGCGCCGGCCTCGGCGCGCGCCCGCTTGGTGACGAGGTTGTAGACGTTGTTGGACCAGTTCTGGATCGTCGTATACCGCACCCGCGCATTGGGCTTGACGATGATCTCCACGACCGCCGAGTGCAGCGAGTCGCTCTTGTAGATCGGAGCGGTGCACCCTTCCACGTAGTGAATGTAGGAC
>DAIPYT010000010.1:25248-39964 GCA_036782595.1 Mycobacterium sp. | reverse complement strand
GCGCTCGAACTGGCCCATGTTCTCGGTGTTGATCCGGAAGTAGGCCTGCAGCGGGATGTCGACGTGCACACCCGGGGGCACGTAGATGAACGACCCGCCTGACCACACCGCGGTGTTGAGTGCGGAGAACTTGTTGTCCCCGGCCGGGATCACGGTGCCGAAGTACTGCTTGAACAGCTCGGGATGATCGCGCAGGCCGCTATCGGTGTCGAGGAAGATGACGCCCTGGGCCTCGAGGTCTTCCCGGATCGAGTGGTAAACCACCTCCGACTCGTATTGAGCCGCCACACCGGAGACCAGACGCTGCTTCTCCGCCTCCGGGATGCCCAGACGGTCGTAGGTGTTCTTGATGTCGTCGGGAAGCTCGTCCCAGGTGGTCGCCTGCTTCTCGCTCGAGCGCACGAAGTATTTGATGTTGTCGAAGTCGATGCCGTCGAGGTCTGAACCCCAGTTCGGCATGGGCTTCTTCTCGAAGGTGCGCAGCGCCTTGAGGCGGATGTCGAGCATCCACTCCGGCTCGCTCTTCTTCGACGAGATGTCGCGGACCACCGCCTCGGAGAGCCCGCGCTTGGCACTGGCGCCGGCGACGTCGGAGTCCGACCATCCGTAGCCGTAGTTGCCGAGAGAGGCGATCGCCTCTTCCTGGCTGAGTGGCTGAACCTCGGGTGTGGTTGTCATGCCGACTCTCCTTGTTGATGGTGATCTCGAGTGGTCAGGGCTTGTGTGGTCAGGGTGAGCGGGACGTGGGTCGTGCAGGCGCAGTCGCCGTTGACGATCGAGGAAAGCCGCTGCACATGGGTGCCGAGCACTTCCGAAATCGCCTGCTGTTCGGCTTCGCAAAGCTCGGGAAATTCTTGTGCCACATGGGAAACCGGGCAGTGATGCTGACAGATCTGGATGCCCTGGAGCGGTCCGCCGACCTTCGTCGTTGTGGTCGCGTACCCGGCCTGGGACAACGCGTCGGCGACCTGCTCGGCGGCCTGTTCGACCCCGTCTTCGGCATCGACGGCGCTCACCCCGGCCAGGATCGTGTCGATGCGGCGGCGCGCGAACGTCCGGACCGCTTCGTCGCCGCCGATCTCCCGCAGCTGCCGCATGGCCGCCGAGGCCAGATCGTCATAGGTGTGCTCGAGCTTGGCCCGTCCTGCCGCCGTGAGCCGGTAGCGTTTGGCGGGGCGGCCGCGTCCGACATGCTGCCAGGCTGCCGCGGGCTGGGATTCGGCGTCGCCGCCGTCGACCAGGACGTCGAGATGACGGCGCACACCCGCGGCGGAGATGCCGAGTTTGGCGCTGATTTCAGCGGCGGTGATGGCCCCGGACTCCAACAGCAGACGGACGATCTCCCGCCTGGTCTGACCGTCCTGTACCGAGGCCCCGGACACGGGCGACTCCTCGGGTAGCAATTTCACAACACCAGTGTTACGGAATTCGACAGACAGGTCTAGCAAGGCAAGCCTTAGTTGTCCGGTGCTCAGGCCTGCTCAGGGCGCCGCCGCCGCCGGATAGAGTGCGGTAGTGGCTGGCCGCCGGCATTCCCTGTACTCCGCGATCGCCAGCTGGCATGGCGAAGAGCGGACCGAAGGCGCCCCGCTCAACGAATCCGAACTCCGGGCGATGCGCCGGACCCGGCTGTTCGGCGCTACCGGCACCGTCCTGATGGGAATCGGCGCGCTGGGCGCAGGTGCCCGGCCGGTGGTGCAGGATCCGACATTCGGAGTTCGGCTGCTGAACCTGCCGTCGCGGATCCAGACCGTCGCGCTGACCATGACGACCACCGGCGCGGTGATGATGACGCTGGCGTGGCTGATGCTCGGCCGCTTCGCGCTCGGTCCGCGCCGGATGTCGCGCAGCCAGCTGGATCGCACTCTGCTGGTGTGGATGGTGCCGCTGCTGATCGCACCGCCGATGTACAGCAAGGACGTCTACTCCTATCTGGCGCAGAGTCAGATCGCCCGCATCGGCCTGAACCCGTACAAGGTGGGCCCCGCGCCGGGATTGGGCCTGGATCACGTCTTCACGCTGTCGGTCCCCAGCCTATGGCGGGAGACACCGGCACCCTACGGTCCGCTGTTCTTGTGGATCGGCCGCGGCATCTCCGCGCTCACCGGAGAGAACATCGTCGGCGCCGTACTGTGCCACCGTCTCGTTGTGCTGGTCGGGGTGGGCCTGATCGTCTGGGCCACACCGAGATTGGCCAGGCGCTGTGGTGTCGGCGAGGTCGCCGCACTGTGGCTCGGCGCCGCCAATCCGCTGCTGCTGATGCATCTGGTCGCCGGCATCCACAATGAGGCGCTGATGCTCGGCTTGATGCTGACCGGGACCGAGTTGGCCCTGCGCGGTATCGACCACCGCGGCCCACTGCTGCCGCGGCCGGTGCACTGGCCGGGCTCGCGCGCGGACTGGTCGGGGTGGATGCCGCTGGCCACCCTGATCGCCGGGACCGTGCTCATCACGATGTCCTCGCAAGTGAAACTGCCGGGTCTGCTCGCCCTCGGATTCGCCGCGATGGCACTGGCCCATCGGTGGGGCGGCACCGTCAAGGCGTTCCTGTCCGCCGGGGTGCTGATGGTGTCGCTGTCGCTGGCGGTGATGGCCCTCATCGGCTGGGCCAGCGGCCTGGGCTTCGGCTGGCTGTTCACCCTGGGCACCGCCAACGTCGTCCGCAGTTGGATGTCGCCACCGACCCTGCTGGCGCTGGCGACCGGGCAGGTCGGCATTCTGCTCGGCCTGGGCGACCACACCACCGCGGTACTGTCGCTCACCCGCGCGATGGGCGTGCTGATCATCGCGGTCCTGGTCAGTTGGCTGCTGCTGGCTGTGCTGCGCGGCCGGTTGCACCCGGTCGGCGGCCTGGGTGTCGCCCTGGGGATGACCGTTCTGCTGTTCCCGGTGGTGCAGCCCTGGTATCTGCTGTGGGCCATCCTTCCGCTGGCGGCCTGGGTGACCCGGCCCGGATTCCGCATCGCCATCATCGCCGTCACGCTGATCGTGGGCATCTTCGGACCCACCGCCAACGGCGACCGCTTCGCGTTGTTTCAGATTCTCGACGCCACCCTGGCCAGCGCGGTGATCGCCCTGCTGCTGATCCGGTTGACCCGCAACCGGTTGCCGTGGCGTTATGTGCCGGGCACCGACGAGACCTACAGCGGGCAGGACCTCAAACGCGGACCCGCAACCGCGCCCGCCTACGCTGATCAACCGTGAGTTCTGGCTCCCCCACCCCCGTGCGGATGCGTGGGGTGACGAAACGCTACGGATCCACCCTGGCGGTGTCCGACCTCGACCTCGACGTGCAGCGCGCCGAGGTGCTTGCCCTGCTCGGACCCAACGGCGCCGGCAAGACGACGACCGTCGAAATGTGCGAGGGATTCGTCCGGCCCGATAGCGGTGTGATCGAGGTACTCGGTCTGGATCCGGTGGCCGACAACGCCAGGATGCGTGAACGGATCGGGGTGATGTTGCAGGGCGGCGGCGGCTACCCCGCGGCCCGGGCCGGGGAGATGCTGAACCTGGTGGCCGCCTACGCCGCCAAGCCACTGGACCCGGCGTGGCTGCTGGACACCCTGGGCCTGACCGATGCGGCTCGTACCACCTACCGGCGGCTGTCCGGCGGCCAGCAACAGCGGCTCTCGCTGGCGTGCGCGATCGTCGGCCGGCCGGAACTGGTCTTCCTCGACGAGCCGACCGCCGGGATGGACGCCCACGCCCGACTGGTGGTCTGGGAGCTCATCGAGGCTCTGCGTCGGGACGGTGTGACGGTGGTGCTGACCACCCATCAACTCAAGGAAGCCGAGGAACTGGCCGACAGGATCGTGATCATCGACCGTGGTGCCACCGTCGCCGCCGGCACGCCGGCCGAATTGATGCGCAGCGGCGCCGAGGACCAGCTGCGGTTCACCGCGCCACGCAAGCTGGACCTTTCGCTGCTGCTGTCCGCGCTGCCCGAGGGATACCGGGCCAGCGAGCACGCCCCGGGCGAATACCTGGTGGAGGGCACCATCGACCCGCAGGTGCTGGCGACGGTGACCGCGTGGTGCGCCCGGCTGAACATCCTGGCCACCGATATGCGGGTCGAACAGCGCAGTCTCGAGGACGTCTTCCTGGACCTGACCGGCAAGGAGCTGCGGTCATGAGCGAAGCGAACAGGTACCCGGCCGAAGCGAACAGGTACCCGGCCGAAGCGAACAGGTACCCGGCCGAGTCAACCCTGTTCCCCGCAGGCACGTTCACCCCCGATCCGCGGCCCAACACCGTGGGCCGGATGCTGGCCGCGCAATACGGCCTCGATCTGAAACTGTTGCTCCGCAACGGCGAACAGCTGCTGCTGACCATGTTCATCCCGATCACCCTGCTGATCGGGCTCACCGTGCTCCCGCTGGGTGACTTCCCCGAGCCTCGCGTCGCGGTCTTCGCGCCGGCCATCATGGCCCTGGCCGTCATCTCCACCGCCTTCACCGGACAGGCCATCGCGGTGGCGTTCGACCGCCGCTACGGAGCGCTCAAACGACTCGGCGCCACCGCCCTGCCGGTGTGGGGGATCATCGCCGGCAAGTCGCTGGCCGTGGTGACGGTGGTGTTCCTGCAGGCCATCCTGCTCGGCGGGATCGCTCTGGCGCTGGGCTGGCGACCGGCTCCGGCAGGTCTGTTGCTCGGCGCAGCGATCATCGCGCTGGGGACGGCCACTTTTGTGGCGATGGGTCTGCTGCTCGGGGGCACCCTGCGCGCTGAGATCGTCCTTGCGGTGGCGAACCTGCTGTGGTTCGTCTTCGCCGGATTCGGGGCGCTGACGGTGGAGAACGGGACCATCCCCAAGGCCCTGTCCTGGGTGGCCCGGCTGACCCCCGCCGGGGCATTGACCGAGGCGCTCTCCCAGGCCGTGAGTCGGTCCGGAGCTGTGACGGTGGACTGGTTCGGCATCGCGGTCCTGGCGGTCTGGGGCGGGGTCTGCGCGGTCGCCGCCTTGCGCTGGTTCCGGTTCACCTGATGGCTACGATCGTCTGGTGACGATGGGCCGGTTCTTCCTGCGACTGGTGGACGTCCTTCCGTTGCCCAGCGTGCGCACCCAGCGCCGCATCGCCGCCGCGGTCCTGATCAGCCAGGCGCTGATATCAGTCACCGGCTCCATCGTGCGTGTCACGGCCTCCGGGCTGGGGTGCCCGACCTGGCCGCAGTGTTTCCCGGGCAGTTTCACCCCCGTCCCGCACGCCGAGGTCCCGATCGTCCACCAGGCCGTCGAATTCGGTAACCGGCTGATCACCTTCGCGGTGGTGATCACCGCAGCCCTGGCGGTGCTGGCGGTCACCCGCGCGCGACGACGACGAGAGATCCTGTTCTACGCGTGGCTGATGCCGGCCTCGACCGTGCTGCAGGCGGTGATCGGCGGTATCACGGTGCTCACCGGTCTGCTGTGGTGGACGGTGGCGATCCACCTGCTGGTCTCGATGGCGATGGTCTGGCTGGCCACCCTGCTCTACGTCAAGATCGGCGAGCCCGACGACGGCGTCCCCACCGAGGTGGTGCCAAAACCACTGCGCCAGTTGACCGTTGTGAGCGCACTGGCGCTCAGTGCGACGTTGGTGACCGGAACCCTGGTCACCGGCGCAGGCCCGCATGCGGGCGACAAGAGCCCGGAACGCACCATCCCGCGCCTGGAGGTGGAGATCGTCACCCTGGCCCACGCCCATGCCACCCTGCTGGTCGCCTACCTCAGCCTGCTGGTCGGACTGGGGGCCGGCCTGCTGGCCGTGCGCGCGCCCCGTTCGGTCCGGCGACCGCTGATGGTGCTCATCGCCCTGGTTGCCGCACAGGCCCTCGTCGGCCTGGTTCAGTACCACACCGGGGTGCCGGCGGTGCTGGTCGCAGTGCATGTGGCCGGAGCGGCGGCCTGTACCGCGGGCACCGCGGCGTTATGGGCGTCGATGCGAAAGCGGACCCAGCCCGAGGCGCTCGCAGGCCGCCTCGACCTGCACCGCGAAGCTGCGCTGCCGTAGCCCCCGGGTGGTGTCGTCGAGTTGCCGCCAGCCCAATGAGGGTTCGATCAGCTCCAGTTCCAGCAGCACCGCACCGTCGGCGTCGCCGATGAGATCGACTCTGGCATAGAGGAACTCAGTGCGCGCCACACCCAGATGCGATGCGGCCGCATCCAGGACCGCATGTCCGAGATCCCAGAGCTCGAAATCCGGTTCGGCGGCTGAAAGCGTCTCTTCGGCGTAGGTTCCGGAACCGTGCAACTGGGGGTGGGTGCCCTGCGGGGGCAGGATCGGCCCCTTGGTGAAGGCGTGCGACTGCTCCCCGCCGACGAACACCAGCGCGGTCTCGCCGCTTTCGACGCGGGGATCGTAGGGCTGCACCAGGACGCTGCGGCCGGCCTCCAGCAGCGCGACCGCGTGCGCCTCGGCCGCATCGGGGTCGACGAACCGGAAGGTATCGATCGACCCGGCCCCGATGGCGGGTTTGACCACCACTTCCCCGCCCGGCAGTGCGATCGCCTCGCCCGGCTCCAGGAATGCCGACGGCACCGTCGGGACACCCGCCGCCGCGAGGTCATGCAGATAATGCTTATCGCTGTTCCACGCCACCACCGACGGGGCGTTGAGCAGGTTGCGCACCCGGCGGGTCCAGGCCAGGAACTCCTCGCGCCGCTCGGCGTAGTCCCATGCGGCCCGCAGAATCACCAGGTCGGCGTCCTCGGTGCGCGGATCGTCCCAGGACATCCAGCGGGCGTGCAGGCCGCGGGCGCGCAACGCTGCGACCAGGCCGTCGTCATCACCGTCGCCATCGACCAATTGCGGGCAGGACGCCAACACGATGCGCGGATGGAAGACATTCGGGCGGGCCAGCTTCATGAATACGGGATGATAGTGGCCATGCACGCGGTCGAAGTCGCCGAGACGGGCGGCCCCGAGGTTTTGAGCTATGTCGAGAAGCCGACGCCCTCCCCCGGCCCGGGTGAAGTTCTCATCAGCGCCGACGCCATCGGCGTCAACTACATCGACACCTACTTCCGCTCCGGTCAGTACCCGCGGGAGTTGCCGTTCGTGGTCGGCCAGGAGGTCTGCGGCACCGTCGCCGCAGTCGGAGACGACGTGGCCGCCATCAATGTCGGCGACCGGGTAGTGACCGCGAACGCGGCCGGTGCGTACGCCGAATACTGCACTGCACCAGCCGATTTCGTGGCCTACGTACCCGACTCCGTGCAGTCCGATGCGATCGCCTCAGCCCTTCTGAAAGGGATGACCGCGCACTACCTGATCAAGTCGGTGTACCAGGTGCAGCCACGGGACTGGCTGCTGGTGCACGCCGGCGCCGGCGGGGTCGGCCTGATCCTCACCCAGTGGGCCACCAGCCTCGGCGCGCGGGTCATCACCACTGCCTCTACCGCGGAGAAGGCCGAGCTGTCACGGCAGGCGGGCGCGGTGGAGGTGCTCGACTACCCCCCCGACTCCCCCGAAGAGGCCGGCGAGTTCGCCGAACAGGTGCGCTCGCTGACCGACGGCCGCGGGGTGGCCGCGGTCTATGACGGGGTCGGCAAGTCGACCTTCGACGCAAGCCTGGCCAGCCTGGCCGTCAGAGGTACCCTCGCCCTGTTCGGCGCCTCCAGTGGCCCCGTACCGCCGGTCGACCCGCAACGGCTCAACGCCGCGGGGTCGGTCTACCTCACCCGCCCCAACCTGGCGCATTTCATCCGGACTCCCGATGAGTTCGCCTGGCGCGCGGGCGAATTGATGGACGCGATCGCCGACGGCTCGGTTGTGGTCACGGTCGGCGGGCATTACCCGCTCGCCGAGGCACGGCGGGCGCATGAGGACCTACAGGGCCGGCGTACCACCGGATCCGTCGTGCTGCTGCCCTGAGCGACAGCCGGTAGACCACCCTGCTGCTAGGGTCCGTTTTCGTGAGCGTCCGGGGGCTGTGTCGAAAAGTGCTGGTTATCGGCGCCTGCCTGGTAGCCGTCGCGACGACCGCCCCCAACGTCCACGCAGACCCGGCCGCAGACCCTGCCGGTCCGACCGTGGTGCCGGCCGCCGACGCGAGTCCGGGCGTGATCGGTGGACCGGTGCCCTCCGGCAACCCAGGCGTCCTCACCACCCCGGAGGGCATGGTGCTCACCGTGTCGGGGTCCAAGGAGTCGCTGGACCCGGTCACCGCACTGACGAACACCCCTTGGTCACGCGAGTACGTGGTTAGCGGCGTCTTCTCCGGGAGGGCGACAGGCCCCGGGCACTCCGGAATGCAGGGCGGGGTGCTGGAGGCGGGCTACCAGATCGGCTGTGGCATTACCCAGCAGGATCTCCATTCGATCTCCTCGGCCGGCATCACGCCCGGCATCGGCATTCCGATCCTCGACGGCGAGGGGGTGTTTCCGTTCTTCCTGGGCGCCAACGCCGCCGAGCAACTGCGGGTGGTCCTCGAACCGGGTCGGGTCAGCACGGTGTCGGTGACGAAGAAGGAGTTCGAGGGCGACTGGGCGAGGGTGTCCATCACCGGCATGCGAATCAAGGTCGACGGCTGCGGCGGCCAGTCGTTCATCCGGTCCTTCGCGACGTTCACCGGGTCGTCCGGCGACAACGCCGACGTGGTGACCTACCTCGGTGTGACCCGGGCAGTCTGATGCGTGCGATCGCGACCATGGGTTGCCTTGTGCTGATCGCCCTCGGACTCCCCACACCGGCCTCGGCGGACCCGGCCGTCCCGGACCCCGCCCCGCCGCCGGACAACGGTGTCGTCGCCTCCAGCGCGCCGGGCATCGCCACGACCGAGGACGGCCGGACGCTGACCGTGGCGGCCGTTGACGAGATGCAGCTCCCGGTTCCCCCGCTGACAACGGCACTCAGTTCACGCGACTGGCTGGTGGGAGCGACATTCACCGGAACGATCACCGGGCCGGAGAGCGGGGGGACCCTGGAGGTGGGCTATCAGATCGGTTGCGGCATCGAGATGAACCAGATCCGCCTCGGCGGCACGGTGGGCGGCACCATCAACTTCACCTCGGTGGCCCTTCCCATCTCCGGCGTGATCGATGTCCGGATGCGCCCGGGAACCGTCGTCAACGCGGTGGTGATGGAGAAGGAATTCGAAGGTGCCACGACGCGGGTCATCGCCAAGGACATCCACATCGGCGTCGACGGGTGTGTCGGCACGTCCTCGCTGCGCTCCTACGCTGTGCTCACCAGTTCGACACCGCATACCGAGGACATCGTTGCCTACTACGGCGTCCCGAAGATGTTCTAGCCGAACAGCACCGGAAGCGGGATCACCGAGTCCACCGCGAGCGCGCAGAAGATGGCGGCGAGGTAGTTGTTGGAGTGCAGGAAAAGCCGCAGCGGCTTGACCGCCTCCCCGCGCAGCACCCCGGCGTGCAGACGATGTGCCAGGGTGAGGAACCAGGCTCCCGCCAGCACCGCGACGGCCGCATACAGCCAGCCCGCGGCCGGGATCAGGGCGAGCGTGGCCGCGACGGTCAGCCAGGTGTAGATCACGATCTGGCGGGTGACCACGCGCTCGGTGGCCACCACGGGCAGCATCGGCACGCCGGCGGCGGCGTAATCCTCTTTGTATTTCATGGCCAGCGCCCAGGTGTGCGGCGGTGTCCAGAAGAAGATGATCGCGAACATCGCCAGCGCCTGCCAGCCGATCGTGCCGGTGACCGCCGACCAGCCGATCATCACCGGCATGCAGCCGGCTGCACCGCCCCACACCACGTTCTGGGAGGTGCGGCGCTTGAGCAGCAGGGTGTAGACCAGCACGTAGAACGCGATGGTGGCCGCGGCCAGATGCGCCGAGAGCATGTTGGTGGTCCACCACAACCAGAAGAACGACCCGATAGACAGCGCCATCCCGAACACGAAGGCGTGGCTGCGCGGCACCACCGCGCGAGCCAGCGGCCTGCGCTCGGTGCGCTTCATGACCTTGTCGATATCGGCGTCCGCCACGCAGTTGAGCGCGTTGGCCCCGCCGGCCGCCAGCAGACCGCCGAACAGCGTGTTGAGGATCAGGACCAGGTCGGCGTGGCCGCGGTCGGCCAGCAGCATCGCCGGAATCGTGGTGACCAGCAGGAGTTCGATGACACGGGGCTTCATCAGCGCGAGATAGCCCAGTGCGGAGGTGCGGAACCTGCTCGGCGCCGCCCGCCCGGACTCCCCGACGACGGGGGTTTCGCGCATCCTCACGCAGTCAACTCCTTCACGGACGGCAACCGGCCGCCCATCCTTCACGGACGGCCACCGGCCGCACGGCGTCTTCCCTGGTGCCCTTCTACTACACAGGATGGTAGACCCCGACGCTGCCGATTCGGTACTGCAGGGCCGATTCCCCCCGTTAGGGTGTGCAGCAGTATCGGGTTGCCCGCTGATTCGACCTTCCAGGAGCGCTTTTCGTGACCACCCTCGAGCAGATTTCCGCCCTGACTGCGCCGCACCACCCCGCAGACTGGACCGATGTGGACTCCCGCGCGGTCGACACAGCCCGGGTGCTGGCAGCCGACGCGGTGCAGAAGGTCGGCAACGGACACCCCGGTACGGCGATGAGCCTGGCGCCGGTGGCCTACACGCTGTTCCAGCGGGTGATGCGGCACGACCCCAGCGATACCGCATGGTTGGGCCGGGACCGCTTCGTGCTGTCCTGCGGGCACTCCAGCCTGACGCTGTACATCCAGCTGTATCTCGGCGGGTTCGGTCTGGAACTCTCCGATATCGAGTCGCTGCGGACGTGGGGTTCCAAGACCCCGGGCCATCCCGAGTACGGCCACACCAAGGGCGTGGAGATCACCACCGGACCGTTGGGTCAGGGCCTGGCGTCGGCGGTCGGGATGGCGATGGCGTCGCGCTACGAGCGCGGCCTGTTCGACCCCGATGCCCCGGCGGGCACCAGCCCGTTCGACCACTTCATCTACGTCATCGCCTCCGACGGCGACATGCAGGAAGGCGTGACCAGCGAGGCGTGCTCGCTGGCGGGCACCCAGCAACTGGGCAACCTCATCGTGATCTGGGACGACAACGAGATCTCCATCGAGCACAACACCAAGATCGCGTTCACCGAGGACACCCCGGCCCGCTACGCGGCCTACGGCTGGCACGTGCAGGTCGTCGAGGGCGGCGAGAATGTCACCGGCCTGGAAAAGGCGGTGGAGGCCGCGAAAAAAGTCACCGATAAGCCCTCGTTCATCGCGCTGCGGACCATCATCGGCTATCCGGCCCCCACCAAGATGAACACCGGCGGCGTGCACGGCTCGGCGCTGGGAGCCGACGAGGTGGCCGCCACCAAGAAGGTTCTCGGCTTCGACCCGGACAAGAGCTTCGAGGTGACCGATGAGGTGATCGGCCACACCCGCAAGCTGGTCGACCGCGGCCGAGCGGTACACGAGGCATGGCAGAACGACTTCGACGCCTGGGCTGCTCGCGAACCGGAGCGCAAGGCGCTGCTGGATCGACTGCTGGCCGGAAAGCTGCCCGACGGCTGGGAATCCGCTCTGCCGCACTGGGAGCCGGGTTCCAAGGCGGTGGCCACCCGGGCCGCCTCCGGCGACGTCCTCTCGGCGATCGGACCCGTGCTGCCCGAGCTGTGGGGCGGTTCAGCCGACCTCGCCGGCAGCAACAACACCACCATGAAGGGCGCCAAGTCCTTCGGCCCGCCATCGATCTCCACCGAAGACTGGACCGCCGACTGGTACGGCCGCACCCTGCACTTCGGCATCCGCGAGCACGCGATGGGCGCGATCCTGTCCGGGATCGTGCTGCATGGCCCGACCCGCGCCTACGGCGGTACGTTCCTGCAGTTCGCCGATTACATGCGCGGCGCCGTCCGGCTGGCCGCGCTGATGAACATCGACCCCGTCTACGTCTGGACCCACGACTCCATCGGACTCGGCGAGGACGGCCCCACCCACCAGCCGATCGAGCACCTCGCCGCACTGCGTGCCATCCCCCGCCTTTCGGTGGTCCGTCCTGGCGACCCCAACGAGACGGCCTATGCGTGGCGGGCCATCCTGGAGCGCACCGGCGGCAACGGCCCGACCGGTCTGATCCTGACCCGCCAGGGAGTGCCGGTGCTCGAGGGCACCAGCAGCGAGGGGGTCGCCCGCGGCGGCTACGTGCTGGGAGGCGCGAACCCCGGCGACGCCGATGTGATCATCATCGCCACCGGATCCGAGGTTCAACTGGCCGTCGAGGCGGCAAAGATGTTGGCCGACAAGGACATCAAGGCCTGCGTCGTCTCGATGCCCTGTGTCGAGTGGTTCGAGGCCCAGCCGCAGGAGTACCGCGACCATGTGCTGCCGCCGGACGTGTCGGCCCGCGTCGCCGTCGAGGCTGGTATCGCCCAGAGTTGGTACCGCTACGTCGGCGATACCGGAGAGATCATCTCGATCGAGCACTACGGCGAGTCCGCCGATGACAAAACCTTGTTCCGCGAGTTCGGTTTCACCGCCGAGGCGGTCGTTGCCGCCGCAGAGCGCGCTTTCGACAACTAACCCACCCCCCGCCAATCCCATCCCGAAAAGGAAGCACCATGGCTCAGAACAAGAATCTCGCGGAGCTGTCCGCGGCGGGCGTCTCCGTCTGGCTCGACGACCTGTCCCGGGACCGGTTGCGGTCGGGGAATCTGCAGGAACTCATCGACACCCGCAGCATCGTCGGTGTCACCACCAACCCGTCGATCTTCCAGGCGGCGCTGTCGAAAGGTACCGCCTACGACGCCCAAGTCGCCGAATTGGCCGAGCGGGGCGCCGACGTCGACGCGGTCATCCGCACCGCGACCACCGATGACGTCCGCGAGGCCTGCGACGTCCTGAGGCCGCAATGGAACGCGTCCAACGGAGTCGATGGGCGCGTGTCGATTGAAGTCGACCCGCGGCTGGCCCATGACACCGACAAGACCATCCTGCAGGCCATCGAATTGTGGAAGATCGTCGACCGGCCCAACCTGCTGATCAAGATTCCGGCCACCATGGCCGGCCTGCCTGCCATCACCGCGGTCATCGCAGAGGGCATCTCTGTCAACGTCACCCTGATCTTCTCCGTCGATCGGCACCGCGCGGTCATGGACGCCTACCTGGCCGGCCTGGAGGCCGCGCGGTCAGCAGGGCACGACCTCAACAACATCTACTCGGTGGCCTCGTTCTTCGTCTCCCGGGTGGATACCGAGATCGACGCCCGACTGGAGAAGATCGGCACGCAGGAGGCGCTGGAACTCCGCGGCCTGGCCGGCGTTGCCAACGCCCGGCTGGCCTACGCCGCCTACGAAGAGGTCTTCGGTTCGGGCGGACGCTGGACCGCCCTGGCCCAAAGCGGCGCCTGGGTGCAACGCCCGCTGTGGGCATCGACCGGGGTGAAGAACCCGGAGTACTCCGACACCCTGTACGTGACTGAACTGGTCGCACCGGACACGGTGAACACCATGCCGGAGAAGACGCTGGAGGCGGTGGCCGATCATGGCCGCGTCCTCGGCAACACCATCGAGGGGACCGCGTTCGACTCCCAGGCGGTTTTCGACAAACTCGAAGCCGTGGGCGTCGATCTCGACGACGTGTTCCGGCATCTCGAGGAGGACGGCGTCGACAAGTTCGAGAAGGCATGGGATGAGTTGCTCGAGGCCACCCAGGCACAGTTGGACACCAAGAAGTAGCAGTAGAAGCAGCCGACACCGATGAGCCTCGACACGCACACCATCCCGGCGCCGGGTCCCCCTGGATGGCAGAACCCGTTGCGCGACAAGCGCGACAAGCGGATGCCGCGGATCGCCGGGCCGTGCAGTGTGGTCATCTTCGGCGTCACCGGAGACCTGTCCCGCAAGAAGTTGATGCCGGCCATCTACGACCTGGCCAACCGGGGCCTGCTTCCGCCGTCGTTCGCGTTGGTGGGTTTCGCCCGCCGGGACTGGGCGCACGAGGATTTCGCCAAGGTCGTCTACGACGCGGTGAAGCAGCACGCCCGCACCCCGTTCCGTCAGGAGGTCTGGGATCGGCTGGCCGAGGGAATCCGCTTCGTCCAGGGCACTTTCGACGACCCGGCGTCCTTCAACCAACTGGCCGAGGCGCTGGACAAGCTCGACGTCGAACGCGGAACCGGCGGTAACCACGCCTTCTATCTGTCGATTCCGCCGAACGCCTTCCCGGTGGTGACCGAGCAACTGAAGAACTCCGGACTGGCCAACCCCGTCGACGGCCGGTGGAGTCGGGTGGTCATCGAGAAGCCGTTCGGCCACGACCTGGCCAGCGCCATCGAACTGAACACGGTGGTCAACAGCGTCTTCCCGGAGAAGTCGGTGTTCCGGATCGACCACTACCTCGGCAAGGAGACGGTGCAGAACATCCTGGCGTTGCGGTTCGCCAACGAATTGTTCGAGCCCATCTGGAACAGCCACTACGTGGACAGCGTGCAGATCACCATGGCCGAGGACATCGGCCTGGGCGGCCGGGCCGGTTACTACGACGGTATCGGCGCCGCGCGCGACGTCATCCAGAACCACCTACTGCAATTGCTGGCGCTCACCGCGCTGGAAGAGCCGGTCAGCTTCCACCCCGACGAGGTGCGCGCCGAGAAGATCAAGGTCTTGGCCGCCACCCGGCTGGCCCAGCCGCTGGATCTGACGACCTCACGCGGGCAGTACGCGGGTGGCTGGCAGGGTGGCGAGAAGGTGGTTGGACTTCTCGACGAGGACGGCTTCTCCAAGACCTCGACCACCGAGACCTTCGCGGCCATCACCCTTGACGTCGACACCC
>DAIPYT010000010.1:0-25238 GCA_036782595.1 Mycobacterium sp. | reverse complement strand
CCCCCGCCGCTGGGCCGGTGTGCCGTTCTATCTACGCACCGGAAAACGTCTGGGCCGCAGGGTGACTGAGATCGCACTGCAATTCAAGCGGGCGCCGCACCTGCCCTTCGACGCGACGATGACCGAGGAACTCGGCCAGAACGCCCTGGTGATCCGGGTCCAGCCCGATGAGGGCATCACACTGCGGTTCGGGTCCAAGGTGCCGGGTAGCACCATGGAGGTCCGCGATGTGAACATGGACTTCTCCTACGGTTCGGCGTTCGCCGAGGACTCCCCCGAGGCCTACGAACGGCTGATCCTCGACGTTCTGCTCGGCGAACCATCGTTGTTCCCGAGCAACGCCGAAGTCGAATTGTCCTGGAAGATCCTCGATCCCGCGCTGGAGTACTGGGCGGCGCACGGACAACCGGACCCCTATCCGTCCGGTTCCTGGGGGCCGGACTCCGCATTCGAGATGCTGCAGCGCTCCGGCCGAGAATGGAGGCGCCCGTGATGAGCGTCAGTGAAGAACGGAACAGGGGTAGAGCGTGATCGTCGATCTTCCCGACACCACCACCAATGCGATCAACAAGCGCATCACCTCACTGCGTGAGGAAGGCGGCGCGATCACCCTGGGTCGGGTGCTGACTCTGGTCGTCGCACTGGACTGCGAGGAGATCCTCGAATACTCCGTCGATGCCGCCGTCTCCGCCAGCCGCGAGCACCCCTGCCGCATCATCGTCGTCGTTCCGATGGACCGCCTGGCCAGCGAGGCGCGACTCGACGGGCAACTACGGGTGGGCGGCGACGCCGGTGCCGGCGAAGTCGTCGTGCTCAAGACCACCGGACCGCTGGCCGACCACGCCAGCAGCGTCGTGCTGCCGTTTCTGCTGCCCGACACCCCGGTGGTGGCCTGGTGGCCGGGCGCGGCACCGGATGTGCCGGCACAGGATCCGCTGGGCCGCTTGGCCATTCGCCGGATCACCGACTCCACCCGCACCGAGGACCCGCTGGCATCGCTGCGCAGCCGGATCAAGGGGTACACCCAAGGCGACACCGACCTGGCCTGGAGCCGGATCACCTATTGGCGGGCACTGCTGGCCTCGGCACTGGATCAACCTCCGTACGAGCCCATCACCGGTGCCGTGGTCTCCGGACTGGCCACCGAACCCGCCCTCGACATCCTGGCCGGCTGGCTGGCCAGCCGCATCGACGGCACGGTACGCCGCGAGGTCGGTCCGCTGATGGTCGAACTCGAGCAGCCCAGCCAGACGGTGCGGCTGAGCCGCCCGCAGGGTGGATCCACCGCGACATTGAGCCGGACCGGCAGGCCGGACGCACAACTACCGCTAGCGCGGCGGGAAACCCGCGAGTGCCTTGCCGAGGACATGCGCCGACTGGACGCCGACGAGGTCTACCACGAAGCGCTGCTCGGTCTGGACAAGGTGCACTACGCGAGTGGCTGAGACAACCGTCACCGTCGACACCTACCCCGATACCGGCTCGCTGGTGCAGGCCGCCGGCGACCGTCTGGCGCAGGCCATCGCAGCGGCCATCGAAATCCGCGGACGCGCCCTGGTGGTGCTGACCGGAGGTGGTACCGGGATCGGACTGCTCAAGGTCCTCGGCAACCACCCGGTCGAGTGGAGTCGGGTGCATCTGTTCTGGGGTGATGACCGCTTCGTCCCGCACGACGATGATGAGCGCAACGAGAAACAAGCTCGCGAGGCCCTGCTGGACCAGGTCGACATCCCCGCCGCCAACATTCATGCCATGCCGCCGAGCGACGGTGAGTTCGGCGACGACATCGACGCCGCGGCCAGCGCCTACGAGGCGACGTTGGCCGAGATCGCCGCCTGGACCGATGCCGAAAGGGGGCAGGCGACACCGGATTTCGACGTTCATCTGCTCGGCATGGGCGGCGAGGGCCATATCAATTCGCTGTTCCCGCACACCGCCGCGGTACGCGAGGTCGACCGGATGGTGGTCGCCGTCACCGACTCCCCCAAACCTCCACCGCAACGGATCACCCTGACCCTGCCCGCGGTGCGCCGAGCCCGTCAGGTCTGGCTGGTGGTTTCCGGGGACGCCAAGGCCGACGCGGTGGCGGCCGCGGTGGCAGGCGCCGACCCCGACGACTGGCCGGCGGCCGGCGCTCGAGGCAGCGAGAGGACGATTTGGCTTCTTGACTCCGCGGCGGCAGGCAAACTGTCAGACTGACTGCCATGGACGAGAAGACGCGCCCCCGCAGCCCAGTCGATCGGATCCGAACACTGGCGCAGGCGGCACTGAACGCCGACGAGACGGTCGATCAGGTCGACCACGTCCTCGACGACCTCGAGCAGAGCCTGGCGGGTCTCAATACGGCGGTGCGCGGGCTGGAGGGCTCGCTGGCCTACTTCGACCAGACCCTCAGCCGGCTCAACGACACACTGGGGCAGCTGGAGGGGATCGTCAACCGGGTTGAACGCATGGTCGACGTCGCCGAATCGGCGATGTCGCCGGTCGCGGCGACCGAGGCCGCGGTGCGCGGGGTCATCAACGTCATCCGACGTAAGTGACGCCCAGGCGCTAACCGCTGTTTCGTAGGGCCGACGCGAGGCCGCTCATCGTCAGCAGGATTCCGCGCCGGAGCAGTTCGTCATCCTCGCCACCGCGGTATCGGCGCAGCAGTTCCACCTGCAGATGGTTCAACGGTTCCAGATAGGGAAAACGGTTGAACACCGAGCGCGCCAGCGCCGGGTTGTCGGCCAACAGGTCGTCCTGACCGGTGACCAGCCCGTGCATCTCGATGGTGAGTTGGTGCTCTGCCCGGATCTTGCCGAAAACCCGCTCACGCAGCTCGGCGTCGTCGACCAGTTCCGCGTAGCGGGCCGCCAGACCCATATCGGATTTGGCCAGCACCTGCGCCATATTGGACAACACCGTCTGGAAGAACGGCCACCTGCGGTAGAGGTCCCGCAACACGGCAACCCGTTGCTCACGGTCACCATCGTCGATCCAGTCCTTCAGGGCGGTGCCGGTGCCGTACCAGCCGGGCAGCATCACCCTGGACTGACTCCACGCCAGCACCCACGGGATGGCCCGGAGATCGGAGATCGACGTGGTGGCCTTACGGCTGGTGGGACGGCTGCCGATATTGAGCGAGCCGATCTCGCTGACCGGGGTGGACTGTTCGAAATACTCCACGAATCCCGTTGTGTGGTGGACCAATTCGGCGTAAGCGCGCTGGGCGCGGGCAGCCAGCTCATCGAGCACCCGATAGGCGGGCTCGGCGGCGTCGCCGAGACCTTCCACGTCGAGCAGGGTGGACTCCAGTGTTGCGGCGATCAGGCTTTCCAGGTTGCGGTGCGCGATGCGCGGCTCGGCGTACTTGGCGGCGATCACCTCACCCTGCTCGGTCAGCCGCAGCGACCCGTTGACCGCGCCGGGCGGCTGGGCCAGGATCGCATCGTAGCTCGGTCCGCCGCCGCGCCCGATCGTCCCACCACGGCCGTGGAAGAGCCGCAGCCGGATTCCGGTGGTTGCAGCGGCCTCCACCAGGTCCAGTTCGGCACGGTAGAGCGCCCAGTTCGCGGCCAGATATCCGCCGTCCTTGTTGGAGTCGGAATAGCCCAGCATGATTTCCTGGCTGGCGCCGCGGCCGGCCACCATGGCGCGGTAGATCGGGACATCGAGAGCCGCCTTGAGGATGCCGGCGCCACGCTGCAGGTCGTCGATCGTCTCGAACAGCGGCACGACACCCACCGGGGCGTAGATATCCTGGCCGATCTCCTGACCGGTCAGCGCACCCGAAAGATCAAGCAAGCCGGCTTCTTTGAGGAGCAACGCGGCTTCGAGCATGTCCGACACCGATTGGCACATCGAGATGATGTAGGTCGGCACCGCCTCAGCGCCCAACGTCCGCACCGCCTCGGCGGCCGCGGCGATGATGTCCAGTTCCTTGCGGGCCAGTTCGGACAGTTCGGCGTCCTCACGCACCAGCGGCCGGCGGGTGGACAGTTCGGCCACCAGGACCTCGACCCGTTGCGATTCGGGCAGGGATGCGTAGTCGGGGTGCACACCGGCCCAGGCCAGCAGTTCGGCGACCACCTGCTCGTGGGTCTCGGAATTCTGCCGCATATCCAGACCGCACAGGTGAAAACCGAAGGCGTCCAGGGCGTCCCGCAGCCGGGCCAGTCGATCGTCGGCGAGCACCGCGCTGCCGTGGTGTCGCAGCGAGGTGTCGATCACCGTCAGGTCGGCCTGCATCTGCGCCGCCGAGCGGTAGGCCGGCTGCCCGTCGTCGAGGACATGCTCGGGCATCCGGTCCAGGACATCGGCGGCCGTGGCGGTCAGCCGGGCCCGGACCACCCGGACCGCCCGCCGGTAGGGTTCGTCCGAGCGCGCCTCGACGGTGCATGCCGACGCCAACGCCGAAAGCTCGTCATCGACACCGACCAGCCGGGCCGACATCGACAACTCCTGCTCCAGCAGTGCCAATTCGTCGAAGTAGAAGGACAGCGCGGTGCTGGCGGCGCTGCCGGTGGCCAACCTCACCACGTCGGCGGTGACATTCGGGTTGCCGTCGCGGTCGCCGCCGATCCACGACCCCGGACGCAGGATCGGGCGTTTCAGCAGCGCGGCGTCCGGCCAGCGGCTGCGCAACGACTCGCGTACCGCTGCGTTGACTTTCGGGACCACCTCGAAGAATGAGGCCGGGTAGTAGCGCAGGCCTGATTCGATCTCGTCGGCGACCTTAAGCCGGGACAGCCGGATCAGCGCGGTCTGCCACAGGGTGAGGATCTGCCGGCGCAACTCCTGCTCGATCTGGCGGCCGTCCTCGGTTTCGACGCGGCCGTGCATCCGCATCCGCATCAGCCGGGTGATGTGGTTCTGGGTGTCGAAGATGGTCCGGCGCCGGGTCTCGGTGGGATGTGCGGTGATGACCGGCGACACCAGTGCGCCGCGCAGCGCATCGGCGACCTCGTCGGCGGACAAGCCCGCCGCGTCGAGCTTGCGATAGGTCGCCGCCAGCGTGCTCTCCGGGGGCGCCTCGCCGGCGGCAACGTGAACCTCGCGGCGGCGCTCCCGATGGATGTCCTCGGCGACATTGGCCAACAGTGCGAAATGACTGAACGCCCGGATGACCGGGATGGCCCGATGGATGTCGATACCGGTGAACATGGTGGCGAGTTGCGCCCGGTCGATCTCCGAGCGCCGCACCCGGAAAGACTCCACCCGGGCACGTTCGACGAGGTCGAACACCTCCGCGCCGTTCTGCTCACGGACGGTGTCCCCGAGCATGGCGCCGAGCAACCGGATGTCCTCGCGCATCGGTTCGGTGGCCTCGCGACCCACCTTGGTGCGGTAGACCGCGCCGATGGGCTCCAGCGAGGTGTCAGTCATGGGATCAAGTATCGGGCAGGATCACCATCCGTGCCCGACCTGCGGCCGCGACTGGTTAGGAGTACTTGATCAACAGGGCGATGCCGATGATCGAGGTCAACCAGATTCCGGTGACGAAGAGCGTCAACCGGTCCAGGTTCTTCTCCACCACGGTCGACCCGGACAGGCTGGACTGGACACCGCCGCCGAACAGGGTGGACAGGCCGCCTCCCTTTGCCCGGTGCAGCAGGACCAGCAGCACCACAAGGATGCTGGTGACGATCAGCACGATGTCCAGGGCGAGCTTCATGGGGGTTAGCCTACCGGGTCCCAGATCCTGGTCAGGGCAGCGGCCCACCTGCGGCGATCGCTGAGAGGGTCGCGAACTGCTCTCCGTCCAGGGACGCACCGCCGACCAATCCGCCGTCGACATCCTGCTGCGCGATGAGTTCTCCGACGTTCTTGGCGTTCATCGAGCCGCCGTAGAGGACCCGGATTCCCTCAGCGAACTGGGCGGACGTCATCTCGGCCAACTTCCCCCGGATGGCGCCGCATACCTCTTGTGCGTCGGCGGCGCTGGCCACCCGGCCGGTACCGATGGCCCAGACCGGCTCGTAGGCGATCACCACCTGGGCCAATTGTTCCGGACTGAGGCCGGCCAACGAGCCCTCCAACTGAGTGAGATTGAAAGCCACATGTTCGCCGGCCTCACGAACATCGAGGTGCTCACCGATGCAGACGATCGGGATGAGCCCGTGCCGGAACGCGGCGGCCGCCTTGGCGGCGACGGTGGCGTCGTCCTCATTGTGATAGGTGCGCCGCTCGGAGTGGCCCACGACGGCGTAGGTGCATCCCAGCTTGGCCAGGAAGGCGCCACTGATATCGCCGGTGTAGGCGCCGGAGTCGTGCGGCGAGAGGTCCTGGGCACCGTAGGTGAGCCGCAGTTTGTCACCGTCGACCAGTGTCTGGACGCTGCGCAGATCGGTGAACGGCGGGATGACGGTGACGTCGACCTTGTCGAAGTACTTCTCCGGCAACGCGAAGGCGATCTTCTGGACCAGGGCGATGGCCTCGTAGTGGTTGAGGTTCATCTTCCAGTTGCCCGCGATCAGCGGTTTACGGGACATGGCGATGAGCCTCTCGGGCGAAGCGAGTCATTTGCAGCTTCCTAACTGAGGATTTCGATACCGGGCAGCGTCTTGCCCTCGAGGTATTCCAGCGACGCACCGCCGCCGGTGGAGATATGTGAGAAGCCGTTCTCGGCGAGGTCGAGCTGGCGCACCGCGGCCGCGGAGTCGCCGCCGCCCACCACGCTGAAGGCGCCCTTGCCGGTAGCCGCGATGATCGCCTCGGCCACTCCCTTGGTGCCGGCGGCGAAAGCGGGGAATTCGAAGACGCCCATCGGCCCGTTCCAGAAGATGGTGCGGGCATTGGACAACAGTGCCGTGAAACGGGCAACCGACTCGGGGCCGATGTCCAGGCCCATCTTGTCGGCCGGAATATCCTTCACCGCAACGGTTTCCGGCGGTGAATCGGCTTTGAACTCGGAGGCGATCACGACGTCGACCGGCAGGTGGATCACGTCGCCGTACTCTTCCAGGAGTCGCCGGCAGGTGTCGATCATTTCTTCCTGAAGAAGCGACTTGCCGACCGGGATGCCCTGTGCGGCAAGGAATGTGTAGCACATCCCACCACCGATGATCAGGCTGTCGGCCTTCCCGGCGAGGTTCTCGATCACGGCGAGCTTGTCGGAGACCTTCGACCCGCCCAGCACCACCGCGTACGGCCTCTGCCCGGCTTTGGCGAGCTGCTCCAGTACCTTGACCTCGGCGGCCACTAGGGTGCCCGCGTAGCGCGGCAGCAGCTTGGCCACGTCATAAACCGAGGCCTGCTTGCGATGCACCACACCGAATCCGTCGGAGACGAAAGCGCCTCCGGAACCGTCGGGACCACTGACCAGTTCGGCAAGGCCCGCGGCCAGGGCAGCCCGCTCCACATCGTCCTTGCTGGTCTCCCGCGGATCGAAGCGGATGTTCTCCAGCAGCAGGACGTCGCCGTCGGTAAGACCCTCCGCCCGGGCCAGGGCGTCGGTGCCCACCACATCCCCGGCCAGTTGCACGTGCCGGCCCAGCTTCTCGCCGAGCACTGTGGCCACCGGAGCCAGCGAGAACTTCGGTTCGGGTCCGCCTTTCGGCCGGCCCAGGTGCGCGACGACGATGACCTTCGCGCCGGCATCGGAGAGCGCCTTGAGGGTCGGGACCGAGGCGTCGATGCGGCCGGTGTCGGTGACATTGCCGTTGTCGTCGAGTGGGACGTTGAGGTCGCAGCGCACCAACACGCCACGACCTTGCACGCCCTCGGCGAGCAGATCGGCGAGATTCTTGACCGCCATGAACTACAGCGACTTGCCGACCAGTGCCACCAGGTCGACCAGCCGGTTGGAGTAGCCCCACTCGTTGTCGTACCAGGACACCACCTTGGCCTGATTGTCGATCACCTTGGTCAGTCCGGCGTCGAAGATCGAGCTGTGCGGGTCGGTGACGATGTCGCTGGAGACGATCGGGGCGTCGTAGTACTTCAGGATGCCCTTCATCGGACCCTCGGCGGCGGCCTTGAGCGCTGCGTTGATCTCCTGCACACTCGCCGACTTGCTCAGCTCCACGGTCAGATCGGTGACCGAACCAGTGGGGATCGGCACCCGCAGCGCGTAGCCGTCGAGTTTGCCCTTCAACTCCGGCAGCACCAGCCCGATCGCCTTCGCCGCGCCGGTAGAGGTCGGAACGATGTTCACCGCAGCCGCGCGGGCCCGGCGCAGGTCCTTGTGCGGGCCGTCCTGGAGGTTCTGGTCACCGGTGTAGGCATGGATTGTGGTCATCAGGCCGCGGATGATGCCGAACTCGTCGTTGACCACCTTCGCAAGGGGCCCAAGGCAGTTCGTGGTGCACGAAGCGTTGGAGATGACCTTCTGGCTGCCGTCGTACTTGTCGTCGTTGACGCCCATCACGATGGTGATGTCCTCGTCGGAGGCCGGCGCGGAGATGATCACCTTCTTGACACCGGACTCGAGGTGGCCGTGCGCCTTGACGTCATTGAAGTGACCGGTGGATTCGACCACCACATCCACGCCGACCTCGCCCCACGGCAGCGCGGCCGGGCCATCCTTGACCGCAAACGCCTTGACCTTGTGCTTGCCGATGTGGATGGTGTCGCCGTCGGCGCGGACGTCCTCCGGGAACCTGCCCAGGATGGAGTCAAACTTCAGCAGGTGGGCCAGGGCGGCGGGGTCGGTGAGGTCATTGACCGCCACGATCTCGATGTCTTTGGCCTTGCCCTCGGCCTGCTGGGTTGCCAGCGCTCGGTAGAAATTGCGTCCGATGCGGCCGAAACCATTAACGCCAACCCGGATGGTCACGTCGTTCTCCTCGCGTGTGTCTGATGACCTGCACTGCCACCGGTCAGCCTAGTAGTGACATGAGCGGGGCGGGTCGGAACCCGGCGAGGTTCACCGACACTGCGCGTACCGTCGGGTTATGAGCTTGACCCGATCACTGTCGCTGCCGCTGGACTTGGACGTGAGCAAAGTCCGGGAGCGCCTCGGCCAGGGCCTGTTCGCAATGGTGGCCGGCCCGGAGGGCCCCAAACGACGGGAGCGGATCCACTCCGCGCCCGGCCCCCGTTGGTTCGCGCCCGACCGGCCGATCCGCGAAGTGCACGCCGATGCGTCGATGTTCGTCGGCGGCCTGCGCGCTCTGCTGCTGCAGTCGCTGCACCCGTTGGCGATGGCCGGGGTGGCCGAGCATTCCGACTACCGCGGGGATCCGTGGGGGCGGCTGCAGCGCACCAGCACGTTTCTTGCCGTCACCACGTTCGGCACGGCCCACGATGCCCAGCGCGCGGTGGACAAGGTTCGCGGCATCCATCGCCGCGTGCATGGAATCGCTCCGGACGGACGTCCCTACCGCGCCGGCGATCCGCACCTGCTGGAGTGGGTGCACATCGCCGAGATCGACAGCTTCCTGCTGGCGCATCGGCTCTACGGCGCCAACCCGCTGGACCAAGCCGGCCGCGACGGCTACGTGGCCGACACCGCCCGGGTGGCCAGCGCACTGGGGGTGGTGGATCCGCCGCGAACCGAAGCCGAACTCAAGGAGCGCATCGAGGCGTTCCGCCCGGAACTGCGCAGCACCGAGGCGGCCCGGGAGGCCGCCCGATTCCTGCTGGTCACTCCCCCGCTGCCCCTGCTGGCGCGCGGACCCTACGGAGTCGTTGCGGCGACGTCGATCTCGATGTTGCCGGCCTGGGCCCGGCTGCCGCTGCGGCTGCCCTACCTGCCGCCGGTCGAGGCCACCGCGATCCGAATGGCCGGACGTGTGCTGGTCGGCGGCATCCGCTGGGCGATGTCGTCCCAGCCGCTTCCGGAGCCGCCCGAGCAATCGCCCAGCACCGCCCCGGATAGTTAGGCGTCTTCGAGTAGGTCCGGGGTGACGGCCGACTCGGTGTCGGGAATTCCGTCCTGTTTGGCCTTGCGGTCGGCCATCGACAACAGCCGGCGGATCCGACCGGCGACAGCGTCCTTGGTCATCTGCGGATCGGCGAGCCGGCCCAACTCCTCCAGCGAGGCCTGGCGGTGCTCGACCCGAAGCTTCCCGGCCGCGGCGAGGTGATCGGGCACCGTGTCGGCGAGGATCTCCAGCGCGCGTTCCACCCGGGCCGCCGCCGCCACCGCCGCGCGGGCGGAACGGCGAAGATTGGCGTCGTCGAAATTGGCCAGCCGGTTGGCGGTGGCCCGGACCTCGCGGCGCATCCGCCGCTCCTCCCACACCAGCCGGGTGTCCTGGGCACCCATCCGGGTGAGCAGCGTGCCGATGGCGTCGCCGTCGCGGACCACCACCCGGTCGATGCCACGTACCTCGCGGGCCTTGGCGCTGACCCCGAGCCGGCGGGCGGCGCCCACCAGGGCCAGAGCCGCCTCCGGTCCCGGGCAGCTGACCTCCAGCGCCGACGAGCGGCCCGGCTCGGTGAGCGAGCCGTGCGCCAGGAAAGCGCCCCGCCAGGCGGCTTCGGCGTCGGCGATGCTGCCACCGACCACCTGCGCCGGCAATCCGCGAACCGGGCGGCCGCGCATGTCCAACAGGCCGGTCTGACGGGCCAGCGCCTCGCCGTCCTTGGCTACCCGCACCACATAGCGGGTGCTTTTGCGGATCCCCGTGGCGGACAACATATGTACCACCGAGCTGTAGCCGTAGAGGTCGTGAATGTCCTTGCGCAGGCGCCGGGCGATGCTGCCGAGATCGACTTCGGCCTCGACCACAACCCGCCCCGCCACGATGTGCAGACCGCCGGCGAACCGGAGCAGCGAGGCCACCTCGGCCCGTCGCGCGCTGACCGAGTTGATGACGAGGCGACTCAGCTCATCCTTCACCTCAGCTGTCATCGCCACAGCTCGTCACCTCTCGCTCCGCCTCGGAGTTGGCCACCTGGATCCTGGGCCGGCGCCAGCGGCGCGACCGTCGGCACGACGGTCGTCGGGGTCTCCGTGTCCCGCGACCGTACAGCGTCCAACGCCGCGGCCAACTTCGCCGGGTCATGTAAAGGTGTACCAGGTCGGGACACGTCAGCAAACGAAACCGCTGCTTCCAACATCGCTGCGGTGCGGATCAACTGGTCACGTTCCCGTTGGGACGGCACCCGGGCGGCGTCGACGATGATGTCGTGCACGGTGAAACCCGGCGCGTGCTGCGCCAGTACGTGGAGGTGACGTTCCGCCGAAAATCCAGCGGTTTCGCCCGGTTCGGCGGCCAGGTTCAACACGACGGCTCGCCGCGCGGTCGTCGCTTTGAGGGCGGCGGCCAGACCTGGCACCAGGACGTGCGGAATGACGCTGGTGAACCACGATCCGGGTCCGAGCACGACCAGGTCGGCGTTCATCACCGCGTCGACGGCCTGGCGGGTGGCCGGGGGGTCGCCGGGCAGCAGCCTGACCCGCCGAACCTTCCCCGGCGTGGTGGCCACAGCAACCTGGCCGCGGATCACCCGGCTCATCCGCGGGTCGCTCTCCAATCCGGCTACGTCGGCCTCGATCTGCAGGGCCAGCGGACACATCGGCAGCACCCGGCCCTTGACCCCCAGAATGCGGCCGAGTTCGTCGAGAGCGGCCACCGGGTCGGCCAGTACCTCGTTGAGTCCGGCGAGTATCAGATTCCCGATCGGATGTCCGGCCAGTGCGCCGCTGCCACCGAAGCGGTGCTGGATGATGGTGGCCCACAACCTGCCGTGCGGGCTGTCGGATGCCAACGCGGCCAACGCCATTCGCAAATCACCCGGCGGGACGATGTCGATCTCCGATCGCAACCGGCCCGATGAACCACCGTCATCGGCGACGGTCACCACGGCGGTCACATGCGGGGTCAGCCTGCGCGCCGCCGACAACGTCGCATACAGGCCGTGCCCACCGCCCATGGCGACAATGCGCAACGGTTCTTCCGGGGTGAGCGTCATTCCCGCCCCAGATCACGATGCAGAACGCGGACCGACAGTTGCCGGTTCTCGGTGAGCAGTCCGGCCAACGCCTCGGCGATCGCGACGCTGCGGTGCTTGCCCCCGGTACATCCGATCGCCACCGTCATATAGCGCTTCCCCTCGCGCAGATAGCCTGCGGCCACCAGCTTCAACAGCTGGTGGTAGGTCTGCAGGAATTCCGTCGCACCGGGCTGGGCCAGGACGTAGTCCCGCACCGCCGGGGACTGGCCGGTCTGCGGCCGAAGCTCGTCGACCCAGTGCGGGTTGGGCAGGAAGCGGACGTCCATCACCATGTCGGCGTCCATCGGCAGTCCGTATTTGAATCCGAAGGACTCCACCGTGACCGCGGTCTGGGCGACGGTCTCCCCACCGAACGCGTTCTCGATGCTGCCGCGCAGCGCTGGCACCGCCAACGCCGAGGTGTCGATGATCAGGTCGGCCGATGCACGCACCGGCGCCAACATCGCACGCTCGGCGGCAATGCCTTCGGCCAGAGTCTGGTTGCCCTGCAACGGATGACTGCGCCGGTTGCTCTCGTACCGACGCACCAGGATCTCGTCGGATGCCTCCATGAACAGCACCCGCGGTGTGATGTTGCGAACGGCGAGGTCCTTGCGAACGGCGTCCAGATCGCCGGTGAAGCCGCGCGACCGGACATCCATCACCACGGCGAGTTGGGTGATCCGCGAACCGGCGGCCAGACCCAGGTCGACCATCCGGGCGATCAGTTCGGGCGGCACGTTGTCGACGACGTACCAGCCCAGGTCCTCCAGCACCTTGGCGGCGGTGCCCCGACCGGCACCGGACAGCCCGGTAACCAGCACCACGTCGATTTCCGAGGCGCCGGCAGACCCGTCTGCCGGGTCAGTCATCACGTTGTCTGTCATGGGTGTTTCGGTCATAGGGCTTGTTGAGCATCATCACCCACCGCGTCGGCCGATGCATCACAACTGAGCGGATCGCCTGATGATCGGCCCACTGCGAGTGCATCGAGCACCGCCGCCGCCGTGGCCGCACCGATTCCGGGGATCTCGGTGATCTCCTCGACTGTGGCCTGACGCAACCGGGCGACCGAACCGAAGTGGGTGACCAAAGCCTTGCGTCGGGCATCCCCCAGGCCACGCACGGTGTCCAGAGCCGACTCGGTCATCCGCTTGGACCGCTTGCTGCGATGGTAGGAGATCGCGAAGCGGTGCGCCTCGTCACGCACCCGTTGCAGCAGATACAACCCCTCGCTGTTGCGCGGCATGATCACCGGATCGGCCTCGCCGGGGACCCACACCTCTTCCAGTCGCTTGGCCAATCCGATCACCGCAATGTCGGTGACGCCGAGCTCGTCGAGCACCGCCTGGGCGGCGTTGACCTGTGGGACACCGCCGTCGACGACGAAAAGGTTCGGCGGGTAGGCGAATCGACGTGGCTTGGCAGCCTCAGAGCCCGCCTCTTCGGTGTCCCCGGCGTCCCCGGTGTCGCGGACGTGCCGCATGAATCGTCGCCGGGTCACCTCGGCGATGGAAGCCACATCGTCGGAGCGGCCGTCACCGGCGGCCTCGCGGATGGCGAAGTGCCGGTAATCGGACTTGCGCGCCAATCCGTCCTCGAAGACCACCAGGGAGCCCACCACGTCGGTACCTTGGACGTGGCTGATGTCGATGCACTCGATTCGCAATGGGGCGTCGGCAAGGCCGAGGGAATCCTGGATGTTCTGCAGCGCAGCCGATCTGGCGGTGAAGTCACCGGCTCGGCGTAACTTGTGCTGCTGCAGCGCTTCCTGGGCGTTGCGGTGCACGGTCTGGGCCAGTGCCTTCTTGTCGCCGCGTTGCGGAACCCGCAGCGCTACCTTGGACCCGCGCAGGCCGGCGAGCCAGACGGCCAGTTCCTCGGCATTGGGCGGTAGGCAGGGAACCAGCACCTCCTTGGGCACCGGGTTAGCGGATTCATCTGCCGCACTGCCTAATTCCGCTTCAGCACCGTAGAACTGAGTGAGAAACTGCTCGACCAGTGCCGCTTGTGCGGACTCCCCCGGATCGCCGGGTTTCTCGACGATCCAGCCCCGCTGCCCTCGCACCCGGCCGCCGCGGACGTGGAACACCTGAACGGCGGCCTCAAGGTCGTCGTCGGCAAAAGCCACCACATCGGCATCGGTGCCGTCGCCGAGCACCACCGCCTGTTTCTCCAGGGCACGCTTGAGCGCGCCGAGATCGTCGCGCAGTCGCGCCGCGCGTTCGAAATCCAGTTCGGCCGCCGCCGCGGTCATCTGGCGTTCCAGGTCGCGCGCGAATCGGTCGGTCCGGCCGGAGAGGAAATCGCAGAAGTCCATCACGATGGCACGGTGCTGCTCGGCAGTCACCCGGCCGACACACGGTGCCGAGCACTTGTCGATGTAGCCGAGCAGGCAGGGCCGCTCGATTTGACTGTGCCGCTTGAACACTCCCGCCGAACAGGTGCGGGCGGGAAACACCCGGGTCAGCAAGTCGAGCGTCTCCCGGATCGCCCAGGCGTGGGAGTACGGCCCGAAATAACGCACCCCCTTGCGGCGCGGTCCGCGGTAGACCATCAGCCGTGGAAACTGTTCGTTGAGTGTCACGGCGAGCACCGGATAGGACTTGTCGTCGCGGTAGCGGACGTTGAATCGCGGGTCGAACTCCTTGATCCAGTTGTATTCCAGTTGCAGCGCCTCGACCTCGGTGGTCACCACGGTCCACTCGACCTTGGCGGCGGTGGTCACCATCTGGCGGGTACGCGGATGCAGACCGGAGATGTCGGCGAAGTAGGACGTCAGTCGGCTGCGCAGGCTCTTGGCTTTACCGACGTAGATGACCCGGCCGTGCGAGTCGGAGAACCGGTAGACACCCGGCTCGATCGGAATGGACCCGGGCGCCGGTCGGTAGGTGGCGGGATCGGGCACGTTCCCAGGTTAGTACCGCCAGGAATTCAGTCTTGTACTGTGACGGAGTCTGGCCGGTAACGGGCCATGAGGTCTCGCACGGTGTCCATCGCATCCACTGCCCGATCCCGGTCGAAGGACTGGATGGCCAGCACCGGAACGTACTCGTAGGCCTGTAATTCCACCCGCGGCCAGCGCTTGCCCGCCGGGAACGCGATGTCGACGACGTCGGGCCAGGGAATGAGTCTCTCGTCGAGGACATTCCGCACCGCCAGGCCGGCCGGGCCGACCCGCAGCCGCGGCCTGGTGGCCAACGCGACGAGGACAGCGGCCAGGACCACGGCCAGTCCGGCATAGGAGACCTGATCGACAGCGCGGATGAACGCTCCTGACGACCGGTTGTTGAACACACCCACCAAGATCCCGGTCACCGCGAGGACCCCCGCCACGGCCCAGGCCACCCTCGGCAGAAAGCGCGGCCGAAACTCGGCGTCCCAACTCTCGGTCATGCGCGCAAGTGGCGCAGGGTCAGCGCGGTGGACAGCGCCGCAGCGGTCGCCTGCGCGCCCTTGTCCTCAGCCGACCCTGGTAGACCGGCCCGGTCGATGGCCTGACGTTCGTTCTCGGTGGTCAACACTCCGTTGGCCACCGGGGCGGCCGCGTCCAGCGACACCCGGGTCAACCCCTGGGTGACGGCATCGCAGACATAGTCGAAATGCGGTGTCTCACCACGGATCACCACACCGAGTGCGACCACGGCATCGTGGGTGCGGGCCAACTCCTGCGCCACCACGGGAATCTCGATCGCTCCGTGCACGCGGATCACGGTGGGCGACGATATTCCGCAGTCCTCGGCGACGCGCCGGGCCCCGTCGAGCAGGGCGTCGCAGATTTGCGGGTGCCAGGTGCTGGCCACGATGGCGAGCCTGATGTCGGAGGCATCCATCTCCGGAACGTCGGGAACCCCGGAGCCCCCACTCATCGGCGTGCTCCGCAAGCTCCACCCGCGGCGCTCATCGGCGTACTCCGCAAGCTCCGCCCGCGGCACTCACAGCACCCCGCCCAGGTCATCGGGCAGCCGGTCGTCGAAATCCTCCAGACCGGCCAGCTCATGACCCATCCGGTCGCGTTTGGTCTTGAGGTAGCGGATGTTCTCGGCGTTGGCACGGACCGGAAGCGGAACCCGCTCGACGACCTGCAGGCCGTAGCCGTCCAGCCCGACCCGTTTTGCCGGGTTGTTGGTCAGCAGGCGCATGGTCCGCACACCGAGGTCCACCAGAATCTGGGCGCCGATCCCGTAGTCCCGGGCGTCAGCGGGCAGGCCGAGTTCGAGGTTGGCGTCCACGGTGTCCGCGCCGGCGTCCTGCAACTGGTAGGCCTGCAGTTTGTGCAACAAACCGATGCCGCGGCCCTCGTGCCCCCGCATGTAAAGCACCACGCCGCGGTCCTCCCGGGCGACCATCGCCATCGCGGCGTCCAACTGCGGTCCGCAGTCGCAGCGCCGGGACCCGAATACGTCGCCGGTCAGGCACTCCGAGTGCACCCGGACCAGCACGTCATGCCCGTCGTTCCCCGGCCCGGCGATATCGCCGCGGACCAGTGCCACATGCTCGACCTGGTCGTAGATATTGGTGTAGCCGACGGCACGGAACTCACCGTGGCGGGTCGGGATGCGCGCCTCGGCGATCCGCTCCACATGTTTCTCGTGCTTGCGGCGGTATTCGATGAGATCGGCGATCGAGATCAGGGCCAGACCGTGCTCGTCGGCGAAGATCCTCAGTTCGTCGGTTTGGGCCATCGCGCCCTCATCCTTCTGGCTGACGATCTCGCAGATCGCCCCGGCCGGCTGCAGACCAGCCATCCGGGCCAGGTCGACGGCGGCCTCGGTGTGCCCGGGTCGACGCAGCACCCCGCCGTCCTTGGCGCGCAACGGCACCACGTGACCGGGTTTGGTGAAGTCGTCCTGCACGCTCGACGGGTCGGACAGCAGCCGCATGGTGGTGGCCCGGTCGGACGCGGAGATACCCGTCCCGACACCGTCTTTCGCGTCGACGGTGACGGTGTAGGCGGTCCCGTGCTTGTCCTGGTTGACCGCATACATCGGAAGCAGACCCAACCGGTCGCAGATGGCGCCATCCAGAGGCACGCAGAGGTAGCCGGAGGTGTAGCGGACCATGAAGGCCACCAGTTCCGGGGTCGCCATTTCGGCGGCGAAGATCAGATCGCCCTCGTTCTCGCGGTCCTCATCGTCGATGACGACGACGGCCTTGCCCGCGGCGATGTCGGCAACCGCCCGTTCGACGGTGTCCAATCTCGTCATTGTGTGTCGCCTGCCCGTTGAGAGTGCTGCCCACAGTATGACCGGCACACCCGGCAAGACCGAAAGGTGGCTGTCAGAGAGTCCTGGACGACAGGGACCGACCGTTACAAACGCTGATCGTCGTGGTCGGTACCCGGATCCCTCGGGGGGTGACCCGTTCGGAGGCCGTCAGCGCACCGTCTTCCAGGGCCCGAACGGGTTCGCCACGCCGGACAGCGCTGGCGCCAGTTCCGGGTAGTGACGCAGCAGGATATCCGTCATCGAGGTCGACTGAACCCAGTCGTAGCCGACCTGGGTGTAGACCTCGGGCCTCATATCGGTGGTCAGGAAACGGTCGCTGTTGACCCGCCGCGCCGCCATCAGGAGGAAGATCCGGGTCGCGGTGTCGGAGAATCCCTGTCCGGGGATGAGATCCTCGGCGTACATCCCGACGATCGGATCGACGTCATCGATCTTGTTGTCGTAGACGTCCTGGATCTGACGAGCCCAGTCCTTGTTCGAGGTGATGTCGTCGAAGGTCTTGGGCACCGGCATCCGCAATCCCTTCCGGAACTTGGTGTAGCGGGGCACACCCCGCTCGCGATCGCGGACCACGTCCAACGTCGCCAGGTCGCTGAGTTCACCGTCGATGCGCTCGAAGTGCATCAGCGTGCGCGGATAGTTCTTTAGGCAGATCGCCCCCGGATGCTGGACCCCGAAGGAGTAGAACAGGTCCGTCATCGAGAACTCGTCCATGAACCCGCGCGTGTATTTGCCCTGAATCTCGGTGAATTCGACCTCCTTGATCGTCTCACCGGTCTTCAGCGAGTAGAACTTCCACTCGTCGGGGATCAGCGCGTGCATGCGGTAGACCGAGACAAACTCCTCGGTGAACTGGAACGGGACACCGAAGTGGTCGTGCTTGCCGCCCGCCTGTCCGCTGATGAAGTCACTGTTCACCGGCCGGGCGTTTCCGAAGCGCTGGTACGCCTCCTCACCGGTGAGGCCCCACCACGTATTGACCAGTCCCCACGCGGTCGCCGGGTGCGACAGGATCCCGGGCGTCCACTCAACGAGGTGAATCTTCGCGATCAGCGCCGAGATGACGAGCCAGCCGAGTTCGAACAGACGCTGGTCGCCGAGATCGGGATAGGCCTTCTTCAGCGCATCGCAGACCGCGTTGTGCTCCAACGTGAACAGCGTGTGCAGCAGCGAAACACCCGTCCAGTAATTCTGGAACATGCCGGTTTGATCGATTCCGGCGTATTCGCTGTTCTCCAGCAGGCGCCGGTCCGCGCCGATCTTCAGCTTGCCGTCCTCGAAGGTGCGCAGCGCCGCCTGCTTGTCATAGCCACTGCCGTACACCTGGGAGGCGTCCCACCAGTGCGTCTCCTCGTTGCGGAAGACCGGGCAGCGCATACCCGCGGGCCGCGCCAACTCCGGGGTGCGGCGGATCGTCATCGGGTGCTCGGGCCACGGGTCGTCGGCGGCCAGCGGGATCTCGATGAGGTCGTCGGGCTCGCCGCGGCCGTGGAAGAACCAGTTGTGGTTCTCGAACTGGATCCACGCGGCCGCCAGTGTGTTCAGAGTCGTCGCCGGCTTGAAAACGTCGCGCGCCAGCAGCTGCTGGGCCACCACGCGAGGGTTCGGCTCGAACAGCCGTGGCGGCTGCTCAGCCTCGACGAAGTCGAGCGGGAAGTTCCTGCCAAACCGCGTCCCCTGCATCCCCATCGCGGGATCGGAGAGGTCGTTCCAGCTGCCGTCGGGCATCCGGGCTCGCACCGCCTCCGGCGGCGGCTCGGCGGGGAAATCGTGCGGCGGCTCGCCGGGAGTGTCGAAGAGGTTGCGGGCCCGCAGCGATTCGCGATCGAAGTACAACTTCGCCATCTGCAGGGCCTGAGTGGGGTATTCGTCCCACTCCCGGGTGAGCCCTGCCTTTTTCAATGCGTCTTCGATCTTGTCGAGCATGACGGCCCTTCCTGGTCGAACCGCTGAGCCCGATCACTCATCGTGCGAATTGCCCGCGGATTGCCCGAAAATTAACACTCGTGCAGATCGTAGGTGGCGTTTCTGGGCCATTGGCGGTTCAAGCACTCTCGGCACCCGCGGATTCGCCGGGAAGGATCCGGCGTTATCCGGATCCGGCGTTTTAGTCTTTTTGATTCAGCAGCCGTTCGACATATTTGGCGATCACGTCGACCTCGAGGTTGACCGGTGTCCCCGTGTTGGCGCTCCCCAGCGTGGTCATGGCCAGCGTGGTCGGAATCAGCGATACCTCGAACCAGTCCTCCGCCAAGTCCGACACCGTCAAGGAGACACCGTCGACCGTGATCGAACCCTTCTCCACCACGTACCGGGACAGCGCCTCCGGCAGCGCGATCCGCACCACCTCCCAGTGCTGAGACGGTGTGCGCGACAGCACCGATCCGGTCCCGTCGACATGGCCCTGGACGATGTGTCCCCCCAGCCGGCTGTTCACGGCGGCTGCGCGCTCCAGATTGACCGGACTTCCGGTCGACAGCGCGGCCAGGCTTGACCGGTTGAGGGTCTCGGCCATCACGTCGGCGGTGAACCGGCCCTCGGGCAGCACCTCGACCACCGTCAGACACACGCCGTTGACGGCGATCGAATCACCATGACGCGCATCGGATGTCACCAACCCGCCCCTGATGGTCAGACGCGCGGAGTCACCGAGATCCTCGGTGCCGACTATCTCGCCGAGTTCCTCCACGATGCCGGTGAACATCTGCCCAATCTAGCGGGCGCCTAATCCAACTGCTTCTCGCCGTGAAAGGCCGCCGCCGGGTTGTTGTTGAAGTTCTCGACGCGCCGGTACCCGGCGGCCTCGTAGAAGGCCTGCGCATGCGGTTGGCGATCACCGGTGTCGAGCCGGGCGATCCGATAGCCGATGGTCCGGGCGGCGTCCTCCAGGGCCGACAGCAGCGCGCGGGCCACCCCGGAACGGCGTGCCTGCGGCACCACGTACATCCGCTTGATCTCGCAGGCGCCGTCCGGCAGTCGCTTGAGACCACCTCCGCACACCGGCACACCGTCGCGATAGCCCACCAGATACGTGCCGCCGGGCGGCCCGAGTTCACCTGGACCGGCCTTCGGCATGTGCGGGGCCTCCAGATCCAGGCCGTCGTAGAGAACCCGCATTTCGGCCACCATGGCCGCGACCAGCTCGGCCGCGTCGCCCGTACCGGCCGGAACATGCCGAAATTCCAGGTCGCCCACCATGCGCTCAGTAATATCGACCCGGTCACGAGCGCGCAACCCCGGCCTCGCTGCGGCCGGGTGGCGGATCGGACCTACTACGATGCAGGACATGTCGACGATCCGCCGAATGCTTGCTGTTCTCACGGTCCTGCTGACCGCCGCGGTGTTCACCGCGTTCGCCTCGGGCTGCTCGAAGAAGTCCGACGAGCCACTGCCGGAGGCCGCCGGACTGGTCCAGCAGTCCGTCGCCGCCACCAAGGCGCTCAAGAGCGCTCATCTGGACATCGCCGTCAACGGCAAGGTGGAGGGCCTGCCGGTGAAGACACTGTCGGCCGACCTGACCAACGTGCCGGCCACCGCTGTCCAGGGCAACGCCAAGATCACCATGGGCGGCTCGGACCTGGACGCCGAACTGGTGGTCCTCGACGGCACGCTCTACGCGGCCTTGACCCCGAACAACTGGCTGGACATGGGTCCGGCCGCCGAGGTCTACGACCCGTCGGTGATCCTCAATCCCAGCACCGGACTGGCCAACATGCTCTCCAGCCTCAGTGAGGCCAAGTCGGAGAGCTTCGAGACCCTCGGCGGCGTGCCCGCGGTGAAGATCAGCGGAAAGGTGACCGCCGACGCGGTCAACAAGCTGATCCCGCAGCTCAAGGCCAGCGGTCCGCTGCCCGCCACGGTGTGGGTCGAGAAGAAGGCGCCAAACCAACTGGTGCAGGCCCAGGTGGAGCAGAGCGCGGGTAACACCGTCTCCCTGACGCTGTCGGAGTGGGATAAGCCGGTCACCGTGACCAAGCCGGCGGTGTGATGCCGCAGGCTCCCAGCCCGCACACCGAAGCGGCCGCGGACAGGACCCACAGCGTCGGCCGCAGTCGGCGGATCGCGATCGGGGCCGGCAGCCTTGCGGTCCTGCTCGGGGCGCTCGACACCTACGTCGTCGTCACGATCATGGTCGACATCATGAAGTCGGTCGGCATCCCGATCAACAAGATCCAGCAGGTCACCCCGATCATCACCTGGTATCTGCTGGGCTACATCGCGGCCATGCCGCTGCTCGGCAGACTCTCGGACCGGCTTGGCCGAAAGTTCGTCCTGCAGGCCAGCCTGCTGGCGTTCGCGGTCGGCTCGGTGGTGACCGCCCTGTCCAACGACCTCACCATGCTGGTCATCGGTCGGCTCATCCAGGGCATCGCCAGTGGTGCCCTGCTTCCTGTGACGCTGGCCCTGGCAGCCGACCTGTGGTCGGCACGCAGCCGGGCCGCGGTGCTCGGCGGTATCGGCGCCGCCCAGGAACTCGGCAGCGTGCTGGGCCCGCTGTACGGCATCGGCGTGGTGTGGCTGCTCAACACCTGGCGTGACGTGTTCTGGATCAACGTGCCGCTGACCCTCATCGCGATGGTGCTGATTCACTTCAGCCTGCCCTCCCATGAGCGCAGTGCGGAACCTGAACGGGTCGACGTCGTGGGCGGTGTTCTGCTCGCCATCGCACTCGGCCTGGCCGTGTGGGGTTTGTATAACCCGTCTCCGGACGGCAAACAGATACTGCCGAGTTACGGTGTGCCGCTGGTGATCGGTGCCGCGGTGACCGCGGTCGCGTTCGCGGTGTGGGAACGGTTCGCCCGGACCCGACTGATCGAACCGCACGGCGTCCGGTTCGGTCCGTTCCTGGCATCGCTGGGCACCTCGATGTGCGCCGGTGCGGCACTGATGGTGACCCTGGTCAACGTCGAGCTGTTCGGTCAGGGCGTGCTCGGTGAGGATCAGACCGGGGCCGCGCTGCTGCTGCTGCATTTCCTCATCGCCCTGCCGATCGGCGCCCTGCTGGGCGGCTGGCTGGCCACCCGCGTGGGTGACCGCCCGGTGGCCGTCGTGGGAATGCTGATCGCCTCGTTCGGCTACTGGCTGGTGTCCAAGTGGGGCCTTGATGTGCTCTCGGCGCGCCACGACATCGGCCCGGTGTCCCTGCCGGTATTCGACACCGACCTGGCCCTGGCCGGCTTCGGCCTCGGCCTGGTGATCGGGCCGCTGACCTCAGCAGCGCTGCGGGTGGTGCCCTCAGCCCAACACGGGATCGCCTCGTCGCTGGTGGTGGTGGCCCGGATGACCGGCATGCTGATCGGCGTCGCCGCGCTCACCGCCTGGGGCCTGTACCGGTTCAACCAGATCGTCGCGACCCTGCCCGCGGCGACCGGGGACAACCTGGCTGCCAGGGTGGCAGCCGAAGCGCAGCGCTACCGCACCGCGTTCGCCATGCAGTACGGCTCAATCTTTTACATCACCACGATCGTCTGCCTGGTCGGGGCGGCGCTCGCGCTGTTCATCGGCGGCCGCAAGGCCCAAGCACTCGAAGAAGCCTCTTGACCTGCCTGCGATTGCAACGAAATGGCGAAAGCCTTCGCGGGCCGGTCCGGTGGGTCGGTAACCTCGCCCCCATGCCGGTGACGAAGTGCTGACCGCGGCGCTGCGCGACCTGCAGTGGCGCAAGCGCCGATTCGTGATCGCCATCGTCGGAACCGGACTGGTGTTCGCGATGACGTTGGTCCTCACCGGCCTGGCCAACGGTTTCCGGGTCGAAGCAACCCGGACAGTCGATTCACTCGGACTCGACTCCTACCTGGTCAAGACCGGGGCCACCGGCCCCTTCCTGGGCTCATCGGCGTTCCCGGCCGTCAAGCTCCAGGTTCCGGGGGTCGATATCGCGGTACCACTGGTGTATGGCAGCGCGACCATGCCGGACAACAAGGGATCGGCCCGCAGCGTCAATGTGTTCGGCGCCCCGGAGAAGGGCCCCGGTATGCCGGCCATGGAGCAGGGCCGCCCGCCGTCGGAGCCGCACGAGGCGGCGGTGTCGAACACCATGGGCCGGCCCATCGGCGCGACGGTCGAGATCGGTTCGCGCAACCTGGAGGTCGTCGGACTCGTCGATGACTCGACAGCTCTGGCCGGCCAGGCGAATGTGTTCCTCACCGTGGCCGGAGCACAAAAACTGCTGTTCTCCGGGCAGTCGCTGATCTCCTCGATCGGCTTGATCGGCTCGCCGGGGCGGGCTCCCAGCGGCTACAAGCTGGTCGACCGGGCCGGTGCGGTCAACGACCTGCTGCGCGCACTCACCGGAGCCCGGCAGGCGATGAGCCTGATGGCCGGATTGCTGTGGGTGGTCGCCGCGATGATCGTCGGCTCGATGATCTACATGTCGGCGCTGGAGCGCACCCGCGATTTCGCGGTCTTCAAGGCCGTCGGGGTGCCGACCCGGTCCATCCTGGCCGGTCTGGCCATGCAGGCCGTCATTGTCGCCGTGCTGTCAGCGCTGCTCGGAGGAGTGCTGTCGGTCCTGCTCGGTCCGCTGTTCCCGATGCGGGTGGACATCCCGCAACTCGCGTTCATCCTGCTCCCGGTGGTCGCGGTTACCATCGGAGTTCTGGCCAGCCTCGCCGGGCTGCGCCGGGCGGTCGTCGTCGATCCGGCAATGGCATTCGGAGGACCCTGAGTCATGGCAGATCTACGAATCAAAGACCTGGTCATGGAGTACGCCAGCGGCCAGGACAAGGTGCGGCCCATCGACGGGCTCAGTCTGGACATCGCGGAGGGTTCGCTGGCAATCCTGCTGGGCCCCAGCGGTTGCGGAAAGACGACGCTGCTGTCCTGTCTGGGCGGGATTCTCAAGCCCACCGCCGGGCGGATCGAGTTCGGAGATCTCGACCTCACCTCGCTTGACGCGCAGGAACTCTCGGAGTACCGGCGCAACACCGTCGGAATCGTCTTCCAGGCGTTCAATCTGGTGTCCAGCCTGACGGCACTGGAAAACGTCATGGTGCCCTTGCGGGCGGCCCGCATGAGCCGCAAGGACTCACGCGAACGGGCCGCCGAACTGCTGACCCGGGTCGGCCTCTCCCAGCGGATGCACCACCGGCCCGGGGACATGAGTGGCGGCCAGCAGCAACGGGTGGCGGTGGCCCGGGCGATCGCCCTCGACCCGCCGCTGCTGATCGCCGACGAACCTACCGCCCACCTGGACTACATCCAGGTCGAAGAGGTACTGCGACTCATCCGCGAACTGGCCTCCGGGGAGCGGGTTGTGGTGGTGGCCACCCACGACACCCGGATGCTGCCATTGGCCGACCGGGTCGTGGAACTCGTTCCGCACCTGTCGGCCACCAACCACGAACCCCAGACGATTGAGCTGGCAGCCGGTGAAGTGCTCTTCGAACAGGGCACCATGGGTGACTCCATCTACATCGTCGCCGAGGGCGAGATCGAACTGTTCCGCGAATTGCCCAGCGGCGATGAGGAATTGATCAAGGTGGCCGCCGAGGGTGACTACTTCGGCGAGATGGGACCGCTGTTCGCCCTGCCCCGTTCGGCCAGTGCCAGAGCCCGGGCCGACGCCAAAGTCGTCAGCTACACGGTGCAGGCTTTCCGGGAACATTTGGGCGCCAGCGGATCCCGCGATATCATCGAGCACAAGGCATTGCAGCGCAGCAACTAGAGCGGAATGAGTCATGTCTGAGATCGTCACCGACCAGGTCGCTCCCCTCCGTCGCTTCGTCCGCGGAATGACCGAGTTGATCAGCAGCACCGACGACGAAGCCGTCGTACTGGGGCGCGGGCGGGCACTACTGGCGGAGCTGATCGCAGACGACGGCTGGCTGGCCGATGAATACGCGGCCGCGAGATCGGATCGCTACGCCCAGTACCTGCTGCATTGCGATCCTCTGGAGCGATTCAGCATGGTGAGCTTCGTCTGGGGCCCCGGTCAGCGCACCCCCGTGCACAACCACACGGTGTGGGGACTCGTCGGCCAGCTTCGCGGGACCGAGCAGAGCGAGCAATACGAACTTCGCCGCGACGGCGTACCGGTCGCGGTCGGGGCAAGCCAGGTATTGAACCGCGGCGAGGTCGACGCGGTGTCGCCGACCATCGGCGACTGGCATCGGGTCACCAACGCCTCTGATGACGTCTCCATCA
>DAIPYT010000009.1:0-42895 GCA_036782595.1 Mycobacterium sp. | reverse complement strand
CCACCAAACACACTATTGAGTTCTCAAACAACACACCCTCGGCATTCCAGCCCGGCCGCGCGAACCAACCCGCGGCGATTGCCGCGTGCTCGTCGTGCAGACAGTTAGAACACTCCGAAACCCGGAG
The DNA here is from genome assembly GCA_036782595.1 of Mycobacterium sp. Lineage (GTDB taxonomy): Bacteria > Actinomycetota > Actinomycetes > Mycobacteriales > Mycobacteriaceae > Mycobacterium. Next base: position 42,768 of record DAIPYT010000009.1, on the reverse strand, counting down.
ACATTCCCTGGGATGCCGCCGCGCTCTGCGGACGAACCGCGTCGCAACGACTTCCATAAGTTACGTCAGGCGTTCACCCGAGTCAAATCCCCTGGGCTACCAAAGGGTTTGACCTTCGTCACAGTCCGTCAACCCGCTGCACACCCGCGATATTCCGCTTGCCGCGGCGAAGTACGAGCCAGCGTCCATGCAGGAAGTGCGACGCATTGGCCACCCAGTCCTCGCTGTCAACACGCACGTTGTTCACCGACACTCCCCCTTCGGCGATGGTGCGGCGGGCCGCACCCTTGCTCGCCGACAGCCCCGTCGCCACCAGCAGGTCGACGATGTTGTCAGGGCCGCCGGGCTGCAGCTCGGCCACCGATGTCTCGCTGAGTGCGGCCGCCAGGGTGGGCTCATCGAGCCGGTCCAGCTCGCCCCGACCGAAGAGTGCCTGCGAGGCGTGCTCGACCGCGGCGGTCGCCGCCTCACCGTGCACCAGCGTGGTGAGTTCGCGGGCCAGCCTGCGCTGCGCCGCCCGCTCGTGGGGCCGGGTCGTGGTGGCCTGGTCCAGTTCGGCGAGCTCGTCGGCGGACAGGAAGGTGAACCACCTCAGATACCGGACGACATCCGCGTCGGCGGTATTCACGAAGTACTGGTACCAGGCGTAGGGACTGGTCATCTCGGGGTCGAGCCACAGACTCCCCCCGCCGGTGGACTTCCCGAACTTGGTGCCGTCGGCCGCGGTCACCAGCGGGACGGTCAGGGCGTGCACGGTGGCGCCGAGTCTCTGACGCACCAACCGGACCCCGGCGATGATGTTTCCCCACTGATCGGAGCCGCCGATCTGCAGTGTGCATCCGTGCCGCTGATGCAGTTCCACATAGTCATTGGCCTGCAGCAGCATGTAGCTGAACTCGGTGTAGGAGATGCCCTCGCCGTCGAGTCGACGGCGGATGGTGTCGCGGTCGAGCATGACGTTGACCGAGAAATGCTTGCCGACGTCGCGAAGGAACTCGATGGCACCCATGGGTTGGGTCCACGTCAGGTTGTTCTCGACGATCGCCCCGGTGGTGGCGGAGCCGAAGTCGACGAACCGCTCGAGTTGGCCGCGGATGCGTTCGGACCACTGCGCGACGGTGTCATCGGCGTTGAGCGAGCGCTCACCGGAATCGCGGGGATCACCGATGAGACCCGTCGCCCCGCCGGCCAGCACGATCGGCCGATGGCCGGCACGCTGGAAACGCTGCAGGGTGAGCAGCGGCACCAGGTTTCCGGCGTGCAGGCTGGGGGCGGTCGGGTCGAATCCGCAGTAGACCGTCATGGGCGGTTGTGCGGCCGCCGCGGCGAGCGCGTCGATATCAGTGGACTGTGCGATGAGTTCACGCCAGCCCAGTTCGTCGAGGATCGTCGTGCCGAGTCGGTCCGGGATTGTCGTGCCCATCGGGTGATCTTCTCGCATAGGTCGTGCTTCAGTCGCTTCCACCCGGCCGTGGCGCGCGAGGACTGCGCCGATAGGCGGAGACCTCCGGGCGTCCAGGAATCCAGAACCGCCACGACCGGTCGGCGCTTCGGCTGACCCCGACACGCGGTCCCGCCTGGGCAGCACTGGGTGCGCCGAGGCGGACGGTGACCGGCGAGCGGGAATCGAACAGGTCGACACCGTTGTCGGCCATGCCGATGGCCAATGCCGAACATAGATTGCCCGGGCCGCGGGCCAGTGCCGCGGGGCCGACCGCCGCACCACGCCGTCGCTGGGCGGTATCCAGGCCCGACTCGATGGCCGCCGCGCGCAGCAGGACCGCACCGGCCATTCCGTCGGGTCCGCATGAAACGTTGGCGCACACGTGAATTCCGTAGCTGCGGTAGGTGTAGAGCCGGCCGGGCGGGCCGAACATCACCGCATTGCGCAGGCTCGGGCCGCGAAACGAGTGTGCGGCGGCATCCGGCCAGGGTTGGTCGGGCGGGCCGCCGTAGGCCTCAACCTCCACGACCAGCCCGCTGACACCCCGGGCAGTGATGACCGCGCCGAGCAGTCGGCGTGCCGCAGCCACCGGGTCGATGACCAACTGGGCGGCACTCAAGGCCCAAGACCGACGTCACGGCTCAGACAGTCGGCGGCTGCGATGCCCGAGAGGGCGACCATCGGCAGTCCCCCACCGGGGTGGGCGCTGCCCGAGGCGAGGTAGAGACCGGTCAGTCCGGGCACCCGGTTGGGGGGCCGTTTGAAGGCGGCGAACCGGTCGTTGCTGGCCGCGCCGTATATGGCTCCGCGGCTGCCGGGGAACTCGGCGGCCAGGTCGGTCGGGGTCCGGCGCCAGACCAGATGATCGCCGTCGGCCCACAGTCCGGCAGCACGAATCCGCTCCTCCACCGCGTTCTCCAGGGCCGCCCAGATCCGCAGATCCCGGGCTCCCGCCACCGGTTCCGCCGGGGCGTTGGCCATGACGAAGACCTGCTCGGCGTCCGGCCAGCCCGGCAACCCGTGGCAGCGCTCCTGGGCACAGAGATAGACCGTGGGAGCGACGGGCGGTCGGTCGCGGTCGAAGATGTCGGAGAACTCGGCGTCGTAGTCCGCCGGGAAGAGCACCTCGTGGGGCAGCCGATCAGACCGGCGGGCGGCCCGCAGCGCACCGGTCCATCCGGACATCGACGGTGCGGCCGCAGCGGGCAGGTGACGTGCGGGGTCCGGCAGGCCGGCGGCCCGAAGCATTCCCACATCGGCGTTCACCACGACCGCGCGGCCGCGCCGCTGCGCTCCACCGGCCAGCGCGACACCGACCACCTCGCGGTGGTCGATCAGCACCCGGTCCACCGGAACCCCGCATTCGATGGTCCCGCCGCGCGCCTCGATGGCATCGACAAGCGCCGTGACCAACGCGGTGATACCACCTTGAACTCCGAAGCCGCCGAGCGAAAGTTCAACGTGAGCAATGCAATTCAGTGTTGCCGGGGCACGCCGTGGGTCACTGCCGTTATACGTCGCGTAGCGGCGCAGCAGCATCCGCAGGTGCGGCTCGCGAACATGCCGGTCGATTCCCGCGGCCATGCTGCGCAGCGGATCGACCGACAGCAGTGCCCGGGGGTGGCGCACCGCCAAGCCGGCCATGGCCGCCCATGTGGGAGCCGGACCGAGGACGAAGTGCGGGGCGGCGGCGTCCCATATCCGGCGGCTGTACTTCAGGAAGGCCGCCAGTTCGACCTCGGCGGCCGCGCCGAGTGCCGACCGGACCCGGGCCAGGGTGTCCTCGGGGTCATGCGCCACTTCGACCACGCAGCCGTCGGCGTAGCGGTAGCGGAAACCCGGGTCCAGGCGGCGCAGCCCGACCACCTCCTCTAGCCGCAGCCCGGCCCGTGCGAACACCCCGGCGAACACCTCGGGAAGCGTCAGCACGCTGGGGCCGGTCTCGATCCGTACGCCGTCGACGTCGACGAATCCCGCTTTGCCGCCCGGTCGGGGGCCGGCCTCCAGGACACGTACCGGCAGCCCGCGGGCGGCCAGAGACAGTGCGGCGACGAGCCCACCGATCCCGGCACCGACTACGAGGACTTCGCCGCCCTCAGCGCCCATGGCGTTCCAGCCGGTCGAAGACCCCCAACATCCGAGCGCCGAGGCCGTCTTGGGCGCCCGAGCGGGGCCGACGCACCAGCGGAACAAAGCCGGGCAACGGATCCTGCGGCTGACGACGGGCGCGGGCGCCGTCGGTCGCTGCGATGACGGCAGCGTCGATGACGGCGAGTCCATCCAGCAGTGCGTGTTCCACCGCGGGCAGCAGCGCCTCTCCCCCGATGTCCGTGCCCGGCATCGGGGCAGAGAACCGGACGACCGCCGCGGGCCGGTCCCGCTCCAGGAACACATAGTCGACACTGACACCGACGACGTCAACGGGATTGTGCGCGTGCATGATCCGCAGTCCCGGTTTGAGGTCCAACGGCCGCAGATGGGCGGGACGCTGACGCCCCTGCGGGAAGATCCAGACGCTACGGCCGGGCCGGTCCAACAGAGCGGCCGAGGATTCCAGGCACTGCCGGCCTCGTTCCGGAGTGCTGCGGTCCAGCGGCAGGGCGCCGACCCAGCCGAAGAAGGGCAGTTTGCGGAGGTTCTCGGCGTCCATGACGGCCCACCCCACGCCGCCGAGTCGTTCGTCGAGGATCAACAACAGCAGGACGTCCCACCAGGCGACATGATTGGCGGCGAAGATCAGTGGGCGGGAGGCCAGCGCTGCCCGGGCCGCGTCGAGTCCGCTGACCCATACGCCGTCGAGCTGTCGGGACGCGCGGTGGCGGGCGTAGCCCCGGGCGGCGGTGAGAAACCGCGGCCGCCGGGCGTCCCCCGCCCGGGCCAGCGCCTGCCGGTCGGCATCGGCTGTGTTCACGCCGCCTCCCGTTGCGCGCGAGCGGCGTAGGAACGCCCACGCCAACGGATGTCGCCGCGGCGACTCCACCGGAAGCTCTCCAGCAGAACACCCATCATCGCCAGCACGGCCAAGGGGTGCAGCAGCACCGACAGCGGGCTGTGCCGGTAGCGAACCGCCATGATCAGCCTGAGTGCGAGATTGGCGGCCACCCCGATCGCCGCGGCGGTGGCCACTTCCCCGGCCCCGAGGAGCAGCGCGACCGGCAGCGCGATGTAAGGGGCGACGAAGAACACCAGGTGCAGACCCAGCACCAGGACCAGTGCCAGCGGGTTTCCGCCGATACCCTCGTAGAAGTTCTTGGCGAAACCACGCCACAGCGACGGGGCGTCGGGGTACATGCGGCACTCGGCCATCTCGTGGCCGTCGGCGAAAACGACACGCTGCCCGCTGCTTTTGATTTCGCGGCACAGTGCCATGTCATCAACGAGCGCGGTGCGCACCCGTGCCCAGCCGCCGACCGCTTCGAGCGCGGAGCGACGCACCAGCAGCAGTTGACCGTTAGCGGCCAGCACCCGGGAATCGCGGGTGCGGTGAATCAGCGGCATCGGCAACCAGGCGACATAGGACAGGTGAAGCAGCGGAATCATCATCCGCTCGACGAATCCGTCGGTGCGCTGCCGAGGCACCGCGGTGACCAGTGCGGCACCGAGACCCCCGGGGACCTGCTCGGCAGCGCCGAGCAGCGACAGCATCCGCAGCACGCCGTCCTCGTGCAGGGTGACGTCGGCGTCGATGTTCAGCAACAGATCGCTTTCGGCGCGGGCGCTGAGACGGTGCAGCGCGTACGGCTTGCCGACCCATCCTTCCGGCAGCGTCCCGCCGTTGATCACCCTCAGTCGGGGCACGTCGGTCTGGAGTCGGGCCAGCACCGCGCCGGTGCCGTCGGTGGAGCCGTCGTCGTAGACGATGATCTCGGTGATCGGGCCGCGGGCGGCGGCGACGGCCCGCACGCAGCGTTCGATATTGGCGGCCTCGTCGCGGGCCGGGATGAGCACGCTCACCCCGCCGGGCGCGGCCAGGCCGGCCGCCGGCAGGGCGCGGCCGCGGGTCCAGAACAGGCTGTTGAACACCACCAGGCCCAGCGACGCCAGGGGCGGCAGTGCCAGAATCGCCGACAGCACCTGGCCCCAGGGCCGGTCCAGGCTCATGTCCGCACGCCTCCGGACCGGCCGAGTAATCGACTCCAGCGGCCTTCGCTGTCGCCGGAGAACAGCGGCAGCCACATCGAGTTGGGTCCGTCGGTCCGGTGCACCCGCATCCGCACGAGGGGTCGCAGCAGGTCGGTGTCCACCCGGTCCGGAACGAGGTGCTCGCCGATGCCCCAGCCCTCTTCACCGCCCTCGTCCCCGCCGCAGGTTCCGTGCAGCAGGTAGCGCTGGTAGAACGGCCCGTTGTCCAGCAGAGCGCTGATCTCCACCTTCACCTGGCGGCCGTCGGGGTCGGGGAAGGTGGCGCTGCTCGGCCAGCGCAGTCCCCATGGACTGCGGCGCAACCGACCCACTTCCAGTCCGGCGTCCTCACACACCCGGGATGAACCGTCTGCGGAGAGTTCGACGACGAGATCGCGTACCGCCGCGCCGGGCGCTGAGGGGGTGAGCCGGTAGAAGATCAGGTCGCGGCCCGGCAAGGCCAGTCGGCCCCACCACCAGCTCTGGATCCCCAGGCGATGCAGCGGTTGCGCGGCGCTGTTGCGATCGTGGTAGCCGCGGCCCTCGACGTGGAAGTCGCCGTCGGGCGTGCACAATTCGAGTCCGCCGCGACTGGCGGCCAGCATCGGTGTCCACAGATGCGTGTCGAGCCCGGATTCGGAAGCGCCCGTCACCGAGTCACGGCGCAATGTCCCGGAAAGCCACAGCCGTCCGGTCACCCGGCCGCCGGTGGGTAGAGCCAGATCGATATGGCCCCGCAGCGCGCGGGTGGTCGACACGCCGTCCGGGCCGGGGTCGTCAACCCAGTTGAAGGAGCAGTCGCCGAGGCGCCAGGACCGGCCGTCACGGCCCCAAGAGCACTGCTCTGCGGGCAGTTCGGAGAGCAGGTAGAACCGTTCACGGCCATCGCCGTAGACGACGACGTTCACGCTGGGGCGGTTGACGGGAAGTTCGGGCTGACCGGCGCGGGCGGCGCCGGCGTAGCCCGGCAGGAACGGCAGCCCCCAGGACCAGATGACCGTCGCCCCCCGGCCCTGATCATCGACCAGGTCGACGTAGAACCAGCTGAAACCGCCCGGGCAGTTCAGGACGGCCGGGTCCGGAGCGCGATCGGCGGAGCACAGCGCGAGCAGGAGGCCTCCCCAATCGATCACTGTCCGGAAATGGTTGGTGCCCCAACGGCACCATCGGCGCCGCGGTGAAGTATCAGGCTAGGCCGTGGCGCCGGGATCTAGGCTATCCCCGACGCCGGCGAGGGTCATCAACCGCCGGTGTTCTTCGGGCTCGATGTCCACGGCCTCATCGACCAACAGCACCGGAATCCCATCCTCGATGCGGTAGGCCTTGTGCAGCCGTGGGTTGTAGAGCCGGTTGTCGATGAGCAGCAGCGCGCCGCGATCCGCCGGGCAGACCAGGATGTGCAGGAGCTTCGGGTCCACGCGACGGTCTACGGCGTCGGCGCGGGCGGCGGTGCGGCGGGCGGGGTCGCTACGACACTGACGGGGCTGCCCGGCCCCGGCGCCGCCCCTGCCCCCATCGCAGCGCCGTTCTGCTGGGACTGCGCCTGGGTGAGGATGTCCATCTGCGCCTTCAGTTTCTGCTGGTAAGCGATGGTGTCCCTGAGCGCGTCGATGAGCGGCAACTGATTGGGCCGGTACTTCATGGCCGCCGAAAGCTCGTCGAGATATCGCTTGGAGGGCTTGTAGCCCATGGCCCGAAGCTTGAGCGAAACCTTGAGCAGGTTGGAGAGCTGCCCGCCGCCGGCGCCGGTCGCGTATTCCTCGGCGAGCTGGTCGAGGGCGTCGCCGGTCGCCGCGGCGGCGGCCGAAGTCGTTGTGGCGCCGGCGGCCGCTCCGCCCTCCACGGCCACGGTGGGCTTGGGGGTGGTCGAGGCAACCGCACTGGGCGCGGTCGACGGCGACGACGCGGTTGACGCCGAAGGTGCGGTTGACGGCGAAGGTGCGGTTGACGGCGAAGGTGCGGGTGATACCGACGGGTCTGCGTGGGTGATACCGACCGAGCTGACGACCATGCCGGCAACCAGCGCCAGTCCGGCGGCGCTGGTGCACACCCCGCGGCGCCAGCCGACGAGATTCCCGGTCATCGCTCTCCTCTGCATCGGACAATCTTCAAGCCTACAGCCGGATCAGTCGCCGCCCTTGGCCAGTTCGCTGCGGGCGGCAGCCGACAACCGCTTGTAATTTCCTGTATCGCGGTCCAGATACCAGCTGTTACGCCCGGCTTTGGGTAGGCCCGAAGCCCGCAATGCAGAGACCACCGGACGGTAGGACGCGCTGACCGCCAGTTGCGGAACAACGTGTACGACGTCCGGTGGAAGGCCGACGGGCATGTTGGAGACCGCCTCGGCGATGTCGGCCGCCGTGACGCTCATACCCGGCCGCAGTGTCAACGCAGTCACCGCGCGGGTTCCGGCCGGCGTATCCACCCCGTAGGTCACCGCGAGGTCGACTCCGGGGATGACGCCGATGGCGTCGGTGATCGGAGCCGGGAAGACCACCCCGCGCGGCGTCCGCAACAACCCGGAACGGTTGCCCAGCAGCCAGAAGTCGCCGTCGCCGTCCCGGTAGAACACGTACTCAGTGGAGATCCAGACGTCGCCGGCGGCGAACACCCCGCGCTTGATCGACGCCGTAGGGTCGATCGGGCCCCAGGGCTTGGCCAGCAGCACCCCGATCTCGTCTTTGCCGGCGACCCGCACGAAACCGCGACTGTCTTCCAGGATCAGGTCGGCGTCGGGATCGTAGGCGCCGAGTTCGACCTCGCCGCCGCCCGGCAGCGGCCGACCCTCGCTGCCGATCTTCACCCCTGCGACGTTGGCCAGCACGGCCTGGCCGTCGGAGGTGGCGAAGAACTCGACGATCCTGGCGGGGGCGAACACCTCGAGGATGCGGTCCCACAAACCGGTCGGCATGCCCGAACCCATGAACAATCGGATCGGGTTGTTGCCGGCCATCGAGAAGTTCGGGTCGTCGATGACATCCCGCAGCATCGACCAGGTGTAGGTGACCACCGTGACGCCGTACTGACGGACCTCGTCGAGGAATCGTTCCGGATTGAGCCCGCGCGACAACGCGATTCGCGAGCCGGCGACCACCGAACCACCGAGGCTCACCAGCAGACCGGCCTGATTGTGCAGCGGCGTCAGGCAGTACACGGTGTCGTTGCGGTTCAACGCCGCGGCCGAGGCGGTGCCGAACGCCGACAGCGACCAGCGATAGTTGGTGATCTGGTTGGGCACCAACTCCCCGCCGCCGACGGCGTTGAACACCACGAACGCGACATCCCGCGCATACGACGGGTTGGGCCGGTACCAGCCGGGCAGTTCGACCGCGTCGGGGTCGATCTTCTCCATGTCGATGACATCGCTGTCCTCCGGCAAGTCCAGGCTGCGGCTCTCACCGCCACCGAGGACGAGTACCTGGACCGGCAGCTTCGCAGCAGCCTCCAGGTTGGCCGGGTCGGTGATCACGTCGGTGATCCCGCCGAGCCGGGCCGCCTGCGCAAGATCGGCGTCGGGCGGCATCAGCACGGCGACGGCACCGAGTCGCGACAATGCGGCGACGGCCACCAGGGCGCTGGGGCGGGTGTCCATAAGCACACCGACCCGGCTGCCCTGGCGCACCCCGACCAGGATCAGGCCGCGCACCACGTTGTCGATGCGCCGGTTAACACCTTCGTAGGTGTGCACACGTCCGTCGAAGAGCAGAAACTCCCCGTGCGGCGCCGCCTCGGCCTGCTCATCGATGATGCGGCCCAACGAGATCCGGGTGTGGTCGTTGATCTGGCCGAGCCGGACCAACCGGGGCAGCGTGCGCACCGTTTCGACGGCCAGGGTGCGCACCGAGTTGTTCGCGGCGACAACCGCCTCGGCTGCTCCCCTGGCAACCGAGAGCGCAAGTTCGGAGGCTTCGGCCATGCCCAGCATGAGCCGCGAACTCAGCGGCACACCCGAGGAATCGGGAGATTCCATCGGGGTGTCCTTCATCAGTTCGATGTTCGCCGGCCGAGGTTCGCGGCCGGACACCCACAGCACCCAGTCGGCAACCGTCGGCCAGGTGTTGGTGGCGGCCTTGGAGCCCACCACCAAACCGAAATGGCCCGCCCGGATCATCACCTCGTAGACGTCGGCATTGGGCGCGGCGCGCTTGATACCCCGGACCGCCGGAGGTTGGCCGATATCGTCGACCTCCCCTACGAAAGCCAGCACCGGGCAGGTGATGTCGGACAGCGTGACCAACTGTCCCTGGATGGCGAAGCCCCCGGTCATCATCCGGTTGTGGGTGACGAACTGCTTGAGCAACTCGGCGACCGCCGGACCGGACCAGGCGATCCAGCCCTCCCGGTCCAGGAAGCGCCGCTGCTGCTCGCGAGGCAGCAGGGATTCCCGGTCGTGCAGTTGCAAAAGGAACTCGACCCGCGACTTGGCGGTCTTGATCGGGTCCAGCATCTGGAACCCGGCGCGGGCCAGCCAGCCGGGGACGTCGATGTGGTTGAACACGTGGTCGGCGAGGAAGTCGGCCACGCCCACCGCAAGGTTGGCGGGCAGGCCGCCGGGCAATCCGGCCAGGGTGTCCACCGGAGAGCCGAACGCCACGACGCTGGCGATGTCCTTGGACTTCCGGAAGGCGGTGGTCTGGTAGCAGAACATGCCGCCCTGGGAGTAGCCCGCGAGGTGCACACTCTGCCCGGTGGCGTCACGGACCGTGTCGATGGCCTGGCTGAGCGCGACGATGTGATCGGTCAGGGTGCGCTCCATGCCCCCCTCGACCTCGTCCGGGGAGCCGTAGTCGATGACCCAGGTGTCCAGGCCGGCGGCGTGCAGGATTCCGACGGCACCCTCGTCCCTGGTGACGTCCCACATGTTGGCCGACATCATCATCGGGTGGACCATGAGCACCGGCGGGCACGCCTTGGCCTTGCCGGGCCGGTTGTCCGGCGGGAAGTAGCGCCGGAGCTTGTACATGTTCGTGCTCTCGACGATCTGGAACGGCGAAGGCAGCGCACCGGTCTCCAGACCACCGAAGCGGGCGACCTCGTACCCGTTCTGAGCGGTGGCCACCAGTCGCTCTAGTGGTTTGGTGAGTGCCGACAGACTCAGATCCACGATTACTCCCTGCTGAACATCCCGCTGCATGTCCTCCCCGACAGCCCCCTCATTCTGGCACACCGGCGCTGCCGTCAACGAACCCGTTGGTGCCCGCAGCCTGCTCGTTTGGTGATCAGTAAGGTCGTGCGGGTGGCACACCTGCTCGGCGCTGAGGCTTTGGGTCTGAGATATCCGACGCAGGTGGTGTTCGACGGGTTGACCGTCGGAGTCAACGACGGTGACCGGGTGGGGATCGTCGGCCGCAACGGTGAGGGAAAGTCCAGTCTGCTGGGCATGCTGACCGGGCGGATCAAACCGGACTCCGGCCGGGTCACCCGTCGCGGGGGGCTGCGGGTGACGGATCTGGAGCAGGCCGACACCCTGGACCCGGCCGAGTCGGTGGGCACAGCACTGGTCGGCGATCGCCCCGACCACGAGTGGGCCGGTGATCCCCGGGTGCGTGACGTGGTGGCCGGCCTGGTGTCCGATATCGACTGGAATGCACCGGTCGGGACGCTCTCCGGCGGGCAGCGCCGCCGAGTCCAGTTGGCGGCTCTGCTCATCGGCGACTGGGATGTGATCGCCCTCGACGAGCCGACCAACCATCTCGACGTGGAAGGCATCACCTGGCTGGCCGCCCATCTCAAGGCACGCTGGCCGCGCAACACCGGCGGGCTGCTGGTGGTCACCCACGACCGGTGGTTTCTCGACGAGGTCGCCACCACGACCTGGGAGGTCCACTCCAGCGATCAGGGGGGCGTCGTCGAGCCGTTCGACGGCGGCTACGCGGCCTATGTGCTGCAGCGCGTCGAACGGGACCGGATCGCCGCCGCCGCCGAAGCCAAGCGGCAGAATCTGATGCGCAAGGAACTGGCCTGGCTGCGCCGCGGCGCCCCGGCCCGCACCTCCAAACCGAAGTTCCGCATCGACGCGGCCAACCAACTCATCGAAGACGTACCGCCGATCCGCAACACCGTCGAACTGGCGAAGGTCGCCACCGCCCGGCTCGGCAAGGACGTGATCGACCTGCTCGACGTGTCGGTGGCCTTCGGGGAATCCGGAGCCGAAAAAACCGTGCTGCGCGATGTGGAGTGGCGGATAGCCCCCGGCGAGCGGACCGGCATCGTGGGCGCCAACGGTGCCGGCAAGTCCACACTGCTGGGATTGATCGCCGGCACCGTCACCCCTGACAGCGGTCGGGTCAAACAGGGCAAGACGGTGCGGTTGGCCATGCTGGACCAGCAGGCCGGCCTGCTGACAGAGATCGCCGACGACCTGGTGCGCGACGTGATCGGTCGGCTTCAGACCAGCTACCAGGTCGACGGAAAGGACCTCACGCCCGCACAGCTGTTGGAACGCTTGGGGTTTCGCCGCGATCAGCTGTCGGCGCGGGTGGGCGAGCTCTCCGGCGGCCAGCGCCGCCGCCTGCAACTGATGCTGACCCTGCTCGCCGAACCCAATGTGCTGATCCTCGACGAGCCCACCAATGATGTTGATATCGACATGCTCTCGGCCACCGAGGATCTGCTGGACTCCTGGCCCGGCACGTTGATCGTGGTGTCCCACGACCGATATCTGCTGGAACGGGTGACCGATCAGCAGTATGCGATCCTCGACGGCCATCTGCGGCACCTCCCGGGTGGTGTCGACGAGTACCTGCGCATCAAGGCGCAGCGGCCGGCCGGCGGGAATGCCGCGTCCGAGCGGCCTCAATCGACCAAGACGGTGAATCTGTCCGGAGCCGAGTTGCGTGCCGCCCAGAAGGAGATCGCCGCACTGGACCGGGCCATCACCAAACTGACCGACCGAATCAACGCCAAGCATGTCGAACTAGCCGAGCACGATCAGTCCGACCACCTCGGAATCGGCCGTCTCACAGCAGAATTGCGCGAGCTCGAGACCGAAGTGGGGACCACCGAGAACCGGTGGCTGGAACTCTCCGAGCGGGTCGAATCAGCCGGCTGAGGTAACGGGGACGTCGTCGGGGATCGGATAGCGGCGGACGAAGAGCAACCCACAACAGGCCAGCAAGCCCGCGGTCAAGATGCTGGCGCTGACCACCGAATGTTCGGCGATCACCCCGAAGACGAGACTGCCGACCGCCATCGACCCCTGCAGAACCAGCGAGTACAACGACGTCATCAGGCCGCGCTTGTCCGGCGGTGCGGCGACCTGCACCGCGTACTGGTGGCTGATGCTCAGGACACTCCAGGAGAACCCGAAGAAGAGCAGGAACCCCCCATCCAGGAACATGCTGTCCCACCGGCTGATACCGAGGACAGAGAGGGCAAAGACGACAACCGCGGCGGTGGACAGGATGTTGATCCGGAGATGCCGGCGCAGTACGGGCATCAGCGACACCCCCGTGGTGGTGCCGACTCCCAGAATGGTCAGCAGGCCGCCGTACCCGAGGACGTCGGTCTGAATGTTGTCTTTGGCCTCCAACGGAAGTAATGCCAGGACTGCCGCGCACGGCACCATCAGGAAGGCGCAGCGAATCATCGGTCCGTAGAGCGCGGGCGTCTTGCGCACGATCGCCCAGCCCTCCCGCAGCGAGGCGACCGCATCGGCCTTCCGGGCGCGGGTCGCCGCGGGGCGTGGCACCCGCAGCAGCGCCACGATCATCACCAAGTGGGAGAAGGCGCGAGTGGCGAAGACGGTTCCGATGCCGGCCTTGCCGAGGAGGTAGCTGCTCATGACCGGCCCTGCGGTCTGGGCGAGCTTGTTACTCAAAGAATTCAGCGAAATGGCAGCGACCAGCTTGTCCTCCGGTGCCATATCGTGCAGGAACGGTTTCCATGCCGACTGCTGCACAGCCAAACCGGCGCCGATCAGGAACAGCAGCGACAAGATCCACCACGGTGTGAGATCCCAGTACCAGGCGATCCCGGCCAACCCAGCCGTGAGCATCAGCATCCAGACCTGGGAGGCCAGCAGCAACGGCCGCGAACCCCATCTGTCGTTTGCGATCCCGGCCGGAATGCTGAAGAAAAAGAACGGCAGGCTCACCATGGTCTGGACCATGGTGACCAGGACCGCGTTGTCGGTCAGCGAGGTCATGGTCCAGCCGCAGCCCAGCTGCAGCATCACCATGCCCAGAGTCAGGATGAAGTTGGCGCCCCACAGCTCGCGGAACTTGCCGTCGGCGAAAAGCTCATAGCCCGACCCTGACTTCTTCACCGCGGCAGCGTATGCCGCCAGGCTGCCGCGGACTCCCGGATCTTCACCAGCTGGGCTGCTACCTGCTGCGGTGCGGTACCGCCGCGGGCGTTGCGCGCAGCCACCGATCCGCTGACCGTCAACACCTCGCGGACCTCAGGTGTGAGCTGCGGACTGATAGCGGCCAATTCGTCATCGGTGAGTTCCTCGAGTCCCACACCGCGCCCCTCCGCCACCCGAACCGCCGCACCTGCCGCCTCATGGGCAATCCGGAACGGCACCCCCTGTCGCACCAGCCATTCCGCGATGTCGGTGGCCAGGGTGTAGCCGGCCGGCGCCAGCGCCGCCATCCGGTCGACATCGAAACGCAGCGTCGCGACCAGACCCGCCATCGCCGGCAGCAGCAACTCCAACTGCGTGACGGAGTCGAACACCGGCTCCTTGTCCTCCTGCAGGTCGCGGTTGTACGCCAGTGGCTGCGCCTTCAGGGTGGCCAGCAGACCCGCGAGGTTGCCGATGAGGCGGCCGGCTTTACCGCGCGCCAGTTCGGCGATATCGGGGTTCTTCTTCTGCGGCATGATCGAGCTTCCGGTCGACCAAGCGTCGTCGAGAGTGACGTAGCCGAATTCCGTTGTGCTCCAGAGGATGATGTCCTCTGCGAGCCGCGACAGATCGACGCCGATCATCGACAGCACGAATGCGGCCTCGGCGGCGAAGTCCCGTGCGGCGGTCGCGTCGATCGAGTTGTCGGCGGCCGCGGAGAAACCCAGATCCGCGGCGATGGCGTCGGGGTCCAGGCCCAGCGACGAGCCGGCCAGCGCACCGGACCCGTACGGCGACACCGCGGTGCGTGCGTCGAAGTCGGCGATGCGGTCGACGTCGCGCAGCAGCGGATGGGCGTGGGCAAGCAGGTGGTGGGCTAACAACACCGGCTGGGCGGCCTGCAGATGTGTCTTGCCCGGCATGATGGCCGTCGGATGTGCGTCCGCCTGACCCACCAGTGCGTCAACCACGTCGAGCACGCCGTCGGCGACCCGCCCCATCGCGTCGCGCAGCCACATCCGGAACAGGGTCGCGACCTGGTCATTGCGCGAGCGGCCGGCCCGCAGCCGACCGCCCAGGTCAGGACCCACCCGGTCGATCAGTCCCCGTTCCAGCGCCCCGTGCACATCTTCATCGGTCACCAGAGGCGTGAAGCTCCCGTCGGCCACATCGGCACCGAGGGAATCCAGACCGACCAGCAAACCGTCGCGCTGCTCATCGGTGAGCAGTCCGGCCCGGTGCAGTACCCGGGCGTGCGCCTTGGACGCCGCGACGTCATAGGGGGCCAGCACCCAGTCGAAGTGCGTCGACTTGCTCAGTGCCGCAAGGGCAGCGGCCGGCCCGCCCTCAAACCGGCCACCCCATAGCGAGCCCTGGTTGGTGCTCACTGCTGCGGTCGGCCGGCCCGCAGATCCCGGCGGGCGGCGATCTTCGAGGACAGGCCGTGCACGTGGACGAAGCCCTTGGACGCCGACTGGTCGAAGGTGTCACCCTCGTCGTAGGTGGCGAGGTTGAAGTCGTACAGAGATTCGGGGCTGCGTCGTCCGTTCACCGCGATATGCCCGCCGTGCAGCACCAGCCGGACCTCACCGGTGACATGTTCCTGGGTGTTGGCGACGAAGGACTCCAGGGCGCGCTTGAGCGGGGAGAACCACAGTCCGTCATAGACCAGTTCGCCCCACTTCTGGTCGGTGCCGCGCTTGAACCGGCCAAGTTCGCGCTCGAGGGTGACGTGTTCGAGTTCGGTGTGCGCGGTCACGAGCACCATGGCGCCCGGGGCCTCGTAGATCTCCCGGCTCTTGATGCCCACCAGACGATCCTCGACGACGTCGAGGCGGCCCACACCCTGCGCGCCGGCCCGGCGGTTGAGTTCCTCGATGGCTTCCAGCACGGACACCGGGTTGCCGTCGAGGGACACCGGCACGCCGCGGTCGAATCCGACGATCACCTCGTCGGGGGTGTTCCAGTTGAGGGTCGGGTCTTCGGTGTAGTCGTAGACATCCTTGGTGGGCGCGTTCCACAGGTGCTCGAGGAAGCCGGTCTCCACCGCGCGACCCCAGACGTTCTGGTCGATCGAGAACGGCGAGCGCTTGCTGACGTTGATCGGGATGTCGTTGTCCTCGGCGAAGGCGATGGCCTTCTCCCGGGTCCAGGCGTAGTCGCGGACCGGTGCCAGTACCTCCAGATCCGGTGCCAGGGAGGCGAATCCGACCTCGAAGCGCACCTGGTCGTTGCCCTTTCCGGTGCAGCCGTGGGCCACGATGCCGCCACGGTGCTCCCTGGCGGCGGCCACCAGATGCTTGACGATCAGCGGCCGGCTCAGCGCCGAGACCAGCGGGTAGCGGTCCATGTAGAGGGCGTTGGACTGAATGGCGGGCAGGCAGTACTCCTCGGCGAATTCATCGCGGGCGTCGACGACGACGGCCTCGACCGCCCCGCACTCCAGTGCGCGTTGGCGCACCACCTCCATGTCCTCACCGCCTTGGCCGAGGTCGATGGCCACGGCAACGACCTCACGGCCGGTCTCCTTACCGATCCAGCTGATGGCCACCGAGGTGTCCAGACCGCCGGAGTAGGCGAGGATCACGCGCTCAGACATCGGATGCTCCCTTGTTGCGTACTTCTATCGAATGTTCTCGAAGGTGGCGGCCAATTGTGCACCGGTCATCGGTTCGCGGGCGACCACGAAGATGGTGTCATCCCCGGCAATCGTGCCAACCACCTCCGCCAGTGCGGCCCGGTCGATCGCGCTGGCCAGGTAGTGCGCCGCACCAGGCGGGGTGCGCAGCACCGCAAGGTTGCCGCTGGAGTCGGTGGAGACCAGCAGTTCGCCCAACAGCCGGGACAGCCGGTCGGTACCGCCGGACACTCCGCGCACCGGGCTGCCGTCCTCGGGGACCAGATACACCCCGACCCCGCCGTCGGCACCACGCAGTTTCACCGCGCCGAGTTCCTCGAGGTCGCGGGACAACGTGGCCTGAGTGACGTCGATACCGTCATCGGCCAGCAGAGCGGCCAACTCTCCCTGGCTGTGCACCGGCCGAGAGGACAGGATCGCCACGATGCGGGCCTGCCGCCCCACCCTGGTGGTCTCGGTGGCCCGGCTCATCGGGAAACTCGCTGTTCGCGTTCCAGCAGCCAGACCAGCAAGGCCTTCTGGGCGTGCAACCGGTTCTCCGCCTCATCCCACACTGCGCTGCGCGGCCCGTCGATCACCTCGTCGGTGATCTCATCGCCGCGGTGAGCCGGAAGGCAATGCAAGACAAGGCATTCCGAATCCGCACGAGCCAACAGGTCAGCGTTGACCTGGAATGGGCGGAACGGTCCCACCCGGTCGAGTCCGTCATCTTCCTGGCCCATCGAGGTCCAGGTGTCGGTGACCAGCACGTCGGCGCCGTCGGCGGCGGACTGAGGGTCATCGGTGAGGGTGACCGTCGCGCCGGTTTCCGCGGCGCGGGTCCGCGTCGCGGCGAGGACGCCCGCGTCCGGGTCGAAGCCTGCGGGCGCGGCGATGGTCACGTGCAGACCCGCCGTGACACCGCCAAGCATCAGGGAGTGCGCCATATTGTTGGCTCCGTCGCCCAGGTAGGACAACCGGAGGCCCGGCAGTCCACCCTTGCGTTCGGCGATGGTCTGCAGATCGGCCAGGACCTGGCAGGGATGGAACTCGTTGGACAGTGCGTTGATCACCGGAACCGTTGCGGTGGAGGCCATCTCGTCGAGTCGATGCTGACCGAATGTTCGCCAGACGATCGCGTCGACATAGCGGGACAGCACCCTACCGGTATCGGCGAGGGTTTCGTCGCGACCGAGCTGGGTGGAGTGGCCGTCGACGACGACGGCGTGGCCGCCCAGGTGAGCGATGCCCATCTCGAAGGAGAAGCGGGTGCGAGTGGAGTTCTTGTCGAAGATCACCGCCACACCGCGCGGGCCGTCCAGCGGCCTGCGACTGAACGGCGCCTTCTTCAGTTCCGCGGCCAGCGCCAGCACCTCGGCCTGCTCACCGGGTGTGAGGTCATCGTCGCGCAGGAAATGTCGGATCATCACGCCCTCGCTCTCCCCCCGGCCGAAGGGCCGGTATCGGCGGCGTCGAGAACGCCCGGCAGGGCGGCCAGGAAACTGTCCACCTGGTCAGCGGTGATGACCAGCGGCGGAGCCAACCTGATCACGTCCGGCGCTGCCGCGTTGACCAAGAAGCCGGCGTCCCGGGCGGCAACCTCGACAGCCTTACCCTGCGGCGCGGTCAGGACGATGCCCCGCAGTAGACCCCGCCCGCGCACGTAGTCGACCAGCGGATGATTGAGCGCCTCGATCCCGCCGGCCAGGGTCTTGCCGAGCGAATCGGCATGCTCGATGAGGCCGTCCTCGCGAAGCACCCGCAGCACGGCCAGGGCGGCGGCGGTGCAGACCGGGTTGCCGCCGAAGGTGCTGCCGTGCATTCCGGGTGTCATCAGGTCGGCCGTCGCGCCGATGGCCAGGCAGGCACCGATCGGCAGGCCACCGGCCAGGCCCTTAGCGAGCGTCACGATGTCCGGAGTCACGCCGTCGTGCTGGTGAGCGTAGAAAGTGCCGGTCCGTCCGACCCCGGTCTGCACCTCGTCGAGGGCCAGCAGGGCGCCATGCCGGTGGGTGATCTGTCGGGCCGCCGCCAGGTAGCCGGGCGGCGGAACGACCACGCCCCCCTCCCCCATGATCGGCTCGAGGAACACCGCGGCGGTCTCGTCGGTGACGGCTTGCGCAAGCGCGTCGGCGTCTCCGTACGGCACGAAGGACACCGTTCCGGGCAGCGGCTCGAACGGCTGCCGCTTGGCGGGCTGGCCGGTCAGTGCCAGCGATCCCATGGTGCGGCCGTGGAAAGCCATTTG
The DNA here is from genome assembly GCA_036782595.1 of Mycobacterium sp. Classification (GTDB taxonomy): domain Bacteria; phylum Actinomycetota; class Actinomycetes; order Mycobacteriales; family Mycobacteriaceae; genus Mycobacterium. Next base: position 24,050 of record DAIPYT010000009.1, on the reverse strand, counting down.
AGCGGCAACGATTTTGGTGCGGCCGGTCAGCCGGGTGATCTTGAAGGCCGCCTCATTGGCTTCGGCACCGGCGTTGCAGAAGAAAACCCGGGCCGGGGTTCCGAGGTGGGCGATGAGTTGCTCGGCCAACGCGATGCCCGGTTCGGTGGCGTAGAGGTTCGACACGTGCCCCAGGGTGTTGAGTTGGGCGCCGACCGCTTCGATGATCGCCGGATGCCGGTGGCCCAGGACGTTGACCGCGATGCCGGCCAGCAGATCGATGTAGCTCTTGCCGTCGGCATCGGTGACGACCGCGCCGTCACCGCTGACCAGCGTCAGCGGCGGGGGGCCGTAGTTGTCCATCATGACCGCCCGCCACCGGTCGAGGACTTCGTGCCGGCTCACGAGCGCACCACTTTGGTTCCGGCACCCTCGTCGCCTGACAACTCCGCCAGCACGCAGTGCGCCACCCGGCCGTCGATCACATGGGCGCTGGGCACGCCGGCCTCCACCGCCCGCAGACACGCCTCGATCTTGGGCACCATGCCCTCTTCCAGGGTCGGCAGCAGGTCAGCCAACGTCGCGGTGTCGATCTCACTGACCAGTGAGTCGCGGTCCGGCCAGCGGGTGTAGAGGCCCTCCACGTCGGTGAGCATCAACAGCGTTTCGGCGCCCACCGCCTCTGCTACCGCGGCGGCCGCGGTGTCGGCGTTGATGTTGTGCACAACGCCCGCGGCGTCCGGCCCGATGGTCGACACGACCGGAATGCGGCCGGCGGCAAGCAGATCGGTGAGAAGCGTGGTGTCGACGTGCTCGATGTCGCCCACCAGGCCGATATCGACAGCCGCGCCGTCGACGGTGACGGTGCGACGGACCGCGGTGAACATCCGGGCGTCCTCACCGGTGAGGCCAACCGCGTAGGCTCCGTGGGCGTTGATGAGGTTGACCAGTTCCCGGCCGACCTGTCCGAAGAGAACCATCCGGGCGACGTCGAGCACCTCCGGCGTGGTGACCCGGAAGCCGCCCTTGAACTCGCCCGGGATGCCGAGTTTCTTGAGCATGGCACTGATTTGCGGGCCTCCACCGTGCACGACGATCGGACGGACACCGGCCTCGCGCAAGGACACCATGTCAGCGGCGAAGGCCGCCTTGAGCGCATCGTCGGTCATGGCGTTACCGCCGTACTTGACGACGACGGTCTTGCCCCGCAGCGCCTCGATCCCCCCCGTCATGAGCTGTACGCCGAGTTCTCTTCGACATAGGCGTGCGAGAGATCGGTGGTGCGGATGGTGGCCGCCGCGTCGCCGAGGTTGAGATCGATGGTGACCTCGATATCGGGGCCGGATAGGTCGACATCGCGTGCACCAGGAGCGCCGGCACCGTCCACGCACACCGGAGAGCCGTTGAACGACACCGAGATCCGGGACGCATCCAGCGGGAAGGGAGCCATTCCCACCGCAGCCAGCACCCGGCCCCAGTTCGGGTCGGAGCCGAACATGGCGGTCTTGACCAGGCTGTCGCGGGCCACCATGCGGGCGGCGACGACGGCGTCGGCCTCGCTGGGCGCACCCGTCACGGTGATGGCGACCCGCTTGGTGACACCCTCGGCGTCGGCCTGCAGTTGAGCGCACAGGTCCGCACACACCCGCAGCACGGCGTCGTCGAGGTGCTCTTGGCTGGGCCGGATCTCACTGGCACCGGACGCCATCAGCAGCACGGTGTCGTTGGTGGAGCAACTGCCGTCCACATCCAGCCGGTCGAAGGTCCGGGTGGCAGCGCGGCGCAACGCGGCGTCCAGCGCGGCCGAGTCGACGACGGCATCGGTGGTCAGCACCACCAGCATGGTGGCCAGCGAGGGGGCCAGCATCCCGGCGCCCTTGGCCATGCCGCCGACCGTCCAGTTCTCCCCCGAGTCCAGCGAATGGTGCAGCGCAACCTGTTTGGGGACGGTGTCGGTGGTCATGATGGCCCGGGCGGCGTCGTCGCCGCCGTGCAGGCCGCCGGCCAGTTCATGAACGATCTCAGTGACACCGGCGAGCAGTCGGTCCATCGGCAGCCGGTCCCCGATCAGACCGGTTGAGCAGACAGCCACTTCGATGGGCCCGGTCTCGGTACCCCAGTTCGACAGCGTCGCGGCCACGGCCTCAGCGCAGGTGTGGGTGTCCTGAAATCCCTGGGGACCGGTGCAGGCATTGGCGCCCCCGGAGTTCAGCAGCACCGCACGCAGGCGGCCGGTGGTCAAGACCTGGCTGCTCCAGAGCACCGGCGCGGCCTTCACCTGGTTGCGGGTGAACACCCCCGCCGCCGAATAGTCGGGCCCCTCGTTGAACACCAGGGCGAGATCAGGCGCACCGGATTTCTTGATGCCCGCGGCGATACCAGCCGCACGGAAGCCGGCGGCGGCCGTCACACCCTGGTTACGCAGCAAGCGGGTCTCGGTCACGGCGCCACCCCCACGATCGAAAGTCCCTGTCCCTCAGGCCATCCCAGCGCCAGGTTCATCGACTGCACGGCCGCACCGGCGGTTCCCTTGACCAGGTTGTCGATAGCACAGACCGCGACCATCACGCCGGCTGCCTCGTCGACCGCCACGGCCAGTTGGGCTGCGTTGCAACCGATCACCGAACCCGTCTGGGGCAGCCGGCCCTCGGGCAGTAGGTGTACGAACGGCTCGTCCCGGTAGGCCTTCTCGTAAGCGGAACGGATCTCCGAGAGCGGGACCTCGCCGGGTTTGAGGGGTGCCGTGCAGGTGGCCAGGATGCCGCGTGCGGTCGGAATCAGAACCGGGGTGAACGACACCGTCACCGGCCGGTCAGTCACCGCCCGCAATCCCTGGGCGATCTCCGGGGTGTGCCGGTGGACACCGGCGATGTTGTAAGCCCGGGCCGAACCGATGACCTCCGAGGCCAGCAGGTCGACCTTGGCCGCCCGGCCGGCACCGGAGGTGCCACTGACCGCGACGACGGTGACGGCCGGTTCCACCAGTCCGGCGGCGACGGCCGGGACCAGCGCCAGCAGCGCCGAGGTGGGGTAGCACCCGGGTACCGCGATACGGGTCGCGCCGCGCAACCTATCTCGGCCGCCGGGCAGTTCCGGCAACCCGTAAGGCCAGGTGCCGGCATGGGCCGAGCCGTAGAACTTCTCCCAGTCCGCGGCGTCGCCCAGCCGGAAGTCCGCCCCGCAGTCGATGACGACCGTGTCCGGCCCCAGTTTCTCGGCGATCTCGGCGGAGTGGCCGTGCGGCAACGCCAGGAACACCACGTCATGGCCGGCCAGCACATCCACGTCCGTGGGCTCCAGGACACGCTGGGCAAGTGGAAGCAGGTGCGGATGATGCTCGTCGAGCCGGGTGCCGGCACTGGCTGCCGCGGTCAGCGCGCCGATGGCCAGGGTCCCATCCGCGTAGGCCGGGTGCCCGAGCAGCAGGCGCAGGATTTCTCCGCCGGCATACCCACTGGCGCCGGCAACAGCCACCGATGTCACCGGATGATTGTGCATGTTTATGCACTTACTTGCAAATTGATTCCAAGTTGGAGGGCACGCCGATTCTGTCGGTACTTCGAACTAGTGTTCGAGTTATGAACCCGTGCAGTCCGGAAGGCGAGGCGGTGGTGATCGCACTCGAACAGCTCGACGCAGCATGGGACAAGTTGGCCTCGCTACCGATTGGAGCCTTGGGCGCGCCGCAGGCCCTCGCGGTCCTGGCCCGGCTGGAAACTCATCGCCGACGCCAGCCCACCCTCGAGCACGCGCTGATAACGCATGCACAGTCGCAGTCCACCGCGACGGAGATGGGCGCCAAATCCTGGCGGGCGGTTTTGGCGAACCGGCTGGGTATCAGCGGTTCAGATGCCAGCCGCCGACTTGCTGAGGCAGCTGCGCTCGGCGAGCGTCGAGCCGTCACAGGTCAGCCGCTGGATCCACAGCTTCCGAATACCGCTGCAGCGCAGGCACGCGGCGAGATCGGAACCGAGCATGTGACGGTGATCCGGGACTTCATGTCCGAACTGCCGACAGATGTCGACCCCGGTACCCGGGCGGAAGCCGAATCCCAGCTGGCGCAGCTTGCCGGCGGACTGACCCCGGAAGGACTACGCAAGGTCGCGCGCCAACTGATGGGATACCTCGACCAAGACGGCACGCTCGATGACGAACGCGAGCACGCCTGCAAGCGCGGCATCGCGCTGGGGCAACAGGGACTCGACGGCATGAGCCGCATTACGGGGTGGCTCGACCCCGAACTCCGCGCGATGCTCGATGCGATCTGCGCCAAGCTCGGGGGTCCCGGTTACTGCAACCCCGAAGACGACGATCCGTGCGTTGACGGCACCCCGTCGCAGAACCAGATCTCCGGCGATTCCCGCAATTCTGCGCAGCGCACGCATGACGCATTGAAGACCGTGTGTCGCGAGATGCTGGCGTCCGGGAAACTCGGCCAACACAATGGCCTTCCGGTCACGGTCGTGGCGACCGCAACGCTGGCCGACCTGTCTGCAGCAGCCGGGTTCGCCCACACCGGCGGGGGAACACAGATACCAATCCCGACACTCATCCGGATGGCCGCCGACGCCCACCCCTACCTTGCACTGTTCCAGAGTCGACGCAAGATTCGGCTTTACTACGGGCGATCACGGCGCACCGCCAGTCCCGGGCAGCGTCTCGTACTGCACGCCCTCGAGCGGGGATGCACCAAGCCCGACTGCACGGCCCCGCCCTACCAGTGCCAGGTGCACCACGCCGAGCGGGACTGGCAACACGGCGGCAACACCAACATCGACGAACTCACCCTGGCGTGCGGGTGCGACAACCGCCTGGTTGACGACACGCCGACAGGATGGACCACCCGAAAACGAAAGAGCGACAACCGAACCGAATGGATCCCACCGCAACACCTCGATCGAGGTCAGAACCGGATCAACCTTTACCACCACCCGGAACGGGTGCTCCGGCCCGATGATGACGACCCGGGATAGTGGAGCCCCAGGAGAGCAGGGGACCCTACCCGCGAAGTTGTGCGCCCAACCGTTCGCCGGCGGTCGCCAAAGCGCTGTCACGGGCGGCGCTGGCCTCATCTTCGGTCAGCGTCCGGTCGGTGGCCCGGAAACGCAGCGCCAGGGTCAGGGACTTGCGGCCCTCCCCGATCTGCGGGCCGGTGTAGACATCGAACAGGCTGACATCTTCCAGCAGTTCCCCGGCGCCCTCGCGCACCGCGTCGATGACCGAGTGCGCGGACACCTCGTCGGCGACCACGAGGCTGAGGTCCTGGAATACCGCCGGGAAGGGCGACACCCGCGGTGCGGGAAGTCGCTGTGGGATTCCGACGGCGTCGAGGTCGAGTTCGACGGCGCACGATCCCTTCGGCAGCGCCGACCGTTCCACCACCGCCGGATGCAGCTGGCCGGCATGGCCGACCACCTGGCCGTCGACCACCACCTCCGCGCACCGCCCCGGATGCCAGGGCAGGTGCTGCACCGGCCGCAGCTCCACGTCCACCCCGCAGGCCCGGGCGATCACCCGGACGGCTTCGAAGGCGTCGGCGGCCCCCACCGGCCGGCCGGGGCCCCATGGACCACGGGGCTCCCGAAGCCCGCACAGGACGGCCGCGACGTGCACCGGCTGGTGCGGCAGCGACGCGTTGAGGAGCGCGATCTCCTCGTCGGTCGGACGGCGGTCGGTGGGGATCAGCGCCACGGCCCGGGTGTGTTCGGTGGGCTGGACGACCTGCGCGATGGAGAACAGTGCGACGTCGCCGAAGCCTCGGGAGACGTTGCGGGACAACGCCTCCAGTAGAGCCGGCAGCAGTGTGGTGGCGAGTTCGGGGCGCTCCGCCTCCAGCGGGTTGAGCACCGTGGTGGTGTTGCGCCGGGGGTCCTCCGCGGGCAATCCCCACTGGTCGAAGATCCGGGCCGGAAGGAACGGCGTGGGCAGGACCTCGACGAACCCGGACAGGGCCAGCGCCTTGCCGATCGCCCGGCGACGCTTCTGACCGGGAGTCAGACCGCTTCCGGCGGGGGCGGCGGGCAGTATGGACGGGATCACATCGAGGCTCTCGAGCCGGAGCACCTCCTCGACCAGATCAGCGGGCTGCACCAGATCGGGCCGCCAACTCGGCGGGGTGACGACGAGGTAGGCCGGATCGGGATCGGCTTCGACATGCGCGCCGATCTGGGTCAGCCGCCACACGGTGGCGCCGTCGGGGTAGACCACGCCGGCGGTGCGGTCGGGCAGGTCGACCGGCATCCGTACCGGAGGCGGGGAGAAATCGTCGCGGGCCGGTTCGCCACGCCAGTCGGTGAGAACCGGTTGCACTGTGCCGCCGGCGATCTCGGCGAGCAGGGTCGCGCAGCGATCGACGGCGGCCACCGAGACGGCCGGGTCTACCGACCGTTCGTAACGCCGGCCCGCTTCGCTGACCAGGTGCAGACGGCGAATGGTTCGCGATACCGCAGCCGGATCCCACACCGCGGCCTCCAAGAGGACATCGGTGGTGTTTGCGTCGATTTCGGTGGTACCGGCGCCCATCACTCCGCCGATGGCGGCGACCGCGACATCGTCGACGATCAGAACGTCGCCGGTGTCGAGTTTGCGTTCCACGTCGTCGAGGGTGACGACGGTCTCCCCCGGTTTGGCGAACCGGACGGCGAAATCACCGCGGATGCGACTGCGGTCGTGGGCGTGCATCGGATGACCGAGTTCGAGCATCACGTAGTTGGTCACGTCGACGGCCGGCGAGATGGGCCGGATCCCCGACAGCATCAGGCGGCGGCGTAACCACCACGGCGAGGTGGCCTTCGGGTCGATGCCGGTGACCGGCCGCAATGCGAATCGACTGACTCCGGTGCCCGGTTCGATGTGCACCGGCAGCGCGAGACCGTCGGCGGGCAGGGCCGGAACCTCGGCGGGGTCGGCGAATTCCAGGTCGTAGGCGCAGGCGATCTCGCGGGCGATGCCGCGCACCGACATGCCGTAGCCGCGGTCGGGGGTGACGGCCAGATCGAAGACCACGTCATCGAGACCGAGGAGCGCGTGGGCGTCGGCGCCGGGATCAGCGGTGCCGGCCGGCAGCACCAGGATGCCGGAATGGTCGGCCCCCAGGCCGAGTTCGGCCGCCGAGCAGATCATCCCGTCGGAGGTGCGGCCGTAGGTCTTGCGGGTGGCGATCGTGAAGTCACCCGGCAGGACAGCCCCCGGAAGTGCGACTACGACGAGGTCACCGACAGCGAAGTTGGTTGCGCCGCAGACGATCTCGCGATCCGGTTTGCCATTCGCGCCTTCGCCCACGTCGACGGTGCAGGCTCGGATCGGCTTCTTGAACTCGGTCAGCTCCTCGATGCCGGTGACCCGGCCGACCGTCAGCGGTCCGCTCACCGGCCCGAGGGTGATGACGTCCTCGACCTCGTGGCCGACGCGGATCAGTGCCCGCTCCAACTCGTGCGGTTCGACATCCCAACCGGGTGCACCCTTCTGCACGACCTCGCGAAGCCAGCTGTACGGGAGCCGCATTACAGGCCCACCCCGAACGGCAGCGAGAAACGCACGTCTCCCTCGACCATGTCGCGCATGTCGGGGATGCCGTTGCGGAACTGCAGGGTGCGCTCCAGGCCGCAGCCGAACGCGAAACCGGAGTAGACCTCCGGGTCGATTCCGGCGGCGCGCAACACGTTCGGGTTGACCATGCCGCAGCCACCCCACTCCACCCAGCCGGGGCCGCCTTTCTTGTTCTCGAACCAGATGTCGACCTCCGCCGAGGGTTCGGTGAACGGGAAGAAGTGCGGGCGCATCCGGGTGCGGGCGGTCGGACCGAATTCCGAGCGGGCGAACGCGTCGAGGGTCCCCCGCAGGTGCGCCATCGTCAGGCCGCGGTCCACGGCCAATCCTTCGACCTGATGGAAGACCGGCGTGTGGGTGGAGTCCAGTTCGTCGGTGCGGAAGGTGCGACCGATGGAGATGACGTACACCGGAAGATCGCGCGCGAGCAGGGTGCGGACCTGTACCGGCGAGGTGTGGGTCCGCAGCAGCTGCCGGGACCCCTCCGGAGTGATGTGGAAGGTGTCGGACTCGCTGCGGGCCGGATGATCGGGGGGGAAGTTCAACGCGTCGAAGTTGAATTGCTCGCTTTCCACCTCGGGGCCCTCGGCCAGCTCCCAGCCCATTGCCACGAAGGTGTCGGCGATGTGCTCAGCCAGGATGGTGATCGGGTGCCGCGCGCCAAGGGGCTGGCGGGAGGACGGCAGGGTGACGTCGATGGTCTCCGCCGCGAGCACCGCAGCATCGCGTTCGGCGCGTAACTCCGCAAGGCGCGCGTCGTAGGCGGCCTGCGCCTCGGTCCTGCCCTCGTTGACCCGCTTGCCGGCGTCGGCGCGCTCGTCTTTAGGCAGCCCGGCCAGGGCTTGTCTGGCCAGCGCCAACGGTGCACGGTCACCGAGATGGTCGGTCTTCGCCCGGGCCAACGAGTCGAGATCGCCGGCGGCGGCGAAGGCGCGTCGGGCCGCGTCGACCGCGGCAGCCAGCGCGTCCTGCGACAGCGGTTGCTCACCCACGCGCAGAGACTCTCCTTCGCTGGCCTTGCCCGTTGCCCGGCACGGACATGAACAGAGGGCCGAGTCGCTCGGCACGCCTTCGCTCAAGTGCCGACCGGAAGATCATAGGTGATGCCAGAATGGCGCCTCGCGGGTAATTCGCTCGCGGTCGAGGTAAGGATGGCAGATGCTCAGAGCGTTGATCATCGGCGCGGTGTGGGCGGCCGCGGTTGCCGTGGCCGTGATGGCCGTCAAGCTGGGCGCCGGGTGGTGGGTCGTGTCGGCGGTGCTGGCCGCACTGGCCGGGCTGGGTACGTGGGACCTGCTCCAGAAGGGCCACTCGATTCTTCGGGCCTACCCGATCCTCGGGCATGCCCGGTGGATCGCAGAACGCATCCGTCCCGAGATCTACCAGTACTTCGTCGAATCGAACACCGACGGCGCACCCTTCGACCGCGAGACCCGCGACGCGGTGTACCGGCGGTCCAAAGGCATCAAGGGCGATGAGCCGTTCGGTACCGAACGCAATGTCAATGAGGTGGGCTACGAGTTCCTGCGGCATTCGCTGCGGGCGAAGATCGCCACCGACCTCACCCCCCGGGTCCGCCTCGGCGGTCCGGATTGCACCCAGCCCTACGACATCGCGCTGCTCAACGTCTCGGCGATGAGTTTCGGGGCGCTGTCCGGGAACGCGATCGAGGCGCTCAACGGCGGCGCCGCCAAAGGCGGTTTCGCGCACGACAGCGGCGAGGGCGCCATCAGCCCCTACCACCTCAAACACGGCGGCGACCTGATCTGGGAGATCGGTTCGGGCTACTTCGGCTGCCGGACCGCCGAGGGGCACTTCGACGCCGAGAAGTTCCGGGACAAAGTCGCCCTGCCCGCAGTCAAGGCAATCTCGATCAAGTTGTCCCAGGGCGCAAAACCCGGTCTGGGCGGTGTGCTGCCCGGCGCCAAAGTGACCCCGGAGATCGCCGAAACCCGTGGGGTACCGGTGGGCCAGACAGTGGTCTCCCCCCCGGCGCACACCGCGTTTCAGACTCCGCTGGAAATGATGCACTTCATCGCCACACTGCGCAGCCTCTCCGACGGCAAGCCGGTCGGTTTCAAGCTCTGCATCGGAGCCCGCACCGAGTTTCTATCCATCTGCAAAGCGATGGTCCAGACCGGAATAACCCCGGATTTCATCATCGTCGACGGCTCCGAAGGCGGTACCGGGGCGGCGCCCCAGGAGTTCGTCGACCACGTCGGGATGCCCCTGACCGAGGGCCTGATGATGGTGCAGAACTGCCTGGTCGGAACCGGGTTGAGGCAGCACATCAAGCTCGGGGCGTCGGGCAAGATCACGAACGGATTCGATGTGGTCCAACGCATCATCCAAGGTGCCGACTTCACCCTGTCCGCCCGCGGGATGATGTTCGCCGTCGGCTGCATCCAGGCGATGAAGTGCCACACCAACGGGTGCCCCACCGGGGTTGCCACCCAGGACCCGGGGTTGGCCAGAGCGTTGAATGTGCCGGACAAGATCGACCGGGTGGCCAACTTTCAGAAGGCAGTCGTCGCCAGTGCCGCGCAGATAGTGGCCTCGATGGGCCTGGAGAGCTTCGACGAGTTGACCCCGTCGATGCTCAACCGCCGAATCGACTGCTCGCACAGTCGCACCTACGCGGAGATCTACGAGTGGCTGATGCCCGGGGAACTATTGGAATGTCCGCCGGAGACCTGGCTGTCGGACTGGATCGAATCCTCCGCCGAGGAGTTCGTGTAAGCCGCCGCCCCACCAGTCCGAGTTCCGCGGTGGTGGTGGCCGAGACTTCTCAACGACTGACTTGGTCGGAGGAGGTGTCGTCATCCTCTGGTGGGTCATGCCGGGTCTTGAGCCGGTACATCACCAGGTCCGGCGGGACCCCGTCCTGGCGGGGGCCGAAAACCTGCCGCCGCACCCGCTTGACCGTCACCCCCAAAGACTCGAGATCGGTGACCGGGATCTCCTCCAGGGTCTTCTGGGAGATGATCAGCTCACCACGGGTGGCCCGATCCATGACGCGCGCCGCGATGTTGACGTCAACCCCGAGCCAGTCACCGCCTAGGTGCTGCGGCCGGCCGGTGTGGATCCCGGCCCGCATACGTGGCGTAAAGCCTTCGACCTCAACGGCTTTGACCGCCTCACGCGCCGCCATGGTCGCACGCACCGCGGTGAAGGCATCGGTGAACACCACCATCATCCCGTCCCCCATCCGTTTGACGATATGGCCACCGGCATCCAGCAGTGGGGGCTCGGCGGCCTGAGCCACGCGGCGCAGCAGGCGCAGGGTGGCCTCGTCACCGGCTTGCAGTGCCCACGCAGAGAATCCGACCAGATCGGTGAAGACGATCGTGACGTCGCCGTCAGCGGGCCGGCCGGACACCCGTTCGGTAATGGCCTGCCAAACCTGCAGAGTGGCCAGGCCCACTTCTCGGGTCGCGACCTCGCGGTCGCGTATCAGGCGGTCGGCCGCCCGAGCAGCGGCCTGCGGGCCGCCTTCACCCGCCACCGACAGTGGGTCGCCGAACTCCGGGTCACCGGGCAGGATCTTGCGGGCTCGTCGGATAGCGGCGACCACGCCGGGATTGCGATTGGTATCACGCAGCCAGGCGCCGGGACCCCGGGCCGGTGGCCGGTCGATGACACCGTCGGTATCAGGCTGATCGCCCTCGGCGTCGGCGTTCACCCGGCCAGCCTAGCCAAGGTCTAACCCCGGCGCTGTGCCCGCGCGCTCTGATAGAGGCAGATGGCGGCGGCCACCGCGACATTGAGGCTGTCGATTCCACTCGACATCGGTATCCGGATGCGGCGGTCGGCGAGGGCCGCGACCGCGGGGGGCAACCCGTGGGCCTCGGATCCGAAAACCCACGCGATCCGGGCTTTGAGCAGTTCGTCGGTGTCGTCGAGGCTCATCTCACCGTCCAGTGCGGTGGCCAACACTCCCATCCCGCTCCGACGGACGCATTCGATCGCCCGTGTGGTGTCGGCTTCGACGACGACCGGGACGGCGAAGATGCTGCCCGCCGAGGACCGCACGCATTTCCCGTTGAAGGGATCCACGGTGTCGCCGGTGAACACCACCGCCGCCGCCCCCATTGCGTCGGCCAGCCTGATCAGCGTCCCGGCATTGCCGGGATCGGAGATGTCGGCAGCGAGGACGATCAGCGCCGGGTCCGCGGCGAGGATCTCGTCGAAACCCGTGGCGGGCAGTCGGCAGACAGCGACCAGACCTGCGGGGGTGACCGTCTCCGACAGCGCCTTCATTGCCCGATCAGTGACGCCGGCGACTGGAAGTCCTTGCAGCACAGCGTGATACCGCTCCGACGCCACCGCGGTGGCGAACACCCGCTCGACGACGCCGCGCCGAGCGGCCGCCTCGACCAGGTTTGGCCCCTCCGCAAGGAACCGGCCCGCAGCCGCTCTCGCCGAGCGACGCTGCAGCTTGACCGCCTCGGTGACCGTGGTGGACCGCTCAGAGAGCGGATCCGTCACGCAGCCTCGCCGGAGGGGGCGTTCACATCCTCAGGCAGAGCGGCTTTGGCGACCTCCACCAGAGCGGTGAACGCGGCCGCGTCGCTCACGGCGATCTCCGCCAGGTTCTTGCGGTCGACCTCGACACCGGCGGCCTTGAGGCCTTGGATCAAACGGTTGTAGGTGATGTCGTTGGCGCGCGCCGCAGCGTTGATCCGGGAGATCCACAGCTTGCGGAACTCGCCCTTGCGGGCACGACGGTCACGGTAGGCGTAGTTCAGTGAATGGAGTTGCTGCTCTTTGGCTTTGCGATAAAGCCGGGACCGCTGACCACGGTAGCCCTTGGACGCCTTAAGGATGGTGCGCCGCTTCTTCTGGGCGTTGAGTGCGCGTTTGACGCGGGCCATGGGTGTTCCTCTTCTCGTTCGGTTCGGAAAGTTCGGATAGCGCCCGCCCGAGTTTCAGGACGGGCTGGCGGGATCTGCGTCAGCCGTTGAGCAGCTTGTTGACGCGTTTGGTGTCGTTCGCGGCGACCTCGGTCCGGCCGTCGAGGCGGCGGGTCCGCTTGGAGGCCTTGTGCTCCAGCAGGTGGCGGCGGTTGGCCTTCTGCCGCACGATCTTTCCGGTGCCGGTGCGGCGGAAGCGCTTGCTGGCGCCGCTGTGGGTCTTTGCCTTGGGCATGCTGTCCTCAGTTCTTCTTGTTGTTGATCAGTTCTATTCGGTTGCGGCGCTCGCGTCGGCAGTTGCTTCCGCCTCGGCCGGGGCCGGGGCCGGGGTGGCGACCGCCTGCTCGGCGGCCCTGGCGCGAGTCTTCGCGCCGCGGTGCGGGGCCAGCACCATCGTCATGTTGCGACCGTCCTGTTTGGCCGAGGTCTCCACGAAGCCGTAGTCGGCGACGTCGGCGCCGAGGCGCTGCAGAAGTCGGTACCCGAGCTCGGGCCGGGACTGCTCACGGCCGCGGAACATGATCGTCACCTTGACCTTCGACCCGGCCTCCAGGAAGCGGATCACGTGGCCCTTCTTGGTCTGGTAATCGTGCGGGTCGATCTTCGGGCGAAGCTTCTGTTCCTTGACGACGGTCTGCTGCTGGTTCTTGCGAGACTCGCGTGCCTTCTGCGCCGTCTCGTACTTGAACTTGCCGTAGTCCATGATCTTGCACACCGGCGGTTTGGCGTCCGGGGCTACTTCGACAAGGTCGAGATCGGCGTCCGCGGCGACGCGGAGAGCGTCCTCGATGCGCACGATGCCTACCTGCTCCCCATTTGGTCCGATCAGTCGGACTTCCGGTACGCGGATACGCTCGTTGACGCGTGTCTCAGTGCTGATGGGGCCTCCCTGGTTCGGTGTTTTCCGGTACGCCCGCCGGCGGCGAGACACCGCAGGACCGCGTTGGGAAAACCACTTGAACCCAGCACTCTGTTCAATCGAACAGAAAGGCCCTGCACACAGCAGGGCCCAATGCCGACCGATCGCGGCAAAAGCCGCCTGCGCGTCGCGCAGAACGGACACCCCGGGGGCATCCATGACCGGACCGCCTGGCCAGGCGAAAAATCGTCGGCCGACGGTGGGAGTGGGACTCCACTTGCTGTCCTGGCGTACGCCGGGACGGTCGCGCATGCCAGTCTAGCAGCCATGACGGAGAAACCTGCCAACGCGGACCGGACTGATGCAGAGCATCGCGATCTGGCCGATATCCCCGCGATCGAGGTGATCAGCCGTGCGGCGGTCATGCTGATGAGCGCGGCCGCCGAGAAACTCGGGTTGGCCGCCCCGGACCCGGACGTCAGCGCCCACCGTGACCTCGATGAGGCGCGCAGGTTGATCAACGCCTACGCGGGTCTGCTGGACGGCTGCACGGGCATCCTCGGACCGCACGCCGGACCGATGAAGGACGGTCTGCGCAGCCTGCAGTTGGCCTTCCGGGAAGCCAGCGCCGTCCCCGAAGAGCCCGGCCTGGGTCCGGGCGAGAAATACACCGGACCGGTCCGGTAATCCGCGTCCTCCCATATCCTGGCGGCCTATGACGGTGACGACCAACCGCGCCAACAGTCGCACCCGTTTCCATTGGGTGCCCGCCGCGACCGGGTGGATTCTGGGTGTGATCGCCACCGCGTCGCTGTTGTCCAGCGTTTCGGCGACGATCCGGCACCTCACCAAGGTGCCCCGGGAATTCATCGACAAATACCTGTTCAACTTCCCCGACACCAGCTTCGCGTGGGCGTTCGCACTGGCGGTGATGGCAGGAGCCCTGGCCGCCCGCAAACGCATCGCATGGTGGGTGCTGATCGGCAACCTGGTTTTGGCGATCGTCCTGGACATCGTCGCGCTGACCGAACGGGACGGCACACGGTTGGAGGACATCGGGGAGTTCCTCGGCCTCGGCGTCCACATCATCTCGATCATCGTGTTGGTCCTGGCCTACAACGAGTTCTGGGCCAAGGTGCGCCGCGGGGCGCTGCTCAAGGCGGCCGCGGTGCTGGTCGCCGGCAACGTCATCGGAATCCTGCTGGCCTGGGGACTGTTGGAGCTGTTCCCCGGGTCACTGCAGCGCGGCTACCGGCTGCCGTACGCGGTCAACCGGGTCAGCGGCTTTGCGGTGGCGACGCCGGATTACTTCGTCGGCAAGCCCAATGTGCTGCTCAACGCCCTTTTCGGCCTCTTCGGTGCGCTGGCACTGATGGCCGCTGCCGTCGTGCTTTTCCAGTCCCAACGGGCCGAGAACGCACTGACCGGTGAAGATGAGGTCGCGATCCGCGCTCTGGTGGACACCTGGGGCAAGAACGATTCGCTGGGCTATTTCGCGACCCGCCGCGACAAGTCGGTGATCTTCGCGCCCAACGGTCGAGCCGCCATCACCTACCGGGTTGAAGTCGGTGTGTGCCTGGCCAGTGGTGACCCGGTGGGTGATCCGCGTTCGTGGCCGCAGGCAATCGCGGCCTGGCTGCAGCGGTGCCGCGAGTACGGGTGGGCGCCCGGGGTGATGGGCGCAAGTTCAACGGGCGCCCAGGCCTTTCGCGAAGCCGATCTGAGCGCCCTGCAACTGGGCGACGAAGCGATCCTCTACCCGGACAACTTCCGGCTGTCCGGTGCAGACATGCGCGGGGTGCGCCAGGCGGTGACCCGGGCCCGGCGGGCCGGGTTGACGGTGCGGATGCGCCGCCACCGCGACTTGAGTCCCGATGAGATGGCGGAGGTGATCACACGGGCCGACGGGTGGCGCGACACCGAGACCGAGCGCGGCTTCTCGATGGCTCTGGGTCGACTCGGTGACACCGCCGACGGCGACTGCCTTCTGGTTGAAGCCATCCAGGGCGGAGACTCCGTCGTGGGAATGCTGTCCTTCGTGCCGTGGGGATCCACCGGGCTGTCTCTGGACCTGATGCGCCGATCGCCGCAGTCCCCGAACGGCACGGTCGAGTTCATGGTCAGCGAGCTGATGCAGCAGGCCGACACAGTTGGCGTGAACCGTGTTTCGCTGAACTTCGCGATGTTCAGGTCGGCATTCGAGGAAGGCGCCCGGCTCGGCGCCGGACCGGTGGCCCGGCTCTGGCGGGCACTGTTGGTCTTCTTCTCCCGCTGGTGGCAATTGGAGACCCTGTATCGCTCCAACATGAAGTACCAACCGCAGTGGGTACCCCGGTACGCCTGCTACGAGGACACCCGCCTGATTCCCCGAGTCGGGGTCGCCTCAGTGATCGCGGAGGGCTTCCTGGTCCTACCGTTCTCCCGGCGCAATAAGCAGCACACCGGCCACCACTCCGCCGTACCGCACGTTATCGACAGCGCCGACGGCGCCGCTGATGCCCTGTCCCTCTCACAAGCGGGCGACGACGAGACCGGCGAGCACCGGCTGCCCGAACAGGTCCGGGTCCGCATGGCCAAGCTGCGGGCACTGCAGGAGCAGGGCGTCGATGCCTACCCGGTGGGCAGTCCCCCGACACACACGGTGGCCGCGGCGATCGCAGCCGCCGACGGTTCCCCCGTCGTGGTCGCCGGGAGGGTGCTACGCACCCGGGACTACGGCGGGGTGACGTTCGCGACGCTGCGCGACTGGTCGGGGGATGTGCAGTTACTGCTGGAACATTCCGCCCTGGACGGCGACGTCCCCGACTTCTCCGGCGTCGACCTCGGCGACCTGGTCGAGGTGAGCGGCCGAATGGGTTTCAGCAAGAACGGAACCCGCTCGGTGCTGGTCAGCCGTTGGCGACTGCTGGGCAAGTGCCTTCGGCCGCTGCCGGACAAGTGGAAGGGCCTGACCGACCCGGAGGCGCGGGTACGGTCCCGCTACCTCGACCTGGCCGTCAACCCGGCGGCCCGGGACCTTATCCGGTCCCGCAGCGACATCCTGCGTTCGATCCGCGAGACGTTGTTCGCCAGGGATTTCCTCGAGGTCGAGACGCCGATCCTGCAGCAGATTCACGGCGGTGCCAACGCCCGACCGTTCCAGACCCACATCAACGCCTACGACTTGGACCTCTACCTGCGGATCGCCCCGGAGCTCTACCTCAAGCGGCTCTGCGTCGGCGGCGTGGAGCGCGTCTTCGAACTCGGCCGGGCGTTCCGCAACGAGGGTGTGGACTTCAGCCACAACCCCGAGTTCACCCTGCTCGAGGCCTATCAGGCGCACGCCGACTATCTGGTGTGGATCGACGGCTGTCGAGAACTCATCCAGAACGCCGCGATCGCCGCCAACGGCTCGGCCGTCGTGATGCGACCCGGGCCGGACGGCGACCTGCACCCGGTGGACGTCTCGGGACGGTGGGCGGTCAAAACGGTGCACCAGGCAATTTCGGAGGCGTTGGGCCACGACATCGACTCCGACACCCCGCTGAGCACGCTGCGCCGACTGTGTGACGAGGCCGACATCCCGTACCTCACCCACTGGGACGCCGGCGCGGTGGTGCTCGAGTTGTACGAGCGTCTGGTCGAGGACAACACCGAGGCGCCGACGTTCTACACCGACTTCCCCACCTCGGTATCGCCGCTGACCAGACCGCACCGCAGCCGCAGTGGCGTCGCCGAACGGTGGGACCTGGTGGCCTGGGGCGTGGAACTGGCCACCGCCTACAGCGAATTGACCGACCCGGTCGAGCAGCGTCGGCGCCTGCAACAGCAGTCGATGCTGGCCGCCGGGGGGGATCCGGAAGCAATGGAACTCGACGAGGATTTCCTGCAGGCGATGGAATACGCGATGCCGCCCACCGGTGGACTCGGCGTCGGTGTGGACCGGGTGGTCATGCTGATCACCGGCCGCAGTATTCGCGAAACCCTGCCCTTCCCACTGGCCAAGCCGCGCTAACCTGTAACCGGGCGGCGCGCCGTCAGCCGCAGGCCCGTAATTTCAGCAAACTTCCAGGAAGATGAGTCACGATGGTAGGCGTGACACCGCCAGCGTCGACGGGTCAGTCGATGGGTCAGTCGATGGGTCAGATCACGACGCTGGCCGAGCCGATCGGGATCTTCCGAGATCACATCTCACTGATGCACGGCTGGCTTCCGATAGCCGCACAGATCCTGGCCGGGGTACTACTAGCTCTTGCGATCGGGTGGGGCACCCAGCGGTGGCGGTTGGTGCCCGCCGCCGCGCTGTTCGGCCTGGCGGCAATCGGGATCACCTACTGGAACATCGCCTCCAACGGCCTCTCCGGTGAGCCGGCTCCGCGGAGCCTGTGGATCTGGATCGGGGTGGTGGGGCTGGCGATCGGCGTCACGGTGCTGGGCTGGCGCTCGGCAGGTTGGCGGCGCCGCGGTCTGTCGCTACTGGCCGTACCGATGTCGGCTCTGTGCGCGGGACTGATGCTGAATCTGTGGGTGGGCTACTTCCCCACCGTTCAGACGGCTTGGGGCCAGTTGACCGGCGGACCGCTGCCCGGCCAGACCGACCACGCCACAGTCGCCAAAATGCTTGCCACCCAGACCATTCCGGCCAAGGGCAAAGTGGTGCCGGTGGACATCCCCGCGGACGCCTCTAAGTTCAAGCACCGCGGCGAACTGGTGTATCTGCCGCCGGCATACTTCGCCAGCAATCCCCCGCCCGCGCTACCGGTCGTCATGATGATCGGCGGGCAGTTCAACACCGCCGCGGACTGGATCCGATCGGCGAACGCGGTGAACACGATCGACGAGTTCGCCGCCCGGCACGGCGGCAACGCCCCGGTGTTCGTGTTCGTCGACTCCGGGGGCGCGTTCAACAACGACACCGGGTGCGTCAACGGTCCGCGCGGCAACGTCGCCGACCACCTCACCATGGACGTCGTGCCGTACATGGTCGATAAATTCGGGGTCAGCGACGATCCGGCGAACTGGGGCGTGGTCGGGTGGTCCTCCGGCGGAACCTGCGCGTTGAACCTGACCGTGAAGTACCCGGAACTGTTCAGCACCTTCATCAACATCGACGGCGACCTGGCGCCGAACGCGGGAACGAAGGCGCAGACCATCGAGCGACTGCACGGCGGCAACGCGGCAGCGTGGGAGGACTGGGATCCGGCGACAGTGATGGAACGGCACGGGTCCTACGAGGGGGTCGCCGGCTGGTTCGCCGTCTCCGAGCCACCCTCCCGCAAATCCGAGGCGATTTCAGGGGTGGCACTGCAGGACGAACCGGCCGAGAGCTCTCCGGAGAGCAATCCCACCGCGGCGGCCCGCACGCTGTGCCGCCTGGCCGCCGACGTGGACATCGACTGTGCTGTCGTGCCGCTGCCGGGCAAGCACGACTGGCCCTTCGGCGCGAAAGCATTCGCCTCTTCGCTGCCGTGGCTGGCCGCCCAGATCAGCACACCGGAGGTTCCCGAGGTGCCTCTGCCGGGCACTTCCGGCCAAGCAGACGGGGTGACCATCGCCGCCGACGCCGGACCCAACGGCGCTCCCGGGCTCCGCCCCGCCGGAGTACGGTGAACCCCATGGCCGATGACCCGACCCCCGGCACCCCTGAAGGGGTTCACACCGCCGAGGACACCGCCCCGACCGGGACGACTCCCGCTGCGATACCCGCCGATACGCTGCCGCCGGCCAGTCCGGTGACCCCGCCCGATACCGGCTACACCGCCGGTGGCGTGCCCACGCTGGACGGTGTGCGGGAGAAGATCGAAACACGGTACGGAACAGCTCTGGGCGCAACCGAATTGGCCGAGGACACCACTGAGGGGCGGACTGCGGCGCAACGCTACGAGGCCCGCCAGCATGCGGCGGCGGACAAACTCGAAGAGATCCGCGCTTCGATGCGCCAGAAGGACTGAATCTCACTCCCGGAATCTCCGGGCGAGCCGGTCGACATGGTGGAAGCGGTTGACACCCCCGACCAAGGGCAGTTGCGGCGGGGGCTGCCATTCCGTCGTTCCATCGGGCCGCTTCCTGGTTCGCCAACCGCCGGGTTTGACCAAACGATTGTGCGGTCCGCACGCGAAGGCGAGGTCATCGATGTCGGTGTTGCCCCCGTCGGCCCAGTCCCGCTCCGCATGATGGACTTGACAGTCGTAGCCGGGCACATTGCAACCAGGGTATGAGCAGCCGCGATCCCTGTCGTGCAACACAATTCGTTGATCGGCGCTAGCGACTCGTTTGGTGCGGCCCAGCCACAAACTGCGGCCGGAGACCTCGTCGAAGATCGTGAGGTAGTGGTAAGCATGCCTGGCCATCCGGACTACGTCGGCCATCGGAATCAGGGTGCCCCCGGCGGTGGTGGCAACTCCGGCCTTGTCCTGCAAGTCTTGCAAACTGGCCGAGACGATGACGGTGACCGGTAAACCGTTGTGGCGGCCGAGCTTTGGATTCCCGAGCAGACTTCGAGCCAGCGTCGACAGAGCATCGTGATGGCGTTGGGCGACAGTGCGGCGATCCGCATCGGCCTGTTCCGGGGTCGGTTCGCCGTCCACCCGTGGGGACTGATCCCCGGGATTGCACATGCCCGGGCCAGCGAATTTGGCGAACAGCGCGTCGAGTTCGGCCCGCAGGGAAGGGGTGGCGCAGAGGCGGCCCTCACTCATTCCGTCAGCCCGTTGCCGCCCCCAAGTGAAGCCGCGCCGCAGCGCGCGGTCGGCGTCACTGAAGGTGCCGTCCGGGTTGAGGATTACCGCCAATTGGGCGGCCAGCCTGGCCAGCTGGTCGGTACGCAACTTCTGAGCGTGCTCGGCCAGGAAGGCCTCGGCGCCCTCACGATCAGTACGGGACACAGCGATCGGCAAGTCGGCCAGGAAACGCTGGATCACTCGGACATGCTCGACGTCCAATTCACCGGCGCGCCACGCCTCTGCGGTCGCCGGCTGATGCGGGGGCAGCGGCTGGCCGGTCAGCGCGGTGCGGGCTGCGAGCGGCTCAGCGAGCGCCACCCGGCGCCTAGCCTCGGCCGGGCTGATCCGCAGCCAGTCCGCCAACACCTTGTGCGCCCTACCCCCGAGCTCGCGGACGTCGCGGCGCTGAAGTTGCACCGCGATATCGCCGCCTAGCACGCCCTGGCGCCGCGCCAACTTCTCGACTCTGCCTGCCAGTCGCACCAGGTCCGCAGCGGGCATCGCGTCCAAGTCGATCTCGAAGAGAGCGTCGAGGGCTGCTTCCATCAACTCGACCGGGCCCTTACTCGAAAGCATGTTCGAATACTAACGAGGGGGTACGACGAATTGATTCAGGCGCTGGCCTTCCGGCGGCGAGTGGCCCGCTTGGGTGCCGGGGCATCGACCAGGCCCGCCAAGAAGGTTCCGGTGTAACTGGCGGTGACCGCGGCGACATCCTCGGGAGTGCCCTGCGCGACCACCGTCCCGCCGCCAGAACCACCTTCGGGACCCATGTCGATGATCCAGTCCGAGGTCTTGATCACATCCAGGTTGTGTTCGATCACGATGACCGAATTGCCCTTGTCGACAAGGCCGTTGATCACTTTGAGCAGTTTGCGGATGTCCTCGAAATGCAAACCGGTGGTGGGTTCGTCGAGGATATAGACGGTGCGACCGGTAGACCGTTTCTGTAACTCCGCCGCCAGCTTCACGCGCTGGGCCTCACCGCCGGACAGCGTCGGCGCCGGCTGCCCCAACCGCACGTAGCCCAAGCCGACGTCCACCAGCGTCTTGAGGTAGCGGTGAATGCTGCTGATCGGCTCGAAGAACTCGGTCGCGTCCTCGATGGACATGTCGAGAACCTCGGAGATGGTCTTTCCCTTGTAGTGCACTTCGAGGGTTTCCCGGTTGTAGCGGGCGCCCTGACATACCTCGCACGGCACGTAGACATCGGGCAGGAAGTTCATCTCAATCTTGATGGTGCCGTCGCCCGAACACGCCTCGCAGCGACCGCCTTTGACGTTGAAGGAGAACCGGCCGGGCTGATACCCGCGAACCTTCGCCTCGGTGGTCGCGGCGAACAGCGACCGGATCTTGTCGAAGACCCCGGTGTAGGTGGCCGGGTTGGACCTCGGGGTGCGCCCGATCGGCGACTGGTCGACCCGCACCAGCTTGTCGACCTGATCGAGGCCGTTGATCCGGGTGTGTCGGCCAGGAACCTGACGCGCGCCGTTGAGTTTGTTGGCCAGGACGGTGGCCAGGATGTCGTTGACCAGGGTCGATTTCCCCGACCCGGACACCCCGGTGACCGCGGTCAACACGCCAAGCGGGAACGCGACGTCGATCTCATGGAGATTGTGCTCACGGGCACCGATCACCGTGAGTAGACGCTTGCGGTCCACCGGTCGGCGAATAGCCGGTATCTCGATACTCAGCTTGCCGGACAAGTAGGCCCCGGTGATCGAGTTCGGGTTGGCCAACAGGTCCTTGTACGACCCGCTGTGCACCACCTGGCCGCCGTGCTCGCCGGCCGCCGGACCGATATCGACGACCCAATCGGCGTGGGCAATGGTGTCCTCGTCGTGCTCTACGACGATCAGCGTGTTGCCCAAATCCCTTAGCCGGGTGAGGGTTTGGATAAGTCGGCGGTTGTCACGCTGATGCAGACCGATGGACGGCTCGTCAAGGACGTAGAGCACGCCGGCCAGACCGGAGCCGATCTGGGTGGCCAGCCGGATGCGTTGGGCCTCACCGCCGGACAGGGTGCCCGCGGCCCTCGCCAGTGACAGGTAGTCCAGGCCGACGTCGAGCAGGAAACCCAGCCGGGACTGAACCTCTTTGAGCACCTGGCCGGCGATGGCCGCCTCGCGCGTGCCCAGGGTGAGGTCGTTGAGGAACGTCGAGCAGTCGGCGATGGAAAGCTCGCACACTTCGGCGATGGACTTCTTGCCGTGCTTACCGGCGGACAGTGTGACGGCCAGGATCTCGGGCTTGAGCCTGGTGCCGTCGCACTCCGGGCACGGAACGTCGCGCATGAAGCCCTCGTAGCGTTCCTTCATCTGCTCGGAGTCGGTCTGCTCCATGCGACGCTGCAGGAACGCCATGACGCCTTCGAAGTCGGCGTAGTACGAACGGGTGCGGCCGTACCGGTTCCGGTACTTCACATGCACCTGTTCGTCGCACCCCTCCAGCAGTGCCTTGCGCGCCTTGGCGGGCAGCTTCTTCCACGGTGTGTCGATGTCGAAGCCCATGACCTCGCCGAGGCCGGCCATCATGCGGGTGAAGTAGTCGGAGTTGTGCCCCATCGACCATGGCGCAATCGCGCCGTCGGCCAGTGACAGATCGGAGTCGGGCACCACGAGTTCGGGGTCGACCTCCTTGCGGATGCCCAGGCCGCTGCATTCCGGGCAGGCACCGTAGGGCGAGTTGAACGAAAACGACCGCGGCTCAAGATCATCGACGGCAAGCGGGTGGGCGTTGGGGCATGCCAGCTTCTCGGAGAAGCGTTGCTCGCGGTGCGGGTCGTGTTCGTCGCGGTCGACGAAGTCGAGTACCACGATGCCGTCGGCCAGGCCCAGAGCGGTCTCGATGGAGTCGGTGAGCCGCTGTTTGGCACTGGCCTTGACCGTCAGCCGGTCGACGACCACCTCGATATCGTGCTTCTCCTGCTTCTTGAGCTTGGGCGGGTCGGTCAGCGGATGCACCACGCCGTCGACCCGAACCCTGCTGTAGCCCTGGGTGTTGAGCTTGTCGAACAGGTCGACGAACTCGCCCTTGCGGGTGCGGACCACCGGGGCGAGCACCTGGAATTTGGTGCCCTCCTCCATCGCCAGCACCTGGTCGACGATCTGTTGTGGGGTCTGGCGGGCGATGCGCTCGCCGCACACCGGGCAGTGCGGGGTACCGGCGCGGGCGTAGAGCAGACGCAGGTAGTCATAGACCTCGGTGATCGTGCCGACGGTGGAGCGGGGGTTGCGGTTGGTGGACTTCTGGTCGATCGACACTGCCGGCGAAAGGCCCTCGATGAAGTCGACGTCGGGCTTGTCCATCTGGCCGAGGAACTGGCGGGCATAGGCGCTCAGCGACTCGACATACCGGCGCTGCCCCTCGGCGAAGATGGTGTCGAAGGCCAGCGAGGACTTTCCGGAACCAGACAACCCGGTGAAGACGATCAGGCTGTCGCGCGGCAGATCCAGGTCGACGCTGCGGAGGTTGTGTTCACGCGCGCCCTTGACGATCAACCGGTCAGCCACGCGCCCATGCTAAGCGTGCCACCCGACAGCCACTAACCTGGGCTTCATGACTGCAGTCGCCGACAATTACACCGGTCACGTTGAAACCCAGACCGCTGCCCGCCGCACCCTGCCCGGTGTAAGCATCATCAAGATGTCGGTGGGTCCGATGGACAACAACGTCTACCTGGTGACCTGCGCGGACACCGGCGAGTCGCTGCTGATCGACGCTGCCAACGACCCCGATCTGCTGGTGGATCTGGTCCGCGAGCACGCCCCGAAATTGGCCTTGATCATCACCACCCATCAGCACTTCGACCACTGGCAAGCGCTCGGCGCCGTCGCCGAGGCAACCGGAGCCCCGACCGCCGCCCATGAGCTCGACGCCGAGCCCCTGCCGATCCCCCCGGAACGCTTCCTGGACGGGGGCGATGTTCTGAGCCTCGGCGATCTGACGTTCGACGTCATCCACCTAAGCGGGCACACCCCGGGGTCGATCGCACTCGCGCTGCGTCCGGCCGGTGAACGGACCGCGGTGCAGTTGTTCACCGGAGACTGC
>DAIPYT010000008.1:32219-43445 GCA_036782595.1 Mycobacterium sp. | reverse complement strand
CATCTACCTGTTCAAGAACAACACCGACTCGGCCGGTAACTCTTACGGATGCCACGAGAACTACCTCATCGTGCGCGCCGGCGAATTCTCCCGGATCTCCGATGTCCTGTTGCCGTTCCTGGTCACCCGGCAGCTGATCTGTGGGGCCGGCAAGGTGCTGCAAACGCCGAAGGCGGCCACCTTCTGCCTCTCGCAGCGGGCCGAACACATCTGGGAGGGCGTCTCCAGCGCGACCACCCGGTCCCGCCCGATCATCAACACCCGCGACGAGCCGCACGCCGACGCCGAGAAGTACCGCCGGCTGCACGTGATCGTCGGTGACTCCAACATGAGCGAAACCACCACCATGCTGAAGGTGGGTACCGCGTCGCTGGTGCTGGAGATGATCGAGGCGGGTGTACCGTTCCGCGACTTCTCATTGGACAACCCGATCCGGGCCATCCGCGAGGTCAGCCACGACCTGACCGGCAAGCGACCGGTCCGGCTGGCCGGCGGCCGGCAGGCCAGCGCCCTGGACATCCAGCGGGAGTACTACGCCCGCGCCGTCGACTATTTGCAGTCCCGCGAACCCAACACCCAGATCGATCAGGTCGTCGATCTCTGGGGGCGACAGTTGGACGCCGTCGAGAGCCAGGACTTCGCCAAGGTGGACACCGAGATCGACTGGGTCATCAAGCGCAAGCTCTTCCAGCGTTACCAGGATCGCTACAGCATGGAATTGTCCGATCCCAAGATCAGCCAACTTGATCTGGCCTATCACGACATCAAACGCGGCCGCGGCGTCTTCGACCTGCTTCAGCGCAAGGGCCTGGCGGCCAGAGTGACGACCGACGAGGAGATCGAGGCCGCCGTCGACACCCCACCGCAGACCACCCGGGCCAAACTGCGCGGGGAGTTCATCGCCGCGGCCCAGCAGGCCGGCCGCGACTTCACCGTGGACTGGGTGCACCTGAAACTCAACGATCAGGCGCAGCGCACGGTGTTGTGCAAGGACCCGTTCCGGTCGAGCGACGAGCGTGTGAAGCGACTGATCGCTTCCATGTGACCTAAAGTTGGCGCGTGACGACCGGAAACTCTGACAAGGCAAGTAAGACGCACAAGGTCGA
This sequence comes from Mycobacterium sp., assembly GCA_036782595.1. Lineage (GTDB taxonomy): Bacteria > Actinomycetota > Actinomycetes > Mycobacteriales > Mycobacteriaceae > Mycobacterium. The sequence continues at coordinate 42,339 of DAIPYT010000008.1, read as the reverse complement.
GCGCCTGACGAACCTGTTCATCGCGCTGCTGTCGACCCGCGGCTTCCTCACCGCCGAGAAGATCCGCAACACCGTCACCGGCTACGGGGATCAAAGCGACGAGGCTTTCTCCCGCATGTTCGAGCGGGACAAGAGTGAACTGAGGGACTTGGGCATCCCGGTGGAGACCGGCCGGACGTCGGTCTTCGACACCGTCGACGGATATCGCATCAAACGGGACGCCTACGCGCTGCCCGACATCGACCTGACTCCCGAGGAGTCCGCGGCCGTCGCAGTCGCCAGCAAACTGTGGGAGTCACCCGAGCGGATCACGGCCAACCAGACCGCACTGCTGAAGTTGCGCGCCGGTGGTGTGGACATCGACCCGGTGACCGAGGTTTCTATCACCACCGGCGCCGGCCCCACCGGTCTGCGTGGTTCCGAGGAGGCACTCGGCGTGCTGTTCGCGGCAATCGAATCCGGCCGGGCGGTGCAGTTCCGGCACCGGCCCACTCCGGTCGATCCGTACTCCCCGCGCACTGTCGAACCGTGGGGGGTGGTTACCGCGCAGGGCCGCTGGTATCTGGTGGGCCACGACCGCGACCGCGACGACACCCGCGTCTTCCGGCTCTCCCGGATGGGGCCCGACGTCAGAGCCGTTGGGCCCCAGAATGTTGTCAGCAGACCAGCGGGTGTGGACCTGCGGGCTCTGGTGAACCAGTCGATCGGGGCGGCGATGAGCGGGGGGCAGGCGCCGGTGCCGGCGACGATCTGGGTGGCGGACGGGCGCGCCGTCTCGCTGCGCCGGGTCGGCAGAACCACCGGACGCCGAGTGATCGGCGGACGTGAGGGAGACGTCATCGAAGTTGACGCCGGGGCGCCGGACTGGCTGGCCCGCGAGATCGCCGGTCACGGGTCCGACGCGCTGGTGCTGGAACCGGTCTCGCTGCGCGAGGACGTGGTTTCCCGACTGACCGCGCAGGCCGCGTCGTGAGCTCGGGTTCCGCGCGCCTGGTGCGGGTGCTGAACATGGTCCCGTACTTCCAGGCCAATCCCCGGGTCAGCTACGCGAAGGCCGCTGCCGATCTCGGTGTCACCCCCAAACAGGTGGTGGCAGACGTCAAGCAGTTGTTCATGTGCGGCCTGCCGGGTTACGGCCCCGGCGATCTCATCGACTTCGCGCATTCCGACGAATACATCGAGGTGACCTTCTCGGCCGGTATGGACCGTCCGCTGCGGCTCACCTCCACCGAGGCCAACGGTCTGCTGATGGCGCTCAACGCGCTGGCCGACATCCCCGGCATGGTGAACCCGACGGCGGCGCGCAGTGCGATTGCCAAGATCGAGGCGGCGGCCGGCGGCGGAACCGGTCCCGGCCCTGCCGCCGATACCGGCGCGGCGGAGAATGCCGCCGCCGCGGCGGCCCGTAAGGCAGCGCAGGATAAGCGGGCGTTGGAGATCGAGTACTTCTCCGCATCCCGCGACGCCCAGTCCACCCGCATAGTGGATCCGATCCGCGTGGCACTGGTCGGTGACCAGAGCTACCTGGAGGCGTGGTGCCGGGAGGCCGAGGCCGTCCGACTGTTCCGCTTCGACCGGATCCTCAAGGCCAGGGTGCTCGACGAATCGGCCGCCGCGCCGAAGCCGGCCGTGGAGGCACCGACCAACACCGCGCTGTTCGACGCCGACCCGTCCCTGGAATCGGCCAAGCTGCGGATATCGCCGCGGACGGCCTGGATGCTGGAGTACTTCCCGATGCGGGTGACCGCGGAACTGCCCGACGGTTGGTGCGAGGCGGAGATGACCTATGCAGCAGAAGACTGGGTGGCAAGACAGATCCTCGGCTTCGGAGCCGACGTGCGGGTACTGGCGCCCGATTCGCTGGCACGGAAGGTCCGGCAGGCGGCGACCGACGCACTGGCCGCCTACGCCGAACTCGGCGGGTAGCATCAAACCAACATTTGGGAGGTAACTAATGGGCGCTCTGAGTCCCTGGCACTGGGCCATCCTCATTCTGGTCATCGTGCTGCTTTTCGGTTCGAAGCGGCTTCCCGACGCCGCCCGGTCGCTCGGCAAGTCGATGCGCATCTTCAAGTCCGAGGTCAAGGAACTGCAGGCCGAGAACAAGGCGGACACTCCCGTCGCCCCGCAGCAGCCCCCGACTGAGGCCACCCGGGTGACTTCCGAGCGGGTCGAAGCCCCGGCGCCCAACCCGACCGACATCCGCCCGGCCTGAACCGGACTCACCCATACCCAGCCACACCCGGCGCCCGCGCGCCGCTAGGTAGACGCCGTGCGCACCCCGAAGATTCTGTCCCGCCTTGCCCCTCGGCAGCGTCGTGCCCGCACGAACCCCGACGGCACGATGTCGCTGGTCGAGCATGTTCGGGAACTCCGCACCCGACTGCTGATCGCGTTGGCGGGGGTCGCGCTGACCACTATCGTCGGGTTCATCTGGTACGGCCACGGGCTGTTCGGCGTGGAGAGCCTGGGCGAGTTGCTGCGTCACCCCTACTGCTCGCTGCCACCCGCGGCGCGGGCGGATATCAGTGCCGACGGCGGCTGCCGACTGCTGGCTACCGCCCCGTTCGATCAGTTCATGCTGCGGCTCAAAGTCGGGCTCACCGCAGGCATCGTGCTGGCGTGCCCGATCTGGTTTCACCAGTTGTGGGCTTTCATCACCCCGGGCCTCTACAAGAACGAACGCCGATTCGCCGGGGTATTCGTGGTGTCGGCGGCGACGCTGTTCATCGCCGGCGCCGTCCTGGCCTACGTGGTGCTGTCCAAGGCGTTGCACTTCCTGCTCACCGTCGGCAGTGATGTGCAGGTCACTGCACTCTCGGGTGATCAATACTTCGGATTTCTGATCAACTTGCTGCTGGTCTTCGGCGTCGGCTTCGAATTCCCGTTGATGCTGGTGATGCTCAACGTAGTAGGCGTGCTCAGCTACGAGAAGCTCAAGGCCTGGCGCCGCGGCCTGATCGTCGCGGTCTTCGCATTCGCTGCCGTCGCCACCCCCGGATCCGACCCGTTCTCGATGCTGGCGCTGGGGCTGGCAATGACATTGCTGCTGGAGTTCGCCATTCAGGTTTCGCGCCTGCACGACAGGCGTAAGGCCAAGCGGGAAGCGAACGTCGAAATCCCCGACGACCAAGTCGAGCCGATCGAAGAGCCTTCGCCGGTGGCCGCCCCGGTGCATATCCCCCCGCGCACGGGCCCCGAACATGACGACATCACCTGACGCCGCCCAACTAGCCGCCTTTGCCGGTCAGTTGACGTTCCGGCTCGACCCCTTCCAGATCCAGGCATGTGAGGCCCTGGAACGAGGCCACGGCGTGCTGGTGTGCGCACCGACCGGCGCCGGCAAGACCGTGGTGGGCGAGTTCGCCGTCCACCTGGCTTTGCAGGCCGGTCAGAAATGCTTCTACACCACACCGATCAAAGCGCTGAGCAATCAGAAGCACAGCGACCTGGTCCGGCGTTACGGCCCGGAACGCATCGGACTGCTGACCGGCGATCAGTCGGTCAACGGGGACGCGCCGGTGGTGGTGATGACCACCGAGGTGCTGCGCAACATGCTGTACGCCGGGTCTGACGCTCTGCACGGTCTTTCCTATGTCGTGATGGACGAGGTGCACTTCCTGGCGGACCGGATGCGAGGCGCGGTCTGGGAAGAGGTGATCCTGCACCTGCCCGGGGAGGTGCGCCTGGTCAGCCTGTCGGCGACGGTGAGCAACGCCGAGGAGTTCGGCGGCTGGATCAAGACTGTCCGCGGTGACACCACCGTCGTGGTCGATGAGCACCGGCCGGTACCGCTGTGGCAGCACATGCTGGTGGGTAAGCGGCTGTTCGACTTGTTCGACTACGACGGCTCGGGTCCCAAGGACCGCGTGGACCCGGAACTGATGCGCCATATCGCCAACCGCCGGGAAGCCGACCGGATGGCCGACTGGCAGCCCCGGCGGCGCGGACCCCGAGACCATACCCCGGGGCTTAACCGGCCGCCGTCCCGTCCCGACGTGATCGCCACCCTGGATCGTGAGGGACTCCTGCCGGTCATCACGTTCATCTTTTCCCGCGCCGGCTGCGACGGTGCGGTCAAGCAGTGCCTGCGCAGTCCGTTGCGGCTGACGACCGAGGCGGACCGCGTCCGTATCGCCGAGGTGATCGACCGGCGCTGCGAGGGTCTGGCTGACGTCGACCTTGCTGTCCTGGACTACTACGAGTGGCGGGAGGGTCTGCTTCGGGGCCTGGCGGCCCATCACGCCGGGATGCTCCCGACCTTCCGCCACACCGTCGAGGAACTGTTCACCGCGGGGCTGATCAAAGCGGTATTCGCCACCGAGACACTGGCTTTGGGCATCAACATGCCGGCCCGGACAGTGGTGCTGGAGAAGCTGGTGAAGTTCAACGGTGAACAGCACATGCCGTTGACGCCGGGGGAGTACACCCAGTTGACCGGTCGGGCCGGACGTCGCGGAATCGATGTCGAGGGTCACGCGGTGGTGATCTGGAACCCGCACGAGGCCACCGCCGAACCCACCGAGATCGCCGGTCTGGCCTCCACCCGTACCTTCCCGCTGCGCAGTTCCTTCGCCCCGTCGTACAACATGACGATCAACTTGGTGAGCCAGCTCAGCCCGGCGGCCGCCCACCAGTTGCTGGAGCGGTCCTTCGCGCAGTATCAGGCCGACCGGTCGGTGGTCGCTCTGGTGCGCGGGGTGGAGCGCGGGGAGAAGATGCTCGATGAGATCGCCGCGGAACTCGGGTGGGACCGGAGGGCGACCGCGGTCGAGCCGGCTGTTCTGGACTATGCGCGGCTAAGGGCAAAGATCGGCGAACGGGAGCGTGCCCAGTCGCGGGTGTCGCGGCTTCAGCGCCGTCAGGTGGCCAACGATGCGCTGGCCACCCTGCGCCGGGGCGACATCATCAGTATCACCAATGGCCGCCGCGGCGGCCTGGCGGTGGTTCTCGAACCGGCCCGTGACGCCGACGATCCGCGGCCGCTGGTGCTGACCGAAAACCGTTGGGCCGGAAGGATTTCTTCTGCTGATTATCCGGGTGCGGCGGCGCCGGTCGGTTCCATGACGCTGCCCAAGCGGGTTGAGCACCGCCAGCCCAAGGTGCGCCGTGATCTCGCCTCTGCTCTGCGGTCGGCCGCCGAGGGGCTTACCGCGCCGTCGGGCCGTAAAAGGCGTGGCGGGGCGGACGAGCCCGACGTCGACCCCGAACTGCTGGCCCTGCGGGAAGCCATGCGTCGGCATCCTGGCCATCGGCTGGCGGACCGGGAACCAATGGTTCGGGTGGCCGAGCGCTATCTGCGGGTGGAACGGGACAACGAGCAGATCCAGGGCAAGGTCAACGCCGCAACCAATTCACTGGCCCGAACCTTCGACCGGATTCTCGGCCTGCTGACGGAACGGGGCTACATCACAAGCACCGAGACCGATGGGCCGCGGGTCACCGACGACGGCCGCCTCCTGGCCCGTATCTACAGCGAGAGCGATCTGCTGGTTGCCGAATGCCTCCGTGGCGGGGTGTGGAAGGGATTGCAGGCCGCTGAACTGGCGGCGGTGCTCTCGGCCATGGTGTTCGAATCCCGCGGCGGTGACGGTCCCACTCCGGTGCATGCGATCGACATGCCCACACCGGCGGTCCGCCGGGCGCTGGCCGAGACGCGCCGGCTGTCGGATGCGCTGCGTGCCGATGAGCACCAGCACAGGCTGAATCCGGCCCGCCAGCCGGACGAGGGTTTCGTGCCGGCCGTCTACCGATGGGCGACCACCGGTAACCTCGCCGCGGCACTGGACGCCTCGGACGTCGCCGGTAACGGGGCGCCGCTGTCGGCCGGCGATTTCGTGCGGTGGTGTCGGCAGGTGCTCGATCTGCTTGACCAGGTGCGCAATGCGGCGCCCGAGGCGGGGGTGCGACGTGCCGCGAAACGGGCGATCGACGACATCCGGCGCGGCGTCGTTGCTGTTGACAGCGGGTAGGGTGTTGCAAACGCTACTGTTGGGGCGTTTTGAGGTGTTGTGTGGGTTTTGAGGGGTCGAGGCCCCTGATATCCGAGGAGAGACGATGAGCGGACCGCAGGGATCTGAGCCGAACCCGTGGCAGGTGTCCGGGGCCGACGCGCCGGCCACCGGCGACGCCGCCGGTTCCTGGCAGCCGGCGGGCAGTGAGGCCCCAGCCTGGCAGCCTCCCGCCTACACGCCGCAGCAGTATCCCCAGTACGGCCAGGCTCCGGTGCCGGGTTATCCGCCTCAGCCTTACGGGGCCCCCGAGTACAACCCCGCCGCCTACGGCCAGCCTGCTCAGTACGGGCAGCCGGGGCAGTACGGCGTGCCCCCGCAGTACGGGCAGTACCCGCCGCCTCCCGGGCAGTACCCGCCGCCTCCCGGTCAATACCCCCCTTATCTGCCCCCGGGCGCTGAGGAAGCAGGCAAGAAGTCGACCCGGCTGTTGGGAACGATCCTCGGGGCGCTGGCCGCGGTAGCTCTGCTGGCCGTCCTGGTGCTCGGCTTCTGGAAGCCCGGCTTCTTCGTCACCACCAAGCTCGATGTCAACAAAGCTCAGCAGGGTGTGCAGCAGATCCTCACCGACGAGTCCAATGGCTACGGCGCCAAGAACGTCAATGACGTCAAGTGCAACAACGGCCAGAACCCGACCGTGAAGAAGGGTGACACCTTCGCCTGTGAGGTCAGCATCGACGGCACCAAGCGACAGGTGACGGTCACCTTCCAGGACGACAAGGGCACCTACGAGGTCGGTCGGCCCAAGTAGGCCTGAGCGTCTACAGCGCGTCCAACGCCTTTTGCAGCCGCGCGACCGGCGAACTGATCCCGTAACGCTCCGCGAGGTCGGCCACCCTCTGCGGATCGACGGCATGCAATGGCAGCCGATCTTCGCCGGAGAGTTGCACAGGCGCGTCGCAGGCCACCCGGACCACCGGGTGTGCCGCCTCGATATAGTCGCCCGCCGCCAGAATCTTGGTCCGGAATGCCTTGGGCAACTTGGACTTCGGGTCGTGCGCGGCGGCCAGGATCGCCTCCAGTGAGCCGTACTGGGCCAGCATGGTGGCAGCGCTTTTCTCGCCGATACCGGCCACCCCGGGCAGCCCGTCGGATGGATCGCCGCGCAACAGTGCCAACTCGGCATAGGCGGCGCCGGCGCGGTCGCGCGGCACCCCGTAGCGCTCCGCCACCTCGGCCGGACCAAACATCGTCGCCTTCGACAACCCCCGACCGATGTAGAGCACGCGGACCTCGATCGGCTCATCGGCGACCAGTTGCAGCAGGTCACGGTCACCGCTGACCACCACGACCCGGTCACGCCGTTCCCCGGCCGCGAGGGTGCCCAGCACGTCGTCGGCTTCGAATCCCTCCGCGCCTGCGGTGGCGATACCGAAGGCTTCGAGCACTTCCAGGATGATCTCGACCTGAGGGCTCAGGTCGTCGGGCACCTCCTCGACGTCACCTTCGGAGTCCTCGCCCAGCGGGCTGCCCACGGAATCCTCGTCCAGGACTACCCGGTGCGCCTTGTACGACGGGATCAGGTCCACCCGCCAGCCGGGCCGCCAGTCCAGGTCCAGACACACCACCAGTCGGGCCGGGCGTTCCCGGGTGATCAGCGTGGCCACGCTGTCGAGGAATCCGCGCACCGCGTTGACCGGCCGGCCGTCCGGTCCGGTGATCGAGGTGGGAACCCCGAAGTACGAGCGGAACCACATACTGGCGCCGTCGAGCAGCAGCACCGGTGCAGACATGGATGTAGACGCTAGCCTCACAACCATGAGCGCCGACGGACGGTTCAGCAGTGACACCTACGCCCGCAGGCTTTCCGCCGCCGCGGCGGGTGCCGCACAGGCGGGCCTGGCCGGCCTGGTGGTCACCCCCGGCTATGACATGAGGTACCTCACCGGTTCACGGGCCCAGACGTTCGAACGGCTCACCGCGTTGGTCGTTCCGGCTTCCGGAGGGCAGGAGCGCAGCGACTCGGGATTCGTCGGAGCGAAGCCCACGGTGGTGTTGCCCCGCCTGGAACTTGCCGCACTGCGGGAGTCCGCGGTGGGTGACCTCGGCCTGAATGTCCAGGATTGGGTAGACGGTGAGAATCCCTACGATCTGGTGGCCTTGGCGCTCGGCGGTCACGCCAGGGTAGCGGTGACCGACTCGATGCCCGCCCTGCACCTGCTGCCACTGACCGAGGTTCTCGGGGCGACGCCGGTGCTGGCCACCGGTGTGATGGCGGCCCTCCGGATGATCAAGGACCCGGAGGAGATCGCCGCGTTGCAGCGCGCGGGGGCGGCAATCGACCGCGTGCATGCCCGCGTTCCGGAATTTCTCCGGGCCGGACGCACTGAGGCTGACGTGGCGGCCGACATCACCGAAGCCATTGTGGCCGAGGGACACTCCGGGGCGGCGTTCGTCATCGTCGGCTCCGGGCCGCATGGGGCCGACCCGCACCACGAGTGCTCCGATCGTGAACTTCAACCCGGCGACATAGTCGTCGTGGACATCGGCGGTCCGGTGGAGCCGGGCTATAACTCCGACTGCACCCGCACCTATAGCCTCGGACAGCCGTCGGCGGAGGTGGCCGAGCAGTACGCGGTGCTGCAGCGTGCGCAGGCCGCCGCGGTGGCAGCGGTTCGTCCAGGGATCACCGCCGAACAGGTCGACGCGGCGGCACGTGACCTGCTGGCTGACGCGGGGCTTGGCGAGTACTTCGTCCACCGCACCGGCCATGGCATCGGCCTGTCGGTGCACGAGGAGCCCTATATCGTCGCCGGCAACGATCAGCGGTTGGCCGAGGGGATGGCCTTCAGCGTCGAACCGGGAATCTATCTACCGGGCCGCTGGGGGGCGCGCATCGAGGACATCGTGATCGTCACTGCCGATGGTGCGCAATCGGTCAACACCCGGCCGCACGACTTAATCGTTGTCGATTGACCGGTCCAGCAGCGTCGAGGAACCGAGCACCCGTTTGATGATGACCTCGATCGCCACCCGCTGCGGATTCGGCCTGGGCGTCCGGTAGCGCTGGGCGTAGCGCAATTCCGCATCCCGGATGGCCTCCGGATCCCGGTTGACACTCGCGATCCCCTCCAGCGACAGCCACCGCGCCCCGTCGACCTGGGACAGAACCCCGATATGGCTGCGCTCGGCGTTGATCGCCTTCTGCGACCCGTCGCTGGTGATGACCCGCGCGATGTGGGTCACCGGGTCGAAGGTGAAACCCACCGCCACCACATGCGGAGAGCCGTCGGCCCGCAACGTGGTGAGCATCGCCAGATGGCGTTCGGTGAGGAACTCAAGGGCGTCGCTGGTCAGCCTGGTGGTTGCCATCGGGGACCACGCTAGCGCAAGGAATAATCCCAGACATGAAGGACACGGTCGCCACACCAAGTCAGGTGGTGGTCATTTTCGGCGGCCGCAGCGAGATCGGGCTGGAACTTGCCACCCGGCTGGCGCCGGGCGCGACGGTGGTCCTAGCCGCCCGCGGATCCCACCGACTGGGCGCGGAGGTCGCAGCGGTACGGGCGGCCGGAGCGGCGGCGGTGCACGCGAGAGAGTTCGACGCCGACGACCTGGATTCGCACGGACCTCTGATCGACGAACTCGTCGGCGAGTTCGGCCCCATCGGCATCGCGGTGCTGGCCTTCGGCATCCTGGGTGATCAGTCCCGCGCCGAATCCGACGCCGCGCACGCCGCGGCGATCGTGCATACCGACTACGTCGCGCAGGTGACGCTGCTCACCGAGTTGGCCGGACGCATGCGCGTGGCCGGCCGCGGATCTTTGGTGGTGTTCTCCTCGGTGGCCGGAGTCAGGGTGCGCCGGGCGAACTACGTCTACGGATCGGCCAAAGCCGGTCTGGACGGTTTCGCCAGCGGCCTTTCCGACGCACTGCACGGCAGCGGTGTGCGGCTGCTGATCGTGCGTCCGGGTTTCGTCATCGGACGGATGACCGACGGTATGGATCCGGCGCCGCTGTCCAGCACCCCGCAGCAGGTCGCTGAGGCCACTGTCCGGGCGCTGGGCTCGGGCCGCCGTACAGTGTGGGTGCCGTGGGCGCTGCGACCGCTGTTCTTCGGGATGAGGATGCTGCCGCAACGGGTTTGGCGGAGGTTGCCCCGGTGATGA
>DAIPYT010000008.1:27827-32119 GCA_036782595.1 Mycobacterium sp. | reverse complement strand
ACGAAGTGAAGAACCGAGTGAGGCCCCGGTGATGAACGAAGTGAAGAACCGAGTGAGGCCCCGGTGATGAACGAAGTGAAGAACCGAGTGTGACCCCGCTGATCGTGGTGGTGGGGATCGGCGCCGACGGCATGGCCGGACTGTCGGAGAGCTCCCGGGCCGAACTACGCGGCGCAACAGTGATTTACGGATCGCCACGCCAACTCGACCTGCTCGACGACACCGTGACCGCGCCGCGGCGGCCCTGGCCCAGCCCGATGATGCCGGCCCTGGAGCGGCTGCTCTACGAGGAACAGGCCGAGGAAAATGCCGAGGAAGGGGCCGAGGAACATGCCGGGGACATCCACGTGGTGGCCAGCGGTGATCCGCTGCAGCACGGTATCGGCGCGACGCTGATCCGGCTGTACGGTCCGGAACTGGTCCGGGTGCTGCCGCATGTGTCCTCGGTGACACTGGCCTGCGCCCGAATGGGATGGGCCAGTCATGAGGCCGAGGTCATCAGCCTGGTCACCGCCCCTGTGCACACCGCTGTGCGACGTGGGGGACGGGCGGTGGTGCTGTGCCGCGACGCGACGACCCCCGTGGCGCTGGCCGAGGTGCTCGTCGAGACCGGACGCGGGGAGTCGGAGTTGACCGTCTTGGAGCAACTCGGCGGTGCAGGGGAGCGCGTCCGTAGCGGCCCGGCTGACGCATGGGTCGCAGCGCCGCCCGCTGACATCGACGATCTCAACTGCGTGGCCGTCCGCTACCTGCCCGACGAGGATGATCCGGTCGCTCTGCCCGACAGCGCGTTTCGGCACGACCGGCAGATCACAAAACACACCATTCGGGCTGTCACGCTGGCGGCGCTGTCGCCCCGGGCAGGCCAGATGCTGTGGGACGTAGGTTCGGGATCGGGCAGCATCGCCGTGGAATGGTGCCGCGCGGCCCCGGGTTGTCGGGCCGTTGCATTCGAGGTCGATCCGCAGCGCCAGCAGCGCATTATCGCCAACGCCCGCACGTTCGGCGTGGATGTGGACGTTCGCGGTGCGGCACCGGACGGGTTCGACGGGGCGCCGCGGCCCGATGCCATCTTCGTCGGCGGCGGACTGACCTCGAGTGGCTTGGTCGAGGAGTGCCTCGGCCAACTCGCCGGAGGCGGAATTCTGGTGGCCAATGCCGTCACTGCCGAGTCCGAAGCACTTCTGGTGCAATGGTATTCGCGGCTGGGTGGTGAGCTCCGCCGCTTCCAGCACTACCAGGGTGAGCCGCTGGGCGGCTTCACCGGATGGCGGCCACAGATGCCCATCACGCAATGGTCGGTGAAACTGCTGTGATTGCGACGATGCAGTGACGGTGTACTTCATCGGCGCCGGGCCCGGTGCGGCCGACCTGATCACCCTGCGTGGCCACCGACTACTGCAGCAGTGCCCGGTGTGCCTGTACGCCGGATCGATCATGTCGGATGACCTGCTGCAGTTCTGTCCACCCGACGCCCGGATCGTCGACACCGGACCGCTGACCCTCGAGCAGATCGTCGCCGAGTTCGAGCTGGCCCACGCTGCCGGCCTGGATGTAGCGCGCCTGCACTCCGGTGACCCGTCCCTCTACAGCGCGGTGGCCGAACAGTGCCGCCGACTCGACGAACGCGGAATCGGCTACGAGATCGTCCCTGGTGTCACTGCTTTCGCTGCCGCGGCCGCAGCGCTGGGCCGTGAACTCACCGTGCCGGGGATCGCCCAGACGGTGACGTTGACCCGGGTGTCGACCCTTTCCACGGCGATGCCCGAGGGGGAGGACCTGACTTCGCTGGCCCGCACCGGTGGCACGCTGGTGATCCACCTGGCGGCGCACCGCATCGACGCGATCGTTCCGGAGTTGACCGCCGGCGGGTACCGGCCCGACACCCCGGTTGCGGTGGTGGCTTTCGCCAGTTGGCCGCAGGAGATCATCCTGCGCGGCACGCTGGCTGATATCGCCGGTCAGATGCGCCAAGCCGGTGTCACCCGTACCGCGGTGATCATCGTCGGGGATGTCGTCGGGGATGTCGTCGGTGACGGCGTCGGTGACGGCACAGCCGCCCAGGGGTTCACCGACAGTTACCTGTATTCGGCCCGCCGGACCCGAGGGGATCGGCACTGATGCGGCTGCTGCTGCTCGGCGGCACCGCGGAGGCCCGCGCACTGGCAGCACGCCTGCATCCGTGCGTCGACCTCATCAGCTCGTTGGCGGGCCGGGTTCCTGATCCGGCGCTACCAGTCGGACAGGTCCGGATCGGTGGCTTCGGGGGAGCGGAGGGATTGCGGGGCTGGTTGACCGACCACCACATCGATGCGGTCGTCGACGCCACCCACCCCTTCGCCGCCACCATCACCGCCAATGCCGCGAAGGCCTGCGCCGAACTCGGCCTGCCACATCTGCTGCTGCATCGACCGGCATGGGAAACCTCGGGGGCCATCGAGACCCGCTCGGACGCCGAGGCCGCGGAAGTAGTTGCCAATAAGGGCTATTCGCGGGTGTTTGTGACCACCGGACGGTCCGGCGTCGCCGCGTTCCGCAACAGCGGAGCCTGGTTTCTGATCCGGGTGGTCACGCCACCCGATCCGGACAGCCTGCCGCGTGATCACCACATCGTGCTCTCGCGGGGGCCCTACCGCTACGACGACGAACACCGGCTCATGGAACAACACGGCATCCAGGCAGTGGTCACGAAGAACAGCGGCGGAGCGCTCACCTCCGCCAAAATTCAAGCGGCACAGGCCCTCGGTATCGATGTGGTGATGATCCGGCGGCCCGATATCCCGCTGGGCGTGCAGGCCGTCGGCTCCGTCGAGGATGCTGAAGCCTGGGTGCTCAGCCGGGATACCGGCGCGGGGTGAACACCGTCTCGCCGTACCACTGGGTTTGCGAGGAGCCGATGATCAGCAGACACCGCATGTCCACGTCGGCGGGGTTCAGGTCGGCAAGCCGGAGGACTGTCACCGACTCGTTCGGGCCGGCCACGTCCCGTCCGATTACCACCGGTGTCCCGGCATCGCGATGCTCAAGCAGTAGATCCCGCATTGCGGCCACCTGCCAGGTCCGACTCTTCGAAGCAGGGTTGTAGATCGCCAGCACCAGATCCGCGGTCGCGGCCGCCGAAAGGCGTGCGGCGATCACATCCCACGGCTTGAGCCGGTCGGAGAGTGAAATCACTGCGTAGTCGTGACCCAGTGGGGCCCCGACCCGGCTTGCCACGGCTTGGGCGGCCGTCATCGCCGGGATGACCCGCACCTGCACCCCCGGCCATTGCTTAGCCTCCTCGAGGACGGCGGTGGCCATCGCGAACACACCCGGATCGCCGGAGGACACCACTGCGACCGCCCGGCCCTGTTCGGCCAGTTCGCACGCCAATCGGGCCCGTTGCGGCTCATCGGAGTTGTCCGACGGATGACGACGCTGACCCGGACTCGGCGCCACCCGGTCCAGGTACGGGCCGTATCCGATCAGGTCGGTGGCAGCAGCAAGTTCCCGGCGGCTCTGCGGCGTCATCCACTCGCTGTCACCGGGCCCCAGGCCGACGACCGCGACCGTCCCGAAGCGCGGCGCTATCCGGTTTGTCCGGCCACCCGGTAGCACGGCCAGCGAAAAGTAGGGCACCGCCGTGTCGTCGACCTGCGCTGCCGGAAGAACGCGCTGTCCTGCGGTACTGGCCCGCTCCACGTACACCGCGTCATCGAGCCGGCCGGACAGTGAAAGCGCTTCGCGTACTTGGGGATAGGTGCGCCCGAGCTTGAGTACCACTGCCGCGTCGGTGTCGGCGAGGCGGCGTGCCAGCTCCGCCACCGGCATAGTGCCGGGCAGTATCGACAGCACCTCGTCGCCGGTGACCAGTGGCGTGGCCATGGCCGCCGAAGCGGCGCTGACGGAGGTGACGCCAGGCACGATCACCGCGTTGAAACGCTGTGTCAGCCGGGTGTGCATGTGCATGTAGGAGCTGTAGAACAGCGGGTCGCCCTCGGCCAGCAGTGCAACGTCGCGGCCGGCGTCGAGATGCGCGGCGATCCGCTCGGCCGCCTCGGCGTAGAAGTCCTCCATGGCGCCGTCGTAGCCACCGGGGTGGTCGGTGGTTCCGGTGGTGACCGGATACATCAGGTGTTCCTCGATCTGCCCGGGGCGTAAGTAGGGCTCCGCGATGCGCCGGGCGATGCTGCGTCCATGGCGCGCGCTGTGATAGGCCACCACGTCGACCTCGCCGATGACCCGCGCGGCTTTCACCGTCACCAGCTCCGGATCGCCCGGCCCCAGTCCGACGCCGAAGAGGGTGCCGCTCA
>DAIPYT010000008.1:0-27727 GCA_036782595.1 Mycobacterium sp. | reverse complement strand
TTCGGCAAGCCTCATTCGCTTCTGCCAATCGCTCATTCGGCAAGCCTCATTCGCTTCTGCCAATCGCTCATTCGGCAAGCCTCATTCGCTGGCACTCGCGATCGCGTTCACCGCGGCGGCGGCCATTGCGCTGCCCCCGCGCCGGCCCCGCACCACCAGGTACTCCATCCCGCGCGGATCGGCGATCAACTCGTCCTTGGACTGCGCCGAGCCGACGAACCCGACCGGGCCACCGAGCACCGACACCGGCGCGGGGACGCCCTCGTCGATCAGTTCCAGCAGCCTGAACAACGCCGTCGGGGCATTCCCGATGGCCAGCACCGCGCCGTCCATCCGGTCGGCCCACAGTTGCACTCCGGCCGCTGACCGGGTGGTGTTCAACTCGCGGGCCAGATCCGCCGCCCGCGGGTCCGCCACCAGGGAGACCACCTCGTTGCCGGCCGGCAACCGGGCGGCGGTGATACCGGCCGCCACCATCGAGGAGTCACACAGGATCGGGGCGCCGGCCGCCAACGCCCGGTAGGTGGCTGTGACCACCTCGGGGGTGTAGGAGACATGCTCGGTCAGGTCGACCTGACCGCAGGTGTGGATCAGCCGAACCACCACCCGGGCCACATCCTCGGGTAATCCGTCAAGGTTTGCCTCGGCCCGGATCGTCGCGAAGGACTGCCGGTAGATCTCGGCGGCGTCCCGGATGTAGTCGAGCACGGCATTCACCCTACGTTCGCCGGTACCCGCCGTCTTCTGCCACCATTACCTGCGCGGCGGCGGGTCTGCCGCAGGCGCGCTCGCAGCCGACGTAGTGCACGGCGCCGGTTCCGGTGCCGGACTCCGCATGCCTGGTCGCCTCGGCGCGCACATCGGCCCGTGATCGGGCACAACCGGGGCTTCCCACGCAAGCGGTGACGTCCAGCCAGCGCGAGGTCTCGTCGAAAACCAGACCCAGGGGAGCCAGGACCCGCAGCGCGGTGTCGGCCACCCCCGGATCGAGATCGCAGATCAGCAGCGACCGCCACGGCGTGATGACCATCGGTGCTCCGATTGCCGCGACGAATCGGGCTTGCCGAGAGTTCAGAACGCCCAGCGGAACCACAGCACCCAGCGTCACCCGGTCTTCCCCCGAGCCGTCACCCGCCTGCTCGATCCATCCGACCGGCGGCCGGGTCGTGGTGAACCGGCCACCCGCGGGGACGACTGGTGTGGCGTCACCGAGCAGCACATCGGGATCGTCCAATTCGGCGACCCGCCAGGCATTTCCACGCTCCTTCACGAACCGGCGGGCCACCGTGATCAGGGTCGGCACGGACTCGCTGGACGCCACCCGCACCCCGGTGTCTCGCCCGGCGAGCAAGACCGCCGCACCATCGGCGTCCGACAGAACGTGAATGCCCGCATCGGCGGCCAAGCCCGACACGTCACCGCCGCCGTCATCGAGGCTGAACAGAAACCGCCCCGGCAGTTCGGCCAACTGCGGCTCGGCCTGGATAGCGCTGTCGAGTTCGTGCACCCACGGCCGGATATCGGCCCGTCCGCCGACCCGGCCGGACAGCGGTGACGCCACGATGTTTCGGACTCGCTCATGGGTCGCCGACGGCAACAGGCCGGCGGCGGCAACCTGCTCAGCGACCGCTGCGGGGTCGGTGATGCCCCGAATCTGGACGTTGCCGCGGGCGGTCAGCTCCAGGGTGCCGGCACCCAACCGTTCGGCCGCCTCGGCGAGGGCCTCGAGTTGCCCGGCGGTGATCATCCCGCCGGGCAGCCGTAGCCTGGCGAGTGCACCGTCGGCCGCTTGGTGCACGTGAAGTGCGCCAGGGCAGGCGTCCTGGTCACGGGTCCGACTCACGCAACCACGGTACGAGGCGACCCGTGCCACCATGGAATCACCGGGCAATTCACGAGCCGGGCACATTGCTGGGGAGGAACCACGACCAGGACACGCCCCGACGGCGGCACCCGCTCAGTTGCGCGGGTGGCTGTTCTGATCGGACTGCTGTTCGTCGCCGCGGTGGCTCTGCAGGGACGGATGCCCGGTCCGCGGCCCGCACCGCAGGAGACCGGGGAAGACAGTCCCGCGTCGCTGGCCGGGGTGATCGCACTGCTTGGTGTGTCGTTCGTGGTGATGGTGTTCGCGATGTTCAACCGCCGTCCGCCGGCGCCCAAGGCGGCACCCTTCGAGATCCCGGATTTCGGTCGCGGCACCGGTGGCCGGATCAACCGGCGCCTGCTGCTTCTCATCGGGCTCGGGCTGGTGGTGTTGTGGCTGGCGGTATTCGTCGCGGTCGGCCAGATCAAGTTCGAGGCCGAACTGCGCCAGCAGACCGCGACGCCGACGACAACCGCGGCCCCCGACCGCCCGGCCCAGCCCAGAACGCCGGCGCCGCAGTCAAAGCCGCACAGCGAAACCTTCCGGCTGCTTGCCGGAGCCACCGGTGTTCTCCTGGTGATGATGACGGTGTCGACCGTCGTGGTGGCCGTGCGCAACCGGTCCAAGCTGCCGCCCATCGTGGTGACGCCGGGGCCGCCGCCCGCGTCGCCTGCCATCCCACCGTTGGCGGTGGCTGCCGAACGCGGACTGGCCGAGGTCGCCAACCTCGCCCTGGAGCCGAGGGAGGCCATCATCGCCTGCTACGTTGCGATGGAGCAGGCTCTTGCCGACGCGCCGGGATCGGCCCCGCAGGCTTCCGACACCCCGTCGGAGGTGCTGGCCCGGGCGGTCGCGAACCGAACCGTCAGCACCCGTAGTGCCACCACCCTGGTCGACCTCTTCGCCGAAGCGCGGTTCAGCAGGCACACCATGACCGAGGAACACCGCGACGAGGCGCAGCAGGCGCTGCGGTCGGTGCTCGGCGAACTGCGGGCCGGCGTATGAGGTCGATCCGATGAGCAAGGTGCTGGCCGGCGGCTTCCTGGCGGTGCTTCTGGCCGAGATTGTCGGACTGATGATGGGCTGGCGCTGGGCGCTGCCGGTGGGCGGTGCGGCGTTGGGGTTGTTCGCCCTGCAACTGACCGGACGGCTCGCGCGTAGCGGGAACGACGGCTCAACGACGGCACCGTCCAACGACGCCATGGAGTCCCTCCAGCGCTGGAAAGGGCAGACCGAAGAACTCATTCGGTGGGCCGATGGCACCAGGGGGGAGTGGGATCGACACCTGCGACCCAAGTTGGCCCGCGACTTCATGGTGGCGACCAAGCAGAAGGAGTCCGCCGCGCTCGCCGCGAGTGGACGATTCGTCTTCGGCGAAGAACTGTGGCAGTGGGTCGATCCGGACAACGTGGCACCGACCCGCCGCAACGAACCCGGACCGGGCCGTGACGCGCTCGATCAGATTTTGCAGCGACTGGAGCAGGCATGACGACATCGGGCCCCGAGACCGCCGCACTCTGCGAGAGGGTCCTCGACGAGGTTGAGCGGGCGGTGGTCGGGAAGCGCGGGGCCCTCCTGCTGATACTCACCACCGTGCTGGCCGGTGGCCACGTGCTGATCGAGGACCTTCCCGGCATGGGCAAGACCCTGATCGCGCGGTCGTTCGCCGCCGCCCTGGGTCTGCGTTTCAATCGCGTGCAGTTCACCCCGGACCTGTTGCCGGCCGACCTGCTCGGCGCCACGATCTTCGACATGCGTTCGGCGCAGTTCGACTTCCGTCGCGGGCCGATTTTCACCAACATGCTGATGGCCGACGAGATCAACCGGACGCCGCCTAAGACCCAAGCCGCACTGTTGGAGGCCATGGCCGAGGGCCAGGTCAGTATCGATGGCGAAACACATCAGCTGCCAACGCCTTTCATTGTCATCGCCACCGACAACCCGATCGAGTTCGAGGGCACCTACCCGCTGCCGGAGGCGCAACTGGACCGCTTCGCAGTCAAGGTGGCATTGAAGTACCTCTCCGAGAAGGATGAGGCGCTGATGCTGCGGCGCAGGTTGGACCGGGGCACGGCGGAGGCCACGATCGGTGAGGTCCTCGACGCTGACCAACTGTTGGCCATGCAGGAATCGGTGGAGCGGGTCAACGTCCACGATGACGTCCTCAACTACGTGGTCTCGCTGGCCTCAGCGACCCGTAGCCACCCCCAGGTGGTCGTCGGCGCCAGCCCACGGGCCGAACTGGACCTGGTTCAGCTGTGCCGGGCGCGAGCCCTGCTCAATGGGCGTGACTACGTCCTGCCCGAAGATGTCAAGGCCCTCGCGGTGCCGGCGTTCGGGCACCGGATCACCCTGCGCCCGGAGATGTGGGTGCGAAGTATGCACGGCTCCGACGTGGTCGAGCAGTTGCTCAAGCGAGTGCCGGTGCCTCGGGCTTCCGAGCCGACCGGGAATACCTGACCGCGCCATGGACGCTATTCGCACCGATGTGGAACTACGTTCGCGCACAACCGAGTTGACCCGAATGCTGTTCCTGTGTGCGGCCGCCGCGCTGGCCGCCGCGCTGATCTCGGGCCGATGGCAGCTGGTCGCCTTCGCGGCTCCACTGCTGGGCGTGTTGTGTTCGGCCGGCTGGCAGCGACCGGTGGCGCGGGTGTCGGTGCGAGCCGGCCCGAAAACGCTGCGGTGCTTCGAGGGCGATAGCGAAGAGGTCGAGGTGGAACTGGATTCCCCGGCGGCCGGCGGATCGGCCGGTGTATCGGCCGGCGGATCGGCCGGCGGATCGGCCTCGGTGTCCGTCACCGCCCCGGCCGGCATGCATACCGAGTTGCTGGACTCCGGTGACCCGCACCGGCGCACCGTCGCGGTGTCGGCGCAGCGTTGGGGACGGTATCCGTTGCGGGCCGATGTCGATGTCGTCGCTCCCGGCGGACTGCTCGCCGCGTTCGGATCGGCCGAGATCGGTGAGGCCTTCGTCTTTCCGCTGGTGCCGCCGCCGTCCACGGCGATGCCCCGCACCGAGATGCTGGACCGGATCGGCACCCATCTGACCCGCCACGCGGGCCCGGGGGTGGAGTACGCCGATATCCGCGCCTACGTCCCCGGTGACCAATTGCGGACCGTCAACTGGTCGGTCAGCGCGCGGCGAGGCACGCTGCACGTCACTCAGCGACTGACCGATCGGTCCTTGGACGTCGTCGTCATGGTCGATATGAGCGTCCAGCCTCCCGGTCCGGCCACAGCCGCGACCCAACGCGCCGCCGAGGGCGCGCTGCAGGTTGTGCAGTCGGCATTACGCAGCGGCGATCGGGCCGGGGTGGTCGGTCTCGGAGGCCAGCGCCCGCGATGGCTCGGGGCCGATATCGGGCAGCGGCAGTTCTACCGGGTGCTCGATGCGGTGCTCGGGGCCGGCGGCGACTATCACGACACACCAGGCACACTGGCGCCCCAGGCCGCCGTCCCGCCCGGGGCTGTCATCATCGGCTTCTCCACCCTCCTGGACGCCGATTTCGGGTTGGCGATGATGGACCTGTCCCGGCGCGGCCACGTCGTGGTGGTGGTGGACGTACTCGAGGGTTGTCCGCTCGGCGACGAGGAGGAGCCGATTCTGGCCAGGATGTGGACGCTGCAGCGCGCGGCGATGTACCGCGATATGCGGGTGGTGGGTGTCGAGGTGCTGTCCTGGCCCGCCGAACTCACCCTCGATGTGGCGATGCGACTGCTGCCGAAGGCGCGATTCGGAACACGGCGTCGGCGCCGATGAACCGCCGCCCCGCCGCCCTGTTGTTCTCCAGCGCCTTCGGGGTGCTGATGGTGGCCGCCGCCGCCAGGCCCACCGGCGCGTGGGGTCTGGCCGCGCTGGGCCTGGCGGTCGCCGCTCTGGTGGCGGGTCTGTTCGTCCGGACCGCCGCGGTCGTCGCAGTGCTGTTGACCATCGCTGGGATGGCATTGGGGGATCCCGTCCCGGTGCTGGCGGCGGTCTCCGGACTCGCGGCGGCGGCCTATCTCATCACCCGGTACGCCGACGACGCGGCGACGCTGACGGTCCCCACCGTGGCGGGAATGGTGGGTTTCACCGTGGCTGGAGCGGCCGCCGGTGCGGTGTCGCTTCAGCTGACCTGGGTTCCGCTGGTCGCGCCGGCGATCATGGCGGCAATCCTGATTCTGGTGGCGGCACCTCTGGTCGCCGAGGTGTTCTCAGCCCCCGCCGCAGACCGCGACCAACCCCGTTAGGTACGAATAACACGTGCACACCGTGCTGCTGCTGTCCACATCGGACACCGACCTGATCACCGCGCGTGCTTGTGGCGCCGATTACCGGTGGGCCAACCCCTCCCGCCTGGGGGATTCACTGGGGAATTCACTGGGGGACTCAGCGAGGGACTCAGAACTCGCCGAATTGCTCGACGGCGCAGACATCGCGGTGGTGCGACTGCTCGGCGGTTACCGGGCCTGGCCGGACGGTATCGACACCCTGATCGCCAGGGGGATCCCGGTGGTCGTGGTTAGTGGCGAACAGGCACCCGACGCCGACCTGATGCAGCGCTCGACGGTCCCCGCCGGCATCGCCGTGCAGACGCACACCTATCTTGCCCAGGGCGGGGTGGAGAATCTCCGCCAACTGCACGCCTTTCTCTGCGACACCGTGCTGATGACCGGGTTCGGCTTCGCTCCGCCGGCGGCCACCCCGACGTGGGGAGTGCCGGACCGTCGCTGCGACGGGTGCGACGGCTGCGCCACTCTTGCCGGGGACCGTCCAACCATCGCGATCCTCTACTACCGCGCGCAGGAACTCGCCGGCAACACCGATTACATCCGGGCGCTCTGCTCGGCGATCAAGCAGGCCGGCGGTCGGCCCCTACCGGTGTACTGCACCTCGCTGCGCAACCCGCCCGATGATCTCCTCGAACTTCTCGCCGGTGTCGACGCCATGGTGGTCACCGTGCTCGCCGCCGGCGGTGCCACCCCGGCTGCGGTGGGGGCCGGTGGTGATGATGGCAGCTGGGATGTCAAACACCTTGCCGCCCTGGATATCCCCATCCTTCAGGGTCTGTGCCTGACCAGTTCGCGGGCTCGCTGGTCGGCCAACGACGACGGACTCAGTCCACTGGATGTCGCCACTCAGGTGGCGGTGCCCGAGTTCGACGGACGCATCATCACCGTCCCGTTCTCGTTCAAGGAGATCGACTCCGACGGCCTGATCTCCTACGTCCCAGACCCGGAGCGCTGCTCGCGGGTGGCGGGTCTGGCGGTCAACCACGCCCGGTTGCGCCGCGTTCCCCCCGCCCAGAAGCGCTTGGCACTGATGTTCTCGGCGTACCCGACCAAGCACTCCCGGATCGGCAACGCCGTCGGCCTGGACACCCCGGCCAGCGCCATCGCGCTGCTGAAGGCGTTGCGGGACAGGGGCTATGACATCGGTGAGGTGCCGGGTCGTGAGGCGTCGGAATTGGGCTCGATTGTCGCCTCCGGCGACGGTGACGCCCTGATGCATGCCCTGATCGAGCGTGGCGGTCAGGACCCGGACTGGCTCACTGAAGGACAGTTGGCCGGTAACCCGATCCGTGTCTCGGCGGCTCGGTACCGGGAGTGGTTCGCCGCCCTGCCCGCCGACCTTGCCGAGGCGATGGTGACCCACTGGGGGCCGGCGCCTGGAGAGTTGTTCGTCGACCGGAGTAACGATCCTGACGGCGAAATCGTCATCGCGGCAATGCAATCGGGAAACCTGGTGATTGTGGTGCAGCCGCCGCGCGGGTTCGGCGAGAACCCGGTGGCCATCTACCACGATCCCGACCTGCCACCGAGTCACCACTACCTGGCGACGTATCTGTGGCTGCGGCATGAATTCGGCGCGCACGCCGCCATCCATCTGGGCAAGCACGGCAACCTCGAATGGCTGCCCGGTAAGACGCTGGGCATGTCCGCAGACTGTGGCCCGGATGCCGCGCTCGGTGATCTCCCGCTGATCTACCCGTTCCTGGTCAACGATCCCGGCGAAGGTACCCAGGCCAAGCGCCGGGCGCACGCCATCCTGGTCGACCATCTGATCCCGCCGATGGCGCGGGCCGAGAGCTATGGAGATGTCGCCCGCCTGGAACAACTCCTCGACGAGCACGCCAACGTCGCCACCCTGGACCCGGCCAAGCTGCCGGCCGTACGTCAGCAGATCTGGACCCTGATGCGGGCAGCCAAGATGGACCACGATATGGGGTTGGCCGAACGCCCCGAGGACGACCGTTTCGACGACATGCTGATGGGCGTCGACGGCTGGCTGTGTGAGATCAAGGATGTGCAGATCCGCGACGGCCTGCACATCCTGGGCGCCACCCCGACGGGCGAGTCAGAACTGGACCTGGTGCTGGCGATCCTGCGGGCGCGCCAACTGTTCGCCGGCGAGAAGCACCTGCCCGGGCTTCGTCAGGCGCTGGGACTGGCCGAGGACGGTACCGACGACCGTGCCGATGTGGACGCCGCCGAGCAGCGCGCACGATCGCTGCTGGCGGCACTGCAGGCGAGCGGGTGGGATGCCGCCCATGTCGATGAGCTGACCGAGGACGCGGCGATCGGGGCCATTCTGCGGTTTGCGGCGCAGGAGGTGGTGCCGCGCCTGGCCGGGACCGCTTGCGAGATCGATCAGGTGCTGGCGGCACTCGACGGCCGGTACATCGCCGCGGGGCCTTCCGGTTCGCCGCTGCGCGGTCTGGTCAATGTGTTGCCCACCGGACGCAACTTCTACTCCGTCGACCCCAAGGCCATGCCGTCGCGCCTGGCATGGGACACCGGCATGGCGATGGCCGAGTCGCTGCTGGAGCGCTACCGCGCCGACTACGGCGAGTGGCCGCGCTCGGTAGGGCTGTCCGCGTGGGGCACCTCGGCGATGCGGACATCGGGGGATGACATCGCCGAAATCCTTGCGCTGCTCGGTGTGCGGCCGGTGTGGGACGACGCCTCTCGACGAGTCGTCGATCTCAGCGTGATCCCACTGGAGGAACTCGGCCGGCCGCGCATCGACGTCACCGTGCGTATCTCGGGATTCTTCCGCGACGCCTTCCCGCACGTGCTGGCGATGCTCGACGACGCGGTCCGGATGGTGGCCGCTCTCGACGAGCCTGAGGACTGCAACTACGTCCGGGCGCACGTTCAGGCCGATCTGGTTGAGCATGGCGACGAACGGCGCAGCACCACAAGAATTTTCGGTTCCAAGCCGGGAACCTACGGGGCCGGTCTGCTGCAACTGATCGACAGCCGCAACTGGCGTGACGATGCCGACTTGGCCGAGGTCTACACCGCCTGGGGTGGTTTCGCGTACGGCCGAGGCCTGGATGGCCGGCCCGCGGCAGAGGACATGCGCCACCAATACCGGCGGATTGTGGTCGCCGCCAAGAACACCGACTGCCGCGAACATGACATCGCCGACTCCGACGACTACTTCCAGTACCACGGTGGCATGGTCGCCACGGTGCGGGCGCTGACCGGGCAGGCCCCCGCCGCCTACATCGGTGACAACACCCGCCCCGAGGCGGTCCGCACCCGAACCCTCTCCGAGGAGACCACCAGGGTGTTCCGGTCCCGGGTGGTCAACCCTCGGTGGATGGCCGCGATGCGCAGGCACGGCTACAAAGGGGCCTTCGAGATGGCCGCCACGGTGGATTACCTCTTCGGCTACGACGCCACCGCCAAGGTGATGGCGGACTGGATGTATGAGGAACTCACCGCGCAGTACGTGATGGAACCGGAGAACCGCAAGTTCCTCGCCGCATCCAACCCCTGGGCGCTGCACGGGATCGCCGAACGCCTGCTGGAGGCGGCGGGCCGCGGGATGTGGCAGAGCCCTGAACCGGCGACCCTGGATGGACTACGGCAGGTGCTGCTCGAAACCGAGGGGGAGTTGGAGGCGCGGTAGTTTGGTGGGATGGCTGCCACTTTCGAGGACGTGTCCAGAGCCCAATACGTCCTGCTGACCACCTTCACTAAGGACGGTCGGCCCAAGCCGACCCCGATCTGGATCGCCCGGGACGGCGACCGCGCGGTGGTGATCACCGAGAAGAACTCCTGGAAGGTCAAGCGCATTCGCAACACTCCGAGGGTCACCCTCGCGGTCTGCGATATGAAGGGCAAGGTCAAGGGCGAGACGATCGAGGCGGTTGCCTCCGTGCTCGACGATTCGGCAACTGAGGACGTCTACCGCGCCATAACCAAGCGCTACGGGATCATCGGCCGGGTCTTCACGTTCTTCTCCAAGTTGCGCGGCGGCGCCGGTCGGACGGTCGGCCTGGAGATCCGGCCCGCGTGACCCGGCGCCTGCGACCGTGATCGCGCCGCTGAAGTACCTCCGGATCTTCGTGGACAGTGTCGGCGAGTCACATTTCGAGGATTGTGAGCTGCCCCTGGAGATGCGGAACTTTGCGCCGCCGACTACGCCGCTCGAGGCATCTGAACTCATCCCGGCGCTGGGATTCGCCGTGGTCCGCTTCGCTCCGCAATGGTCCGGGCCGTGGCATCCCTCGCCCTACCGACAGTGGTTCTTCATGATGACCGGCTCGGTCACGGTGACCGTCACCGACGGAACCGAGCGCACCATGTGCGCCGGCGACGCCATTCTCCTTGACGATGCGGGCACCAGGGGACACCTGACCCGTGTCAACGGCGGCCAGGAGGTCGTTGCGGTGGGCGTGCGCGTTCCGGAAGCCGGATGACCCATGCGTATCGCCGTCTCCGGTAGCCACTCACTGGGCAAGTCCACCGTCGTCAACGACTGGGTCTCGAGCCGCCCGGAATTCGCCCGTGAAGAGGAGCCCTATCGGGCGCTGGGCCTGCACGGGCCCTACCAGATCCTGTTCCGGGACGAGTCAACCCGGCTTCACAACGGCATCCAGCTGTACTACAACATCGGCCGTGTGCATCGGTACGCCACCGCCGCTCAGGACGTCATCTTCGACCGGGCGCCGGTTGATTACCTGGCTTATTCGCAGTACACCGCCGACACGGGGTGCACCGACATCGACGACGCGTTCGTGACCTCCATGGTGCCGGCTGTCGCCGAGTCGCTGGACCATCTCGACATCCTGGCCTTTGTGCCGAAGTCGGACGAATGGCCCGTGGAGATGGAGGCCGACGGAATCCGGCCGATCGACCACGCCTACCGCGACGCGGTGGATCTGATTTTCAAGCAGATCTACCGCGACGGGCGGTACGGCGTGATGCAGGGGGAGAAGCGTCCGCTGCTGATCGAGTTGGTGGGCAGTCGCGAGCAGCGGCTGGAGCAGTTGCAGCAGGCCATCAATGAGGCCAATCCGTGATCGGCGGTCAGGAACCACGTTCGCGGGCCAGGCGTTTGATAAGACATGGTGATGCGACCGTTCCTGCGCTACGGCGCGCTCTATGTCCTCGTTGAACTGGCCGCGGTGATTTTGCTCACCTGGGCCGTCGGGCTCGGCTGGGCCTTGGTGGTGCTGGCAGCGACATTCATGGTGGGCGTCCTGCTCGCCGCCTCACAGCTCAAGGGTCAGGTCGGCTCGCTGCGGCGAGCCCGCAACGATCCGCAGGCCGCGGCCACCGACGGTGTGCTGGTGGGGCTGGGATCGTTTCTGGTGTTCCTGCCCGGAGTGGTCAGCACTGCGGCCGGTGCGCTGATGCTGGCGCCGCCGACCCGCGCAGCGATGCGCCCTCTGGCAAGCACCTTGCTCAACCGCGGCCTCATGCGCGGCGTCGGGGCGCTGAACCTCGATCAGATGGTTAACCGGGTGGGCCGGAGCGACTACATCGACGGTGAGGTCATCGGCGAGCCGGTCCATCGCCCCGGTGCGGCCCGCACGGCGATCGCCCGCCGCGCCGGCAGCTGACCTACACACTGAACCCGTGACCACACTGCTGCGGGGCGGGCGTATCCACAGTCCGTCGCATCCCGATGCCACCGCGATGGCGGTCCGCGACGGTGTGGTGGCCTGGCTGGGCAGCGATGCCGTCGGAGGGGCCCAGTTTCCCGACGCGCGGATCGTCGACCTCGACGGCGCGTTCGTCGCGCCCGCATTCGTCGACAGCCATGTGCACCTGACCGCGACAGGCCTGCGGATCACCGGGTTGGACCTTGCTTCCGCCGAGGGGCCCGATGATCTCCTGCGGTTGATCGCCGCCCACGTCGCCGCCCACCCCGGTGAGCCGATCTGGGGCCACGGTTGGGATGACACCCACTGGCCGCGAACACCCACCACCACCGATCTCGACGCAGTTGTCGGGGCCGTACCTGCCTATCTGGCGCGTGTTGATGTGCACTCGGCGTTGGCCTCGACGACATTGCGGCAGCGGGTTTCCGGTCTGCCGGCCGTCGGAGGCTTCGATCCGCAGGCCGCGCTGTCGGCCGAGGCGCATCACCTGGTGCGCGCCGAGGCACGCGGTCTGCTCACCTGGCGGCAGCGCGACACCGCGCGCCGGGCGGCGCTCGACGCGGCAGCCGCCGCCGGGATCGTCGCGGTGCATGAATGCGCCGGCCCTGAGATCGGGGGCGCCGAAGACTGGCAGGAAATCAGCGCCCTGCACCACGGCGTCGAGATCACCGGCTACTGGGGCGAGTCGGTGGCCAGTGCCGCGCAGGCCCGTGCACTGATCGAGGAAACCGGCGCCCGCGGCTTGGCGGGAGATCTTTTCGTCGACGGCGCCCTCGGCTCGCGCACCGCCTGGCTGCACGCCCCGTACGCCGACGCCCCACCTGACGACCCGACTTGCGCCGGTATCTGCCATCTCGACCCCGGGGCGGTCTCCGAACACCTGATCGCCTGCACCGAAGCCGGAATCACCGCCGGCTTTCATGTCATCGGCGACGCCGCCGTGGCCGCCGTGGTCGAGTCCCTCCACCACGTCGTCGAGCGTTTCGGCGCCCCGGCGGTCGCCCGATGCGGACACCGCCTCGAGCATCTGGAGATGGTGTCGGCCGAGCAGGCGGCCAAGCTGGGCGAGTGGGGTATCACCGCGAGCATGCAGCCGGGCTTCGATGCCCGCTGGGGTGGTGCTGACGGCATGTACGCGCACCGCCTTGGGGCCCGCCGCGCCGCCGGACTCAACCCGTTCGCGCTGTTAGCATCGGCAGGCGTGCCCCTGGCGTTCGGCTCGGATTCCCCTGTGACCAGCCTCGATCCGTGGTCGTGGGTACGGGCCGCCAGCCATCACCACACGCCCGGTAGCGCCATCTCGGTGCGCGCTGCGTTCACCGCGGCCACCCGCGGGGCCTGGCGCGCCGGCGGCGTCCGTGATGGTCTGACCGGCACCCTGGTTCCCGGGGCGCCCGCCTCCTACGCGATCTGGGAGACCGGCGATCTGGACGTGAGCGTGCCCGCCGACACCGTGCAGCGCTGGTCGACCGACCCCCGGTCGCGGGTACCGGTGCTGCCGCGACTGGACCCCTCCGATCCGCTGCCGCACTGCCGGCAGACGGTGCATCGGGGCGTTGTGCTGCATGGCTGATCGCGCCTCTGGTTTCGCGCGGCTGATCCGGCTCTCGGTGAGCGTGTTGGCCGGACTTCTGCTGTGCGTCAGCTTCCCACCGGTCGGCTGGTGGTGGGCGGCGGTCGTTGCGTTGGCGCTGCTCACCTGGGTCCTGACCGCTCCGCAGACCACCATGGCGGGCGGCTTCGGATACGGGTTGGCGTTCGGCATTGCCTTCTACCTTCCGCTGTTGCCCTGGATCAGCGGGCTGGTCGGACCCGTGCCGTGGGTCGCCCTGTCGGCGATGGAGGCGTTGTTCCCGGCGATGTTCGGTGTGTTCGCTGTACTGGTCGCCCGGCTACCCGGCTGGCCGGTGTGGCTGGCCTGCCTCTGGTCGATGCAGGAATGGCTGAAATCGAGTGTCCCGTTCGGTGGATTCCCCTGGGGCGTAACGGCTTACGGGCAGTCGGGCGGACCTTTCCTGAACCTGGCGCAGTGGGCAGGCGCCCCGCTGGTGTCATTCGGGATCGCGCTGCTGGGCACCTCGTTGTGCGCGCTGTTGACGCAGGTGCGCGGCGGCGGCCACCGCGGCACGCTGGTGGCGTCCGGGGCGGCTATCTGTGCGGTGTTGCTGGCTACCGCGCTTGCCGCGCCGGGGGTGCACCGCGCCGCTTCTGCCGCCGCCGGCGACGAGTCGACGATCGCGATCGCCGCAGTGCAGGGCAACGTGCCGAGGCTCGGGTTGGACTTCAACAGCCAGCGCCGGGCGGTGCTGGATAACCACGTCAAACAGACGCTCCTGCTCGCCGAGGACGTCAAGGCAGGCCGGGCCCCGCGTCCGAAGTTCGTGGTGTGGCCGGAGAACTCCTCCGATATCGATCCGCTGGCCAATACCGATGCCGCTGAGCAGATCGACCGTGCCGCCCGCGCCATCGGCGTCCCGATCCTCGTCGGGGCCGTCGTCGACCGGCCCGAAGCCACCCCGGACAATCCAGCCGCGTCCAACACCGTCATCGTGTGGGATCCCGCCAAGGGTCCGGGCGAGCGTCACGACAAGCAGATCGTCCAGCCGTTCGGCGAGTACCTGCCGTGGCGGTCGTTCTTCTCCCGCCTGTCGTCCTACGCCGACCGCGCCGGCTACTTCGTTCCCGGAAACGGCAGCGGTGTGCTGAATCCGGCCGGGGTGCCGGTCGGAGTGGCGACCTGCTGGGAGGTCATCTTCGACCGGGCGCTGCGCCAGTCGGTGCGCAACGGTGCGCAGGTGCTGGTGGTGCCCACCAACAACGCCACCTTCGACCAGGCGATGAGCGAACAGCAGTTGGCTTTCGCCAAGCTCAGGGCTGTCGAGCACGGCCGGTATGTGATCGTCGTGGGCACCACCGGCATCAGTGCGGCCATCGCCCCGGACGGCAGCGAGATCCAGCGGACGGCTTTCTTCACCCCGGCCTACCTCGACACCGAGGTCCGGCTGCGGACGGCCGAGACAGTGGCCACCCGATGGACCGTCGCGGTGCAATGGCTGCTCGTGGCGGCTGCAGTGGCCGCGATCGGCGTGGCGGTATTGCACAATGGTGGCGGCTTCGTGCGGCCGCTGCGCAGCCGCCGTGGTAACTCGGGCACGGCGTAATTCAGGCAAAGGAGTCGCATGAGCAACCCCGGAAGCAGGCCCGCCCGGAAGGCTTCACCGAAGTCCGCCGCGGCCGGTACCGACCTGCCCAGCCGGCGCACCCTGGTCATCATCCCGACCTACAACGAGCGGGAGAACCTGCCGTTGATCATGGGCCGGGTCCGAAAGTCATGCCCCGACGTCCACGTGCTGGTCGTCGACGACGGCAGCCCGGACGGAACGGGCGAACTCGCCGACGATATTGCGGCTGCCGACCCCGAGCGAATCCACGTGATGCATCGCACCGCCAAGGACGGACTGGGCGCGGCGTACCTGGCCGCCTTCGCCTGGGGGTTGGAACGGGGTTACCGCGTTCTGGTGGAGATGGACGCCGACGGTAGCCATGCCCCCGAGCAGCTCTACCGGTTACTCGATGCCATCGACCACGGCGCCGATCTGGCGATCGGATCCCGCTACGTCGACGGTGGGACGGTGCGCAACTGGCCCTATCGGCGGCTGGTGCTGTCCAAGTCGGCCAACACCTATGCCCGCGTTCTGCTGGGGGTGGAGATCCACGACATCACCGCGGGCTACCGCGCGTACCGGCGCGAGGTCCTGGAGAAGCTGGACCTGTCCTCCGTGGAATCCAAGGGGTACTGCTTCCAGGTCGACCTCACCTGGCGGTCGATCAACAACGGATTCACCGTCGCGGAGGTGCCGATCACCTTCACCGAACGCGAACTCGGGGTATCGAAGATGAGCGGCTCCAATATCCGTGAGGCGATGGTCAAAGTCGCCCAGTGGGGGATCGGCGGCCGGCTCAACCGTCGCCGCGCGGGCCGCTAGCGGCTCGGGGGAATCAGCCCCGGCGCTTGGTCTTGATCAGGTCCAGACGTTCCTTGAGCAACTCCTCGAGTTCCTCGACAGAACGGCGCTCGAGCAGCATGTCCCAGTGCGTGCGGGGCGGCTTGACCTTCTTCGGCTCCGGGATATCACCCTCGATGAGGGTGCCCTCCAGCCCGTTGCGGCACAGCCAGTTGCCGGGAATCTCGGCGTCATCGGCGAACGGGACCTCGAACTCCTCACCGTTCTCGGTGCGGTAGCGGGCGAGTTGCCGCGGCGCCAGGTCGTGGTTGCGGTCGGTCTCGTAGCTCACGGCGCCTAGCCGGCTACCCCTCAGCACACGATCAGCCATGTTGATTCTCCTTGCCTAATACGTCGGAACAACGCGGAAACTCCGGTGTCGCGGTTCTCAACGCGCAACTCCATGATACCGGGAGTTGGCCGGTGCCCGGGTTTACGCTCGCAACCGTGACGCGCCGCAGCCGACCCCAGCCGTGCCGCTGGTGTGGCCGGGAGGTCGCCGACGTCGGAATGGGCCGACGTCGGCAGTACTGCCGACAGTCGTGCCGGCAACGCGCTTACGAACAGCGCGCCATGGTCAAAGGCAGCGCTGTGCCTGTCGACGCGGTGGTGTTGTCGGCCGACGAGGCCGCCGAGCTGTCCGACCGCGTCTACCAGGTGCGCTGCGCCGCCGAGGACGTCAACACCGCGGTCGAGGAGGGTGCTTCGGCGAGCGAATTGCGCGAGCTGTGCCAGGAGTTGATGCGTGCCGCCAAGGCCGCCGACGGATGGCGGTGACTTCAGCGGTTCAACCGTGCCCAACCGCTTGTGATTTTCATCCCCTTTGTGGGCGATTACCGGCCGGCGGCGGGAAAGATCTCGCAAGCGCGTGGCACACTCTTTTTGAACGGCCACCGTCGAGTTACGCAACCCCCCCGCGCAACTCCGGTGGCCGTTCCTTGCCGCGGCAGGTGTCTTCGATTGCGGCGAATAGTTTGTTTTCAGAACGGTTTTCGTTCGTGTCAGTTTCTGCCAGAATTTTCGGTGAAGCGGCCACCGTGCGCATCCCGGGGGGGAAATGTCCGGTGGCCGCTTCTTTGCGGCATAGCGGCCGGTGCTGTTTTCTGGTGCCCTCGGTGAGATTCGAACTCACACTGCACGGGTTTTGAATCCGTTTCCTCTGCCAGTTGGGATACGAGGGCTCGTCAGCGCCGCCCACGATAGTTGACCGCTTTGAGCCCGGTTTCGCCACCCGTGGTTCACCGCGACACAATGGGCCCCATGATCGAACCGGACGAAAATCCGCGGCGGCGGGTTCTCATCGCCGAGGATGAGGCACTGATCCGGCTGGACCTGGCCGAGATGCTGCGCGAAGAGGGCTATCAGGTGGTCGGCGAGGCCGGGGACGGCCAGGAGGCGGTCGAATTGGCTGAAAGCCTGAAGCCGGACCTGGTGATCATGGACGTGAAGATGCCGCGTCGTGACGGTATCGACGCCGCTGGCGAGATCGCCGAAAAGCGCCTCGCCCCGGTGGTGGTGCTCACCGCGTTCAGCCAGCGGGATCTGGTGGAACGGGCCCGCGACGCCGGCGCGATGGCCTACCTGGTCAAGCCGTTCTCGATCAGCGACCTGGTTCCGGCGATCGAACTGGCCTTCAGCCGGTTTCAGGAGGTCATCCAGCTGGAACGCGAGGTGGCCAACCTCGGCGAGCGGCTGGAGACCCGGAAGCTGATCGAGCGTGCCAAGGGGCTGCTGCAGGAAAAGCACGCTCTGACCGAACCCGAGGCGTTCAGCTGGATGCAACGCGCCGCGATGGACCGTCGCACCACCATGAAGCGGGTGGCCGAGGTTGTCCTGCAGACGCTGGAACCTACCGCTGAGCGCCCGTCACCGCAGTAAACGGCGGCGTTTCACGGGCTGATCACGCGCGGTTTGGTCCGCGGTTGGCTATGTTCTACCGGAAGCGTCAACGGGTGGGCCCTCGTATGAGCCTGCTCCACAGGTGATCACTAACCCGGAGGTGAAACGTGCGCGGTCGGGCGACACGAGGTGCAATCGCAGTCAGTTCAGCGGCGTTGGCGATGTTCGGCATCGCCGGCTGCAGCCAGCCCTCACCGAGCAATGAGTCCTCGAAGGGCACCGGTACGACCTCGGCGCAGGCAGATTCCGCCGCACCGGTCGACCTGAAGATCGTCGAGCAGGTCCAGATCGACCAGGAGGGCAAGGAGGTCAAGTCGGATGCCGCCGTCGCGGCAGCCGACCCGGCCGGCGACGGTAAGGCCACCTGCGCGCCGGTGAAGATCGCGATGGCCGGCGCCCTCAACGGCCCGGACGCCGCCCTGGGCATCAACATCAAGAACGGTGTGCAACTCGCCCTCGACAAGCACAACGCCGCCAACCCGGGTTGCCAGATCGAACTGCGCACCTTCGACACCGAAGGCGACCCGCAGAAGGCCACCGCGATCGCCCCGCAGATCGTCGACGACGCGTCGATCATCGGTCTGGTGGGTCCGGCGTTCTCCGGTGAGACCAAGGCCACCGGCGGGGTGTTCGATCAGGCCGGCCTGGTCGCAGCCACCGCATCGGCCACCAACGTGACGCTGTCGGAGCAGGGTTGGAAGACTTTCCTGCGCGGACTGGCCAATGACGGCGTGCAGGGCCCCTCGGTCGCCAACTACATGAAGAACACCCTGGGCGACAAGAAGATCTGCGTCGTCGACGACAGCACCGACTACGGCACCGGCCTGGCCAAGGCCGTCCGCGACACCCTCGGACCGGTCGCCGACGCGGCCTGCAACATCTCGGTCAAGAAGGGCGACAAGGATTTCTCCGCCGCCGTGACCCAGGTCAAGGGCCAGTCGCCGGACTCGGTGTTCTACAGCGGCTACTACGCCGAGGCCGCACCGTTCGTCCAGCAGTTGCGGGACGCCGGCTACACCGGCAAGTTCGCCAGCGCCGACGGCACCAAGGACCCGGAATTCGTCAAGCAGGCCGGTTCGTCCGCCAAGGACGCCATCCTGTCCTGCCCCTGCGGCCCCGCCAGTGCCGCCTTCTCCGACGAGTACACCAAGAAGTTCGGCCAGGCGCCCGGCACCTACAGCACCGAGGGTTATGACCTGGGCACCATTCTCGCCAAGGGCATCGACTCGGGAGCCCTCACCCGCGAGGCGCTGCTGGACTACGCCAAGAAGTACGACGGCCAGGGTGTGGCCCGCAAGTACCAGTGGACCGACACCGGTGAACTGACGACTACTCTGATCTGGATCTACAAGGTCCAGTGAGGCGTTCCCCGGGGGCCTGATGTGGTTCCCGACAACTATTGAGCCGGAGGTGGACCGTGAGCGGATCTCGGACACGGAATTTGATCGCGGTCGGCGTCACGGGTCTGGCGGTGCTCGGCCTGGCTGGATGCGCCGAACAGGCCAAGCCGGGCGAGGCGGGCGACAAAGCCGGGCAGAGTGATCTGAAGATCGTCGAGCAGGTTCAGATCGGCCCTGATGGCGCCGCGGTGAAGGCGGCGGCGGGCGCCGCCGCCCCGGTTGATCCGGCCGGCGACGGGAAGGCGGTCTGCCTACCGTTCAGCCTGGCCATGGCCGGCCCACTCACCGGCGCGGACGCGCCGTTCGGCACCAACGTACGCAACGGCGCCGAACTCGCCGTCGAACTGCATAACTCCGCCAATCCGAACTGCCAGGTCGAGTTGAAGCCTTTCGACACCGAGGGCGATCCGCAGAAGGCGACGTCGATCGCGCCGCAGATCGTCAACGATGAGTCCATCATCGGTCTCGTCGGCCCGACCTGGTCCGGCGAGACCAAGGCGACCGGATCGGTCTTCGACCAGGCCGGTCTGGTGGCGGTCACGCCGTCGGCCACCAATGTCGCGCTGTCAGACCAGGGCTGGAAAACATTCTTCCGCGGGCTGTCCAATGACGGCGTGCAGGGTCCGTCGCTGGCCAATTATCTGAAGAACACCGTGGGCATCAAGAAGGCATGCGTCGTCGACGACAGCACCGACGCGGGCGTGGGCCAGGCCGGGGCGGTGCGCGACACCCTGGGTCCGATCGCCGACTCGGCCTGCAACATCTCGGTCAAGAAGGGTGACAAGGACTTCTCCGCCGCGGTGACGCAGATCATGAATCAGAAACCGGATACGGTCGTCTACGCCAGCTACTACACCGAAGCCGCACTGCTCCTGCAGCAGCTGCGCGAGGCCGGTTACACAGGCCTGTTCTCCGGTCCCGACGGCCTCAAGGATCCGCAGTTCGTCAAGGCCGCAGGTGAATCCGCCAAGGGGGCGGTGCTGTCCTGCCCGTGCGGCCCGGCGACCGGTGCCTTCGCGGATGCCTACACCAAGCAGTTCGGCCAGGCCCCCGGCACCTACAGCCTGGAGGCCTACGACCTGACCACGATCCTGCTCAAGGGCATCGATTCCGGAGCCGTCACCCGTCCCGCGTTGCTGGATTTCGTCCGCAACTACGACGGGCAAGGTGTGGCCAGGAAGTACCAGTGGACCGACAAGGGCGAGCTGACATCGGACCTGATCTGGATCTACAAGGTCCAGTAGCCACGTGATCGGGGAGTGCCTCAGTCAGTACGCCTGCCTCGCCGGTGACATCGGCTTCAACGTCACTAATCTGCGAAACGGCTTCTGGCAGTTAACCGTCGACGGACTGGCCTGGGGCGCCATTTACGCGCTGGTTGCCGTCGGCTACACCCTGGTGTTCGGGGTGTTGCGGCTGATCAACTTCGCGCACTCCGAGATCTTCATGCTCGGCATGTTCGGCGCGTACTTCTGCTTGGACGTGATCCTGGGGTTCGCGCCGAGTGGCAACGCCTACAACCGCGGCGTCGGGTTGACCGTTCTCTATCTGGGCGTGGCGATGCTTTTCGCCATGGCCGTATCCGGTTCGGCCGCAGTCGGTTTGGAGTTTGTCGCCTACCGGCCGCTGCGCCGGCGAAACGCCCGGCCGCTGACGTTTCTCATCACCGCCATCGGCATGTCGTTCGTGCTGCAGGAGTTCGTTCACTTCGTGCTGCCGACTATCCTGAAGGGGTACGGAGGAAGCAACGCCCAGCAGCCGATCATCCTGGTGCAGCCCAAAACCCAGTTCGAGGTGTTCGGCGCCTCAGTCACCAATGTCACCCTGGTCATCATCGTTTCAGCACTGGTGCTGGCCCGGCTGACGTATCTGTTCGTCCATCGCACCAAGTTCGGCCGCGGCATTCGCGCAGTGGCTCAGGACCCGACCACGGCCACCCTGATGGGAGTCTCCCGCGAACGCATCATCGTGACGACCTTCCTGATCGGCGGCCTGCTCGCCGGTGCTGCCGCGCTGCTCTACACGCTGCGTGTTCCGCAGGGCATCATCTACTCCGGCGGATTCCTACTGGGTATCAAGGCCTTCTCGGCCGCAGTGCTCGGCGGTATCGGCAACCTGCGCGGCGCTCTGATCGGCGGACTGCTGCTGGGCGTCATGGAGAACTACGGCCAGGCGCTGTTCGGCACCCAGTGGCGCGACGTCGTCGCCTTCGTCCTGCTGGTACTGGTCCTGCTGATCAAGCCCACCGGCATCCTCGGTGAGAGCCTCGGGAAGACGCGAGTATGAGCGCGCTACTGGCTCCGGGAGATGCGCTGCGGCAGTGGTGGTCGGGCCTGACCCGCGTGCAGAAGTGGGGCTTCGGCGTGCTCGGCTTCGGCGCGTTGGCGCTGCTGCCGCTGTACACCCCGGCGTTCCTGGACACGCCCGGCATCAGCTTCGGCGGCACCATGGCCCAGTTCGCCATCCTGGCCATCATCGCCATCGGACTGAATGTGGTTGTCGGTCAGGCTGGGCTGCTCGACCTCGGCTACGTCGGCTTCTACGCGGTTGGCGCCTACACCGTCGCCCTGCTCACCAGCCCGGACAGCCCGTGGAACCGGGCGGGTCCGGACGGCTGGGTGCACGAGAACTGGGCATGGCTGGCGTGCGTGCCGATCGCCATGGCCGTCACCGCGCTGACCGGGCTGATCCTGGGCTTCCCGACCCTTCGGTTGCGCGGGGACTACCTGGCGATCGTGACCCTCGGCTTCGGCGAGATCATCCGCCTGCTGGCAGACAACCTGGCGGGCGTGACCAATGGGCCCCGCGGGCTCAACGAGGTGGCCTACCCGCACGTCGCGGCGAGCGAGAAACTGCCCCACGGCGTGTTCTCCAGCGGGAACTCCTCCGGCAACGCGAATTACGGCACGTGGTGGTTCTGGCTGGGCCTGATCCTTATCGTGGCGATCCTGCTGCTGGTTGGCAATCTTGAGCGCAGCCGCGTCGGTCGGGCCTGGGTGGCCATCCGGGAAGACGAAGATGCCGCAGAGAACATGGGGGTCAACACCTTTCGGTTCAAACTGTGGGCTTTCGTCATCGGCGCGGCCATCGGCGGGTTGTCCGGTGCGCTCTACGCCGGCCAGGTTCAATACGTGGCGCCGCCTACGTTCAACATCATCAACTCGATGCTGTTCCTGTGCGCGGTGGTGCTCGGGGGACAGGGAAACAAGCTGGGCGTGATCTTCGGGGCGTTCGTCATCGTCTACCTGCCCAACCGACTGCTGGGGGTGGAGTTCATGGGTATCAACCTCGGCGACTTGAAATACCTTTTCTTCGGCCTCGCACTGGTGGTGCTGATGATCTTCCGCCCGCAGGGGCTGTTCCCGGTCCGCCAGCAGTTATTGGCTTACGGCCGGTCGGCGCGATCCTTGCTGGCAAGCGCCGACGACAGCAGGGCAGCGCGATGAGTGAACCGCTGTTGGACGAGGAGATGGCTGCGCTACACCGCGAGGTGCACGCGGCCGAGGGCGACACACTGCTCCAGGCAACGGATCTGACCCTGAAGTTCGGCGGACTGACCGCGCTGGACTCAGTGAGTTTCGAGATAAAGCGCGGTGAGATCCTCGGGCTCATCGGCCCCAACGGCGCCGGCAAAACCACCTGCTTCAACGCCATCACCGGGGTGTACCGGCCCAACTCGGGAACGGTGGTGTTCGACGGCGAACCCCTGGGCCGGCTCAAACGCCACCAGATCACCCGACTGGGCATCGCGCGGACCTTCCAGAACATCCGGCTGTGGGGGGAGATGACCGCGCTGGAGAACGT
Organism: Mycobacterium sp.; assembly: GCA_036782595.1. GTDB lineage: Bacteria > Actinomycetota > Actinomycetes > Mycobacteriales > Mycobacteriaceae > Mycobacterium. The sequence goes on along the minus strand of DAIPYT010000008.1, from coordinate 4,872 downwards.
CGTCGTCGGCACCGACGCCCGGCACCGGACTTCGGTGCCCGGGGCGCTGGTGCGCTCGGCCCGCCACCGCCGCGAGGAGCGCAGCGCCATCGAGAAGGCCGCCGCGCTGCTGGACTTCGTCGGCATTGCCCACCGCGGTGAGGAGAAGGCCAAGAACCTGCCCTACGGGGATCAACGACGACTCGAGATCGCCCGGGCACTGGCCACCGAGCCCAAACTTTTGTGCCTCGATGAACCCGCCGCCGGGTTCAACCCCAGCGAGAAGGCGGCCTTGATCGACCTGATCCGCGCCATCCGCGACGACGGCTACACCGTGCTGCTGATCGAGCATGACATGCGGCTGGTGATGGGTGTGACCGACCGGATCGTGGTGCTGGAGTTCGGCCGCAAGATAGCCGACGGACTGCCCGCGCAGATCCGCGAAGATCCGGCCGTCATCGCGGCCTACCTGGGGGTGCCCGATGACGAGCTCTGATACGCCCCTCCTGGAGGTGCGCGACGCCGTGGTGCATTACGGCAGAATCGAAGCGCTGCACGGTGTTTCGCTGGTGGTACGGCCGGGGGAGCTGGTCACGCTGCTGGGTTCCAACGGGGCCGGTAAGACCACGCTCATGCGGGCCATCTCCGGTTTACGGCCACTGTCGAAGGGGTCGGTGTGGTTCGACGGTCGTGATATCACCCGGGTGAAGGCGCATCAGCGGGCGATCGCCGGTCTGATCCAGGCCCCTGAGGGCCGCGGCGTCTTCCCTGGGATGACCGTCGCGGAGAACCTCGAAATGGGTTGCTACGGGCGAAAATTCGAGTCCAAGGCGGCACACGACGAGCAACTCGACTGGGTCTTGGCCACCTTTCCGCGGCTTGCCGAACGCAGAAAGCAGGTGGGTGGCACCCTCTCGGGCGGCGAACAGCAGATGCTGGCGATCGGCCGGGCGCTGATGGCGCGGCCCCGGGTACTGCTGCTCGACGAGCCGTCGATGGGCCTGGCGCCCATGGTGATTTCGCAGATTTTCGGCATCATCGCCGATATCAACGCCAAGGGCACCACGGTGCTGCTGGTGGAGCAGAACGCCCAGCAAGCGCTGAGTCGTTCCGACCGCGCCTACATCCTGGAGACCGGCAATGTCACCCGGGAAGGCCCCGCCCGGGAGTTGCTGGCCGACGACAGTGTGCGCGCGGCGTATCTCGGCGTGGCCTGAAAGCCGCTCAGCCGACCCGGAAGCGTTTGACTCGCGACGTGGCCCCGGACACCAATTCGGTGACGACCACGGTCCGGCTCACGGTCAGCGGGCGACGATCACCGACGACCCGTGACCGAACAACCCCTGGTTGGCGGTGACGCCGACCGTCGCGCCCTCGACCTGCCGGCCTCCTGCCTGGCCGCGAAGCTGCCAGGTCAACTCGCACACCTGGGCGATGGCCTGGGCGGGGATCGCCTCGCCGAAACAGGCCAGCCCGCCGGAGGGGTTCACCGGGATTCGTCCGCCGATGGTGGTGGCCCCGGAGCGCAGTAGGTTCTCGGCTTCGCCCTTGGGGCACAGCCCGAGGTGCTCGTACCAGTCCAGTTCCAGCGCCGTGGACAAGTCATAGACCTCGGCCAGACTCAGGTCCTCCGGCCCGATCCCGGCTTCGGCGTAGGCGACATCGAGGATGTGGGTTTTGAACACCCGCTCCGGGCCGGGTACGACGGCCGTGGAGTCGGTGGCGATATCGGGCAACTCGGGTAGGTGCTGCGGGTAGTTGGGGGTGGCGCAGGACACCGCCCGCACCGACGGCACCCCGGCTGTCGAGCCCAGGTGCTTCTCGGTGAACTCCTTGCTGGCCACGATCAGGGCCGCGGCACCGTCACTGGTGGCGCAGATGTCCAGCAGCCGCAGTGGATCGGACACCACCGGGCTGGCCAGCACATCGGAGACCGAATTCTCTTTGTGGTACCGGGCATTCGGATTGTTCAGCCCATGCTGGGAGTTCTTCACTTTCACCTGGGCGAAGTCCTCGCACGTGGCGCCGTAGAGGTCCATCCGGCGACGGGCGAGCAGGGCGAAGTACACCGTGTTGGTCGCGCCGATCAGGTGGAATCGCTGCCAGTCCGGATCGTTGCGGCGTTCCCCGCCGACCGGTGCGAAAAAGCCCTTCGGGGTGGTGTCGGCGCCGATCACCAGGGCGACATCGCATAGCCCGGCCATGATCTGGGCCCGCGCCGACTGCAGGGCCTGCGAGCCCGACGCGCAGGCGGCGTAACTCGAGGACACCGGGATTCCGGTCCAGCCCAGCTTCTGGGCGAACGTCGCACCGGCGACGAAGCCGGGATATCCGTTGCGGATCGTGTCCGCACCGGCGACCAACTGGATCTGGCGCCAGTCCAGACCGGCGTCGCGCAATGCGGCGCGGGCGGCCACCACGCCGTACTCGGTGAAATCTCGGCCCCACTTGCCCCACGGATGCATGCCCGCACCGAGGATGTAGACCGGCGGGCAGGAGCGAAGCGACCCGGGGAGGGATTCGGGCTCGCTCATCGGATTCTCCAGGCGTAAACCGTGCGCTCGAACCCGTCGTCGTCGACGAAGAGCGGCATCGTCGTCAGCTCCATCTCCATCCCGACCTTCAGGTCGGCGGCCAGGGTGCCGGTGACCACCTTGCCGAGCACGATGATGCCCTCGGCCTCCAACTGCACGGCCGCCACCGCGAACGCCTCGAAGGCGTCGGACTGCGGATAGGGGACAGGCGGCTGGTAGCGGTTCTCGGTGTAGCTCCACAGTGTGCCGCGCCGGGACATCGCGACCTGCTCGAGTTCATCGGCGCTGCAGCCCGGGTTGGGGCAGTTGTTCTCCCGCGGCGGGAAGACGTAGGTGCCGCATTGCGGGCACTTGGCGCCGATCAGATGCGGCGCACCGGAGTCATCAAGCGACCACCAGCCGTCGACGGCGGGGAGTTCGGCAGAAGCGGGCACGCGGTCAGCGTACGCCTAGAGTAAGGGCGTGAATTCGCAGGTTGACGACAAGCCGACACTGATGCTCCTGGACGGTAATTCGCTGGCGTTCCGGGCGTTCTACGCGCTGCCCGCGGAGAACTTCAAGACCAAGAACGGCCTGACCACCAACGCGGTTTACGGGTTCACCGCGATGCTGATCAACCTGCTGCGCGACGAGGCGCCCACCCACATCGCGGCCGCCTTCGACGTGTCCCGCCAGACCTTCCGCGCGGAGCGCTACCCCGAGTACAAAGCGGGCCGCGCCTCCACCCCCGACGAGTTCCGCGGCCAGATCGACATCACCAAAGAAGTGCTCAATGCCATGGGTATCACTGTGCTGGCCGAGCCGGGCTATGAGGCCGACGACATCATCGCCACCCTGGCCAGCCAGGCCGACGAGGCCGGCTACCGGGTTTTGGTCGTCACCGGCGACCGCGACTCGCTACAACTGGTCAACGCCAACATCACCGTGCTCTACCCGATCAAGGGCGTCAGCACGCTGACCCGGTACACCCCGGACGCGGTGGTCGAGAAATACGGACTCACCCCGGAGCAGTACCCGGACTTCGCGGCGTTGCGCGGCGACCCGAGTGACAACCTGCCGGGCATCCCGGGCGTAGGGGAGAAGACCGCCGCCAAATGGATCGTCGAGTACGGCTCACTGCAGGGGCTGGTTGACAACGTCGAGGACGTCCGCGGCAAGGTCGGGGACTCGCTGCGGGAGAACCTGTCGACCGTGGTGCTCAACAGCGAGCTGACCCAGCTGGTTCGCGATGTCCCGCTGGCCCAGACCCCCGACACCCTGCGGCTGCTGCCCTGGGACCGCGACCAGATCCACCGGCTCTTCGACGATCTCGAATTCCGGGTGCTGCGCGACCGGTTGTTCGACACGCTGGCCGCCGTCGAACCCGAGGTCGACGAAGGCTTCGACGTCCGCGGCGGAGCACTGGAGCCCGGTGCGGTCGGGGCGTGGCTGGACCAGCATGCCCGCGACGGACGCCGGGCCGGGGTGGCGGTGACCGGGACCCGGGCCGCCTACGACGCCGATGCGACGGCGCTGGCGATCGCGACCGCCGACGGTGAGGGTGCCTATATCGACACCGCCACCACGACAGCCGCCGACGAAGCCGCGCTGGGGGACTGGCTTGCCGATGTCGGCTCTCCGAAGGCCCTCCACGAGGCCAAGATCGCCATGCACGAACTGGCCGGGCGGGGCTGGACGCTGGCCGGTGTCACCTCCGACACAGCACTGGCCGCCTACCTGGTCCGCCCGGGGCAGCGCAGCTTCACCCTCGATGATCTGTCCTTACGCTACCTGCGCCGCGAGCTGCGTGCCGAAACCCAGGAGCAGCAACAGCTTTCGCTACTCGATGATGTAGAGGGTGTCGACGATCAGGCGGTGCAGACCCTGATCCTGCGGGCCCGTGCGGTAGCCGATTTGGCTGAGGCCCTGGATGAGGAACTGGCCCGGATCGATTCGTCGTCGCTGCTGAGCGATATGGAACTGCCCGTCCAATCGACGTTGGCCGGCATGGAGGCCATCGGTATCGCGGTCGACCTGGACAAGTTGGACACCCTCCAGCGCGAGTTCGGCGATCAGATCCGCGCCGCCGCCGAAGCCGCCTATGCGGTGATCGGCCAGCAGATCAACCTCGGCTCACCCAAGCAGTTGCAGGTGGTGCTCTTCGACGAACTGGGCATGCCCAAGACCAAGAAGACCAAGACGGGCTACACCACCGACGCCGACGCCCTGCAGTCACTGTTCGACAAGACCGCGCACCCGTTCCTCGAGCACCTGCTGGCCCACCGCGATGCCACCCGGCTCAAGGTCACCGTCGACGGATTGCTCAAGTCGACTGCCCCCGACGGCCGCATCCACACCACGTTCAACCAGACCATCGCCG
>DAIPYT010000007.1:42267-43979 GCA_036782595.1 Mycobacterium sp. | reverse complement strand
CTCCGACCTCTTCGTTATCAGCGAAGCGCTCTAACCACCTGAGCTATAGGCCCGTATGGCACGGACGCGCGACGAGATTACCGCACCGTCGGCGGCCTGCCCAAACCGTGGCCGGCTAGTCCAGATCGGCCAGCGTGACCTCGACGCCGCCGACGATGTCGGTGCTGAGGTTGTAGATGTAGGCCCCGACCGTCGCCATCGCGGTCAGCAGCACGATGTTCACCAACCCGATCAGCGCCGCACCACCGAAGATGGACGCCGCCGAGACCAGGTCGCCACCGCCGCTGCTGTTGGTGAGCAGATCGCCGACGTTGCTGTTCAGCTTGCTCCACACCCCCATGGCACCGAGCACCAGGTAGAGGAACGCCACCGCGATCATCCACACGAAGAACAACGCCACGTTGAGCAGCAGGGAGACCTTGAGCGCGCTCCACGGATCGATGCGGCGGATCTGCATGCTCGCTCGCACTGGGCCGCGCGGGCGACCGGTCACCTCGATCCGGGTCGTTGGGGACGCCGACCTGGCCTGGGCTTCCGACTGCGCCGCATCGGCGGCGTGCCGGCTGCGCTGCTGCGGCGGGCGGGGCACCGGGCCGGACAGGTCGGGCAGCTCACTTGGGATGGCTTCCACGACATCGGTCCGCTGGGTGGCCGAATTCGGCGCCGCGACCGAAGGCGCCGCGACGCCAGTCACCCACCGGGTCGCCGGCTGTTGGCTGGCGGCCTCGGTACGCGGGCGCGCACTGTTCTGCCACGGCGGCACGTCGGCCGACACGTCGCCGCTGACCGGGCGCTCGCCCAGGCCTGGCTGGCCCGGCTCGTTCGGTGAACCCACCGCTACTCCTACTCCCTCATGCCCAGCCGTGGCCCGTTAGGCCCCGGCCTCCGCCCCGTCCTCCGGGTCGTCCTGCTCATCGGCGTTCCGGGCAATGGCGATCAGTGTGTCGCCCTCACCCAGGTTCATCAACCGAACGCCCTTTGTCTGACGCCCCGCCTTACGAACCTGTCGCGCCGCGGTGCGGATCACTCCGCCGCCGGAGGTGATCGCGTACAACTCGCTGTCTTCGTCGACCACCAACGCGCCCACCAGACTGCCACGCCGGACGTCGTACTGGATGGTCAGGATGCCTTTACCGCCGCGGCCCTGGGCGGTGTACTCCTCGATCGCGGTGCGCTTGGCGTATCCGCCGGCAGTCGCGACCAGCAGGTACGTGCCCTCCCGGACCACGTTGAGGCTCAGCAGCTTGTCGTCGGTGTTGAACCGCATCCCCTGCACACCCGAGGTAGCGCGGCCCATCGGCCGCAATGCCTCGTCGGTGGCGGAGAACCGGATCGACTGGCCCTTGCCGCTAACCAGGAGCAGGTCGTCGGCGGACGAGCACAGCACCGCCCCGACCAGTTCGTCGCCGTCGCGCAGGTTGACCGCGACGATGCCGCCGGAGCGGTTGGAGTCGAAGTCGGTCAGCTTGGACTTCTTCACCAGACCGTTGCGGGTTGCCAGCACCAGGTACGGGGCGTCCTCGTAGCTCTTGATCTGGATGACCTGGGCGATGCGCTCCTCGGGCTGGAACGCCAGCAGGTTGGCCACATGCTGGCCGCGCGCGGTCCGCAGCGCTTCGGGCAGCTCGTAAGCCTTGGCCCGGTACACCCGGCCCTGCGTGGTGAAGAACAGGATCCAGTCGTGGGTGGAGCAGACGAAGAAGTGCCGCACG
>DAIPYT010000007.1:0-42257 GCA_036782595.1 Mycobacterium sp. | reverse complement strand
AGAGGTCGGTCTTGGTGCGCTTGGCGTAGCCGGTCTCGGTGATCGTGACGACGACGTCCTCGCGGGCGATGAGGTCCTCATCGGAGACCTCGCCCTCGGCGCCGACGATCCGGGTGCGCCGGTCGTCGCCGTGCTTCTCGACGATCTCGGCGAGCTCGTCGCGCACGATCGCCCGCTGGCGCTCGGGCTTGGCAAGGATGTCCTCGAGGTCGGCGATCTCGGTCTCGATCTCGGCCAGTTGATCGACGATCTTCTGACGTTCCAGAGCGGCCAGCCGGCGCAGCTGCATGTCGAGGATGGCCTGGGCCTGGATGTCGTCGACGTCGAGCAGATCGATCAGGCCCTGTCGGGCGATGTCGACGGTCTGCGACCGCCGGATCAGGGCGATCACCTCGTCGAGGGCGTCGAGGGCCTTGACCAGACCGCGCAGGATGTGGGCCCGCTCGTTGGCCTTGCGCAGCCGGAAGGTGGTCCGCCGAATGATGACGTCGAGTTGGTGCTCGACGTAGTAACGGATCATCTGGTCCAGCCGCAGGGTGCGCGGAACCCCGTCGACGATCGAGAGCATGTTGCAGCCGAAGCTGGTCTGCAACTGGGTGTGCTTGTAGAGGTTGTTCAGCACGACCTTGGCCACGGCGTCGCGTTTGATCTCCACCACGATGCGCAGACCGACTCGGTCGCTGGACTGGTCCTCGATGTTGGAGATGCCGGCGAGCCTGCCCTCGCGCACCTGATCGGCGATCGAGGTGATGAAGTTGTCGTGGTTGACCTGATACGGCAACTCGGTGATGACGATGCCGGTTCGGCCGCGGGAGTCCTCTTCGATCTCCACGACTCCACGCATCCGGACCGAGCCGCGGCCGGTGGTGTAGGCGTCGATGACACCGGATGTTCCGACGATCAGGCCGGAGGTGGGGAAGTCCGGCCCCTTGATCCGCTCGATCATCGCCGCCAGCGTGGTTTCCTCATCGGCCTCGTGGTTCTCCAGGCACCAGTAGACGGCGTCGGCGAGTTCGCGGAGGTTGTGCGGCGGGATGTTGGTGGCCATGCCGACGGCGATACCGCCGGAGCCGTTGGCCAGCAGGTTGGGGAACCGGCTCGGCAGAACCGTCGGCTCCTGCACCCGGCCGTCGTAGTTCGGGATGAAATCGACTGTCTCCTCGTCGATTTCACGCAGCATGTCCATGGCCAGCGGGGTGAGGCGGGCTTCGGTGTTGTGGCTGACGAACCCGTTGGTGATGAACGAGTGATCGTCTGTATCGACCCGCAGGCTGTAGATCGGCTGCACCCCGGCGTCGTTGACCGAAGCAACCTCAGCGAAGTAGAACCGGCCATCGGTCAGTTCGGAGGCGATAGCTCGCACGTCGGGGTCGGCGATGCGGCCGAGGATCTCCTGCCCGTCACGGCGCCACCTTTGAACGCTGCCGATATTGTTCTTCCGGAGCCACTCTTTGTCGACCCAACGGCCACCGCCATGTCGGCGAATGAATTCCGCGAGGCCGGGCACGCGGTCGGAATCCGAACCGCCGGGCTTGCACGGCATTGCCCCGAGCACCGCGCGCAACTTTTCCTGCTTCGCACCTCCGAAGCCGACCTGGGCGGCGAACAGTTCAGCCTGGGCACGGTTGGTGATGACGACCTTGTATTCGCCGGTGGCGTGCCGGTATCGGCGGGAGACCACCCCGAACTCCAGCAGCATCTGCTGCACATCGGATGCCAGCCGGATGCTGCGCGTGGAATACGAGACCTGGATGGTGTGCCGCGGCAACGCTGAGCAGGAGCCGTCGCCCTCGAAAAGTGCCTGCAGGAAAGCCCGTTTCACCGCTGTGGGCGCATTCCAAATGCAGTCGGGGATGAACTTGTCGGCTGACCTCAGGCCGGTCAGCTCGGCGAGGGGGCTCTGTGCGACGGCGTGGAGATTCTGAACGTCGAGTTCGAGCAGTCGCGAACCGGAGGCGATGGTCCGCTCGGAGACATAGCGCTTGCCGCCGACTACGGCGTCATAGGCCGCCACCACCGTCTGGAAATAGTCGCGGTCAAGATTGTTGAATCCCGCGCGGTTCTGCGAGACGAATCCTTCACTGATGAAGGCGCCGAGCAACAGGCCGGTGAGGGTTTCCTTCCAGTCCGCGCAGCCGAATTCCATCGGCTGCGATCGTTGGAGGGCCACACGGTCGCCCGGCCGGATCTCCTCGACGAGCTTCCACAACAGCGTTGGAACGCCGCCGACGTCGACCAGGCAGAGCAGCGGATGATTCGGAGTACCCGTGACCGAGAAGCCCTCGGTGGTAGTCACCTCGTAGGTCTGATGCTCCCCGGAGTGGAACAGCCGATCGGCGGTCACCGGATTCCCATGCCGGTCAAGCACCTTTAGGTCGACCACGGTGTCGCTGTTCGGCTCGGTTTGGGCGACGTCGGCGATGCGAACCGTCTGGCCCAGCGGCAACCGCACCAGCGCGTCTCCGGTGACGCAGTAGCGCATGGCGGCCGGCGGGTCGTTGCCCGGCGAACCGAAGTTGCCCTGTCCGTCGACCAACGGATAGCGCAGCGACCACGGCTGGGCCATCCGGACCAGGGTGTCGTAAATCGAGGAGTCGCCGTGCGGGTGGTAGTTGCCCATCGTCTCAGCGACCGAACGGGCCGACTTGGCATGGCTGCGGTCCGGACGGAACCCGGAGTCGTACATCGCGTAGAGCACGCGGCGGTGCACCGGCTTGAGACCGTCGCGCACCTCCGGTAACGCGCGTCCGACGATCACGCTCATGGCGTAGTCGATGTAGCTGTTCTGCATCTCCTGCTGGATGTCGACCGGTTCGGTCCGGTCCCCGGCGGTGCCGTCGGGTGGCAGGGTGGTGTCAGTCATCTGATCCTCTATCCGGGCGTGCGAAGGCTGAGTGGCTAAACATCGCGGCTAAACGTCAAGAAAGCGAACGTCTTTGGCGTTCCGGGTGATGAAGCTGCGGCGGGCCTCGACGTCGTCGCCCATCAGGATCGAGAACAACTCGTCGGCGGCGGCGGCATCGTCGAGGGTGATCTGGCGGAGCAGCCGGGCCGCGGGGTCCATGGTGGTCTCCCACAACTCCTTGGCGTCCATCTCGCCGAGGCCCTTGTAGCGCTGGATGCCGTCGTCTTTGTTGATCTTCTTACCCGCCATCAGTCCCGCCTCCAACACGGCATCGCGCTCGCGTTCGGTATAGACGAACTCGTGTTCAACTCGCTGCCATTTCAGCTTGTACAGCGGCGGCTGTGCCAGGTAGACGTGCCCGCTCTCGATCAGCGGCTTCATGAACCGGAACAGCAGTGTCAACAACAGCGTCGTGATGTGCTGGCCGTCGATGTCGGCGTCGGCCATCAGGACGATCTTGTGATAGCGCAGCTTGGCGAGGTCGAACTCGTCGTGGATGCCGGTGCCCAACGCGGTGATGATCGCCTGGACTTCGGTGTTCTTCAACACGCGGTCGATGCGCGCCTTCTCGACGTTGATGATCTTGCCGCGCAACGGCAGGATCGCCTGGAACATCGAGTCGCGACCGCTCTTGGCCGAGCCGCCGGCCGAGTCGCCCTCCACCACATAGAGTTCGCACTGCTTGGGATCGGTGGAGCGGCAGTCGGCCAGCTTGCCGGGCAGGCCCCCGATGTCGGTGGCGCTCTTGCGGCGCACCAACTCGCGTGCCTTGCGGGCGGCCATCCGCGCCTGGGCCGATGAAACCGCTTTGTTCAGAATGGTTTTGGCGTCCGAGGGGTTGGACTCGAACCAGTGCGACAACTGATCGTTGCAGATCTTCTGCACGAACGACTTGACCTCGGTGTTGCCCAGCTTGGTCTTGGTCTGGCCCTCGAACTGTGGCTGAGCCACCTTGACCGAGACCACTGCGGCCAGGCCCTCACGGATATCGTCGCCGGTGAGGTTCGGGTCTTTCTCCTTGAGGATTTTCTTGTCCTTGGCGTACTTGTTGACCACGGTCGTCAGCGCCGCCCGGAAACCCTCCTCGTGGGTACCGCCCTCGTGGGTGTTGATGGTGTTGGCGAAGGTGAACACCGACTCCGAATAGCCTGCGTTCCACTGCATCGCGACCTCGACCTCGTGGCCCTCGCCCTTACCGGAGAAGTCCACGATGCTGCTGGTGATCGACTGCTTGGTGCGGTTGATGTGCTTGACGAAATCGACCAGGCCGCCCGGGTAGTGGAACGTGCGGTGCATCACCTTCTTGGCCGGCTTGGACTTCTCGGCGGCGATCTCCTCCGCGGATTTCGGGGCCTCGGCGGTGTCACTGACGATCTCGTCGACAACCTCCTCGGGTGTCACCCGCTCATCGGTGAGGTTGATGGTCAGGCCCTTGTTGAGGAAGGCCATCTCCCGCAGGCGTTGCTCGACGGTGTCGAAGTCGTAGTCAGTGGTCTCGAAGATGTTGGGGTCGGCCCAGAACCGGATCGTGGTGCCGGTCTTCGTCGTCTTCTCGCCCTGTTTGATGCTGCCGGGCAAGGACTTGTCGTAGGTCTGGAACCATTCGTAGCCGTCCCGGCAGATATCCGCCTCCAGGCGGGTGGACAGCGCGTTGACCACGGAGACGCCGACGCCGTGGAGGCCGCCGGAGACCTGGTAGGCGCCCTCCTCGAACTTGCCGCCGGCGTGGAGCACGGTCATGACCACGTCGACGGTCGGAACTCCGGACTCGTGCATGGCCACCGGAATCCCTCGGCCGTTGTCGCGTACCTCGACACTGCCGTCGTCCAGCAAGCGAACGTCGACCTGGTCGGCGTAACCAGCCATCGCCTCGTCGACGGCGTTGTCGACCACCTCCCAGATCAGGTGGTGCAACCCGCGGCGGCCGGTGGAGCCGATATACATGCCGGGACGTTTGCGGACAGCTTCCAGACCCTCGAGGATCTTGATGGATTCTGCACCGTAGGCGTCGTCTGTTTTTTTCTTCGCGGCAGCCACGATCGAACCGGTCTCCTCGGGATCTTGCAGGCGCGCGGCCGGAAGGCCGCGCGGACATCTTCGATCAGTCTACCGGGAAGGTGGGACAGGACCGATTCTCCAACAGCGTTTCTACACAGCTAATTGCGTCGTGCGCGCCCAATTGCGGATTGAGATGCCAACCGGCGGCTGAAACGCCCATCGGCGAGGTTTCGGTGGCGCTGAGGCCTGTGATAGTGGATCCCGCTATGGGCTTAACCATAGGTGTCGCGGGGGCCCCGGCCGGAGATATGACGCGGGCCCTTGCGCCATGACGGTGCGGCCGGTCCGGTGATCTTCAACGCCGTCACCACACCGTCGCCGACGGCCGCGGCAATCTTCGCCAGCAACTGCGCCTGCACCATCCTCAACTGGGTGGCCCAGGCGGTCGACTCCGCCGTGACGCTGAGGACACCGTCGCGCAACGCCGTCGGCTGGGCGTGCTCGGCGATCTGCTCCCCGACCACCGCCGGCCACTCTGCGAATACCGTGCCCTCCGCGACCTTGGGGCTCCAGCCGCGACTTTTCGACAGATCGCGGGTTAGCCGGCCCAGCGGTTGGGGATCGCGGGCGTCCGGCCCCGGCCCGGACCACCGGCGCCGCCCCCGGCCCGATAGCGGCCGAGCGGCCTTCGATACACGTCGGCCCTGACCTACTTCTTTACCCTGGCTGCGCGCGGCCCCGCGCGCTTCCTCCAGTGCGCGCCTGACCAGGTCCATACCAGCTAAACCAGCCAGATGTGCCGGGGGAGCGGGTGCGCCGTCCTGGGGTTCGCCGTCCTGGGGTGCATCGCCCTGATCGGTCACGGCAGTACCACCGCGGAAGCGCGTCCGTCGTCGTCATCGCGCAGGGTCACCCCGATACGGGTGGCGTCCCAATCCTCGGGGATATCCTCGCCGACAGCAGCGGTAACGAGGACCTGCTCGGCGCCGGCGGCCACCCCGGCCAGCGCACGGCGGCGTGCGCTGTCCAGTTCGGCGAACACGTCATCGAGTATGAGCACCGGTTCGCTGCCCTCGCTGCGCAGTAGTTCGTATGCCGCAAGCCGCAATGACAGCGCCAACGACCAGGATTCGCCGTGGCTGGCGAAGCCCTTGGCGGGTTGTTCGCCCAATCGCAGCTCCAGGTCGTCGCGGTGCGGACCCACCAGGCACATGCCCCGTTCCAACTCCGCACCGCGCCGGTGTGCCAGGGCGTCCAGCAGCGCGGATTCCAGCGCTGCCACATCGGGGTTGTCCAGATCCGCGGCAATACCGCTCCGATAGGTGATCGCCGCCGGCCGGGATGCGGGCGCCAAGACCTGGTAGGCCTTTTCGACCTCCGGGCTCAGTTGGTTGACCAGTTCGATTCGAGCCGCCATCAGCTGCGCGCCGTGGGCGGCCAGATGGCCGTCCCAGACCTCAAGGGTGTCCAGAACACCGGGGTCGGAGCGCAGTCTGGGGTTCGCCGCGGATTTCAGCAATGCGGTGCGCTGCCGAAGCACTTTGTCGTAGTCCGCGCGCACACCCCCGATGGTCGGGCGCCGGACGGTGGCGAGTTCATCGAGATAGCGGCGGCGCTCACCGGGGTCGCCACGAACCAGGGCCAAGTCCTCGGGTGCGAACAGCACAGCGCGGACCGCGCCGAGGACTTCGCGGGTACTGCGCACCGGCGAGCGGTTCAGGCGGGCCTTGTTGGCGCGGCCGGCCGCGATCTCGATATCGATTGCGAGTTCACGGCCTTCGTTGACCACGATGGTGGAGATCACTGCGCGCTCTGCACCCGCTCGAATCAACGGTGCGTCGGTGGCCACCCGGTGCGAACCGAGAGTCGCGCAATACCACAGCGCCTCAACGAGATTGGTCTTGCCGAATCCGTTAGAGCCAACGAACACCGTCCTGCCCGGCGCCAACTCCAGGTCTACGTGGACCCAGGAGCGAAAGTCGCGGAGCGTCAGGTGACGGACATACATGGAATCAGCCGGACAGCGGAACCCGTTTGACCGCGTGCCCGCCGAACTGGTTCCGCAATGCCGACACCGCCTTCATCGTCGGCGACTGATCCTGACGGGAGGCGAAGCGGGCGAACAACGACGCTGCGATCACCGGGGTTGGCACCCGATGATTGATCGCCTCCTCCACCGTCCAGCGCCCTTCGCCGGAGTCTTCGGTGTAGTCGGAGATGTCGGCGAAGTCCGGGTCTTCCTGAAGTGCTTTAGCCAGCAGTTGCTGCAACCAGGACCGCACCACGGTCCCATTGGTCCAGGCCTGGATTACCGCCTGGGTGTCTTTGATCAGCGGCTCGGCGTTGAGGAGTTCATAGCCCTCGGCGTACGCGTGCATCAAGCCGTATTCGATACCGTTATGCACCATCTTGGCGTAGTGCCCGGCTCCGACCGGCCCGGCATGCACGAAGCCATCCGCAGTCGGACCGGCCGGTCGCAACGCATCGAAGATCGGCATGAGCCGCGCAATGTTTTCATCGCTGCCACCGACCATCAGACCGTAGCCCTCGGTCAAACCCCAGATGCCGCCGGAAACACCTGCGTCGACAAAACCGATGTCGTGCTTCCCGAGCAGTTCGGCGTGCGGGCCGTCCTCGGTGTAGCGGGAGTTACCGCCGTCGACCACCAGGTCGCCGGGGCTTAACACCTCGGCCAGTGACGCGATTGTCTCGTGAGTAATCGGACCGGAGGGCACCATCACCCAGACCACTCGGGGAGCCTCGAGGGCCGCGGCCAGCGCAGCCAGCGTCGGGACGTCGGACACCTCCGGGCGCGGGTCGTAGCCGACGATCTCGTGTCCGGCCCCGCGCAACCGTTCGCGCATGTTGAAGCCCATTTTACCTAGACCGATCAGACCCATCTGCATGTGCTTCTCTTTCCTCCAGCGCTCAGCCGGGGAGCCGAACGGGCATGAGTAGGTAGACGTAATCGGTGTCCAGCGCCGGGAATGGGCCCAGGCCTGCGGGACTTTCCTCAGCGGCGGGCCGCAGCACGGCGGGCTTGCTCGGTGTGGTGAATCCGAACGTCACGCGGTCAGAGTGCAGGGAGCCCAGGCCGTCGGTCAGGTACGTCGGATTAAACGCGATGGTCAGCGGGTCGCCGGCGAAATCCACTTCCAGATCCTCTTCGGCCAGCCCGACTCCGTCAGCACCGGCTGACAGCCGCAATGACCCGGGGGAGAACTCCATCCGCACCTGGGCGCCGCGATCGGCGACCAGGGCTACGCGTTTGATCGCCTCGATGAGATCGGTGACTCCGACGGTCGCGACGGCGGTGTGTTCGGCGGGCAGCAGTTGGCGATATTTCGGGAATTCGGTGTCCAGCAAGCGCGTGGTGCTGCGACGCCCGCCGCTGCGCATACCGAGCAGGCGCTCCTCGCCGACAGCCGCACCGGTACCCAGCGCCAGATGCACGTCGCTGCCGGGGTTTACAGATTTCGCTGTCTCGGCCAGGGTCTTGGCCGGCACCAACACCGCAGCCTCCAGATCCGGTGAGGCGGTACTCCAGGTGAGTTCGCGAACGGCGAGACGGAACCGGTCGGTAGCGGCAAGCACGACCTTGTCGCCGGAGATTTCGACCCGGATGCCGGTGAGCATCGGCAACGTGTCATCGCGGCCGGCGGCGACCGCGACCTGCCCCACGGCCTCGGTGAACAGATCCGACGGTACGACGCCGGTTTCGGCCGGCAGGGACGGCAAAGCCGGGTAGTCCTCGACGGGCATCGCCGGAAGCGAAAATTTCGCGCTGCCGCAGTTCAACAGCATGCGAGTTCCGTCCACGCTGACGTCGACCGGCTTGGCCGGCAGCGCTCGCGTGATATCCGACAACAACCGCCCGGATACCAAAACGGTTCCACCAGAAGCGATCTCAGCTGGAACAGTCACTTCAGCCGAAACATCGAAGTCGAATCCGGCGATGGTCAGTCCGTCATCGGAACCTGTGATGAGCACGCCAGCCAGCACCGGATTCGATGGCGGCCTGGACGGCAGACTGCGCGCAACCCAGGCCACGGCGTCGGCGAAGTCCTCCCGCACCAGGCGGAACTTCAAATCGGAGCCAACCGTCGTGGTCGCCACGTTCATCGTGTCCCTTCAAAACATCACCCCAGCCGAGAGCGCCGGTCAGATCACAACCTAGAGCGTCGGAGGTCATCTTGAAAGCTAATCGGTGGGGGTGACAACCGGAGGTGGTGGGGTGTGAACCGGGCTGTGATCGCACTTCTCCCCAACTGCCTTCTTCTAAAAGGAAACCCTTGAATATCTCTCAATAACAGTATTAGGGGCTGTGCAACTTGTGGACATGTACGGGAACCACCTGTTCAGGGGCCGTCTGCAGTTGGGGATGGGCTGTGGATGACCTAATCGCCGGTGGTACGAGGCTGTGGACGGCGGACCGGTTGTGCACGGTGTTCCCGCGCCCGGCCGGCGCTGTCCCCAGGCCGCTGCACATGCTGTTCACAACCACCGCTTGTGACAGCTGATAAGTAACGGTGCCAAAGTTTTTTGGGCATTTGGGTAAGGAGATACAACAGGGGAGGGGAATCGAGCGGAAATCAGCGCTTTGATCGCTGCCGGATGCGGGTGGTGAGTTCCTTGACGTGATCGAAGACCTCGCGGCGCTGCGCCATTTCGCCGAGTATTTTGCGCTGCGCGTACATGACCGTGGTGTGGTCGCGTCCGAAGGCCTGGCCGATCTTGGGCAGGGACAAGTCGGTGAGTTCGCGGCAGAGATACATCGCGATCTGGCGGGACTGAGCCAACGTCCTGGTCTTGCCCGGCCCGCGCAGTTCTTCGACGGTGGTGTCGAAGTAGTCGGCGGTGGCGGCCATGATCATGGCTGCACTGATCTGGGTGGTGCCGGCATCGGCGATGAGGTCGCGCAGCACGATTTCGGCCAGGGCGGTGTCGATTTCGGTCTTGTTCAGTGAAGCGAAGGCGGTGACGCGGATCAGCGCACCTTCCAACTCGCGGATGTTGCGTTCGATGCTGCTGGCGATGAGTTCGAGGACGTCATCGGGTACCGCAAGCCGCTCCATCTGCGCCTTCTTGCGAAGAATTGCGATGCGGGTTTCCAATTCGGGTGGCTGGACATCGGTGATGAGACCCCATTCGAACCGGGTGCGTAGTCGGTCCTCAAGGGTGGCCAGTTGCTTCGGTGGCCGGTCGGAGGAGATCACGATCTGCTTATTGGCGTTATGCAGGGTGTTGAAGGTGTGGAAGAACTCCTCCTGGATACCCTCCTTGCCTTCGATGAACTGGATGTCGTCGACGAGCAGGACGTCGATGTCGCGGTAGCTGCGTTTGAACGCGACCTTGCGGTCATCACGCAGGGAGTTGATGAAGTCGTTGGTGAATTCTTCGGTCGAGACGTACTTGACGCGCATTCCCGGGAAGAGCCGCTGGGCGTAGTTGCCCGCCGCGTGCAGCAGATGGGTTTTGCCGAGTCCGGATTCACCCCAGATGAACAAGGGGTTGTAGGCGCGGGCCGGCGCTTCGGCGATAGCAAGGGCGGCGGCATGGGCGAACCGGTTGGATGCACCGATGATGAACGTGTCGAAGGTGTAGCGGCGGTTCAGGCTGGCGCCAGATGGTGGTTCAGCTGGGTTGTTACGGGTCCGCTCGAGGATGTAGCCGGGCCAGTTGTCGTGGTCAGCGCTCCCCGGGGCACGGTCCTCGTCGAGATTGTCGAGGTCATATTCAGTGAGTGGGATGTCGTGATCGAGTGAGTCATCGGGACCGTCAGAGGGCTCGATCCGAACGCCGAGTTCGACGCGCTGCCCGAGCCGGCGGCTCAGGGACTCGATGATCGGCGTTCGCAGATGGCGTTCGATCTCGTTCTGCACGAACGGGCTGGGGACGGACAGCAGCGCGAAGCCCTCGGCGATGGTGAGAGGCTGAACGAGCTTGAGCCAGGCGCGCTGCTGCGGGGTAAGTCCCGGGCTGAGTGGGCTGTCGGGGTCTGACCAGTCACTCTCGCCGTTGAGCTCGGCGACTACGGAATTCCATACGGCGGCGAAATCGTGCCCGGGATCATCGGTCAACGACAGACTCCCCCCGGCTCGAATCGGCTGCTACGAAGGAATCCGGAAAGCTGTCCACAACGTTATCCACAGTTGTGTACAGCTTTGGAAAAGTCTTCGGTTGGGCAGCATATGGGCTTTAGGCGTGCTCTGACATAGAGAACGAGAGAAATCTGACGGACTCTGTGTTCTGCCAGAAGCTAACAGGTTTCGCTGGCGGTGCCAACAGAGCGGGACGTTTTATCCACAGGGCTTGTGGGCCAAGGGGGAGGGGGCAGGAGTGCGGGGGGAGTGCGGTTTGACCTGCGCAGGGGACCTCAGTACCCTCGTGTAGTCGCCCAACCACGGGTGACACGGCAGCGACCGGGATTCGGGACCGCGCCGGTTCGAGCAGTTTGAGCAACGGCCGATGCGCTCGGGATCGTAGTGATCCGGCGCAACCGCCAGATGTGACGAGGAGAGACAGTCGTGGCCAAGGGCAAGCGCACCTTCCAGCCGAACAACCGGCGCCGGGCCAGGGTCCACGGCTTCCGCCTGCGTATGCGGACGCGCGCCGGTCGCGCCATCGTGACCGGCCGGCGCCGCAAGGGCCGTCGTTCGCTGACTGCCTGATCTACCGGCCACTCTTCAGTGCTCCCGGCTCGTAACCGGATGACACGGTCTGCAGAGTTCAGTCACACCGTCAAGTACGGGGTGCGGGCACCGCAGCCGGATCTCGTCGTACACGCCTACCGCGCACCCGTCGGGTCGGCGCCCCAGGTCGGTTTGATCGTCGCGAAATCGGTTGGGGGAGCGGTGGATCGGCATCGCGTAGCCCGGAAGTTGCGGCATGTGGCGCGCACCCTGCTCCCCGAACTCGACCCCGCCGATCGGGTTGTGGTCCGGGCCCTGCCCGGTAGCCGCAATGCTGTCTCCCCCCGGTTGGCGCTGGAATTGCAGTCCGCGATTCGCCGAGTGCACATGTTGATGGAAAGACAGCCGTGAGTGCGGCGGGCGGCCGGATGGCGCGTGCGGCGATCCGCGCCATCGAGTTCTACCGGAGCATGGTGTCGCCGCTGCGGTTGCCGTCGTGCCGGTTCATGCCGACCTGCAGCCAGTACGCGGTCGACGCCCTCACGGAATATGGTCTGGTACGGGGCGGGTGGCTGAGCCTCGTGCGGTTGGTCAAGTGCGGTCCATGGCACCGCGGTGGATGGGATCCGATTCCCGAACGGCGGAACGTCAGGAGCGTGCATGTTTAACTGGTTCAGCCTCGACTACGTGTATTACCCGGTGTCGGGGATCATGTGGCTCTGGTACAAGCTCTTCGGCACGCTGCTGGGGCCGAGCAATTTCTTCGCCTGGGCGCTGTCGGTGATGTTCCTGGTCTTCACTCTGCGCGCGGTGCTGTACCGGCCCTTCGTGAAGCAGATCCGGACCACCCGCAAGATGCAGGAACTGCAGCCCCAGATCAAGGCGTTGCAGAAGAAGTACGGCAAGGATCGCCAGCGGATGGCGCTGGAGATCCAGAAGTTGCAGAAAGAACACGATTTCAACCCGATTCTGGGTTGCTTGCCGATGCTCGCCCAGGTGCCGGTCTTCATCGGCCTCTACCACGTGCTGATGTCGTTCAACCGGACCCAGAGCGGCTTCGGGCGGCTCGGACTGTCGGTGGAAGAGAATCGCCGGCTGCCCAACTACTTCTTCAGTGCGAACGATGTCGCCAATTTCCTCGACGCGCACCTGTTCGGGGCGCCCATTGGCGCGTCGATCACCCAGCAGCACGGGCTGGAAGCCTTCACCGTTTTCAGCCGCCCGGCGGTCGCTGCGGTGTCGATCCCGCTGATGCTGATGGCCGGAATCGCGACGTACTTCAACAGTCGGGCGTCGATCGCCCGGCAGAGCCCCGAGGCCGCAGCCAATCCGCAGACCGCGATGATGAACAAGCTCGCGCTCTACGTCTTCCCGCTCGGCGTGGTTGTCGGCGGGCCGTTCTTGCCGATCGCGATCATCATCTACTGGGTGTCCAACAACATCTGGACCTTCGGTCAGCAGCACCTGGTCTTCGGGAAGATCGAGCGCGAAGAGGAGGCCGAGAAGGCCGAGGCCCTGGCGCGCCGGGCCGCCAACGCTCCGGCACCGGGTGCCAAGCCGATCAAGAACCGCAAGGGGGTCGAGGCGACGCCGGCCGGCCTGACCGACGCGGACCCTGACGGATCCACAGAGACCAAGGCTGCCGCCGAGTCAAGTGGCGACTCGGCGCCGGAAGACGGCGGGACCGCCCGAACCCCGCGGCCTGGCGCGCGCCCCGCCGGGCGCCCCAAGAAACGGAAACGCTGACCCGCAAAGCGGGCAGTGTCGTTACGCGTAAAGGAAGTGACCGATGACTGAGACCGAATCCCAGCACCACGATGTGGTGACCGATGACGGTGCCCCGGCCGAAGCCCCAGCTGATGCCCCAGCGGAGGCGCCGGCCCCGAAGGGTAAGGGGAAAGACCTCGAGGAGCGGCTGGTAGCCGAGGGCGAGATCGCCGGGGACTACTTGGAGGAGCTGCTCGACCTGCTGGACTTCGATGGCGACATCGACCTCGACGTCGAAGGCGATCGCGCGGTCGTCAGCATCGACGGGGGTGGCGACCTGGCGAAGCTGGTCGGCCGCCGCGGCGAGGTGCTCGACGCCCTTCAGGAACTCACCCGGTTGGCCGTTCTCCAGAAGAGCGGGGAGCGGAGCCGACTCATGCTGGACATCGCCAGTTGGCGCCGGCGCCGACGCGACGAGCTGTCGGCGCTTGGGACGAAGGTCGCCCGCCGCGTGCTGGAAAGCGGCGAACGCGAGGAGCTGGCACCGATGACCCCCTTCGAACGCAAGATCGTCCACGACGCAGTGGCGGCGGTCGATGGCGTCCACAGCGAGAGCGAGGGCGTGGAGCCGTCGCGCCGCGTCGTCGTCCTCAAGGATTAATCACATCCGTGTAGTTCTGATGCGAAGGGATGTTTCACGTGAAACAGCCCGCCCCTGACGCACCAGATACCGCGACCCATATCTTCGGCGATCGCCTGGATGTCGCCACGAGGTATGCTGGTCTACTCGCCGGGGCCGGGGTCGAGCGCGGCCTCATTGGGCCGCGCGAGGTAGACCGCCTCTGGGACCGCCACATCCTCAACAGCGCAGTGGTTGCCGAACTGATCGAACCGAACGCTCGGGTCGTCGATGTCGGCAGCGGAGCCGGGCTACCCGGCATTCCGTTGGCCATCGCGCGCCCCGACCTCGCGCTGACACTCCTGGAGCCGATGCTTCGCCGGACCGAATTCCTCACCGAGGCGGTCGACCAGCTCGGGCTCTCAGCTACGGTGCTGCGGGGGAGGGCGGAGGAACCGATGGTCCGAAGCGGGATCGGCGGGGCGGATGTGGTGGTGTCTCGGGCGGTGGCCGACTTGGAGAAGTTGACACGGTGGTGTCTGCCGCTGCTGCGGCCGGGCGGACGGATGTTGGCCCTCAAGGGCGACCGGGCCGAGGCCGAGGTCGTCGAACACCGGGCGGTGATGAGCCGGTTAGGCGTTGCCGAGGTAGAGGTGGTGAGATGTGGGACGAGCTACTTGGTCCCGCCCACCACGGTCGTGTCCGCGGTCCGGGGAGGCCGAATCCCGCCGGCCCGCAGGCGTCCTCGCGCATCGGAAAGGAGAGGACCATGACCCAGCCCCCACCCGGGGAGGGCCCCGGCGCTGTTTCACGTGAAACATGGTCGCCGAGCGCCGACGCCGACACACCAATCGGAGCGGCGGCGGAACGGGCTATGCGGGTTCTCCACACCGCCGCCGGGCAACTTCCCAGACCGGGTCGGCGCCGAGTCTTCACCGTCGCCAACCAGAAGGGCGGCGTCGGAAAAACGACCACCGCGGTAAACCTGGCAGCCGCGATGGCGGTGCAGGGCCTCAAGACACTGGTGATCGACTTGGACCCGCAGGGTAACGCCAGCACCGCCCTGGGCATCTCGGATCGGCACCCGGGTACACCCTCGTCCTACGAGGTGCTGCTGGGGGAGATCCCAGTTCGGGCCGCGATACGGCAGAGCCCACACAACGACAAGCTGTTCTGCGTCCCCGCGACCATCGACCTGGCCGGCGCGGAGATCGAATTGGTCAGCATGGTCGCGCGCGAGAACCGGCTTCGCAACGCACTAGCCGACCTCGATAAAATGGACTTCGACTACGTGTTCATCGACTGCCCGCCGTCGCTGGGTCTGCTGACGCTCAACGCTCTTGTGGCCGCGCCGGAGGTGCTTATTCCGATCCAGTGCGAGTACTACGCCCTCGAGGGCGTCTCGCAACTGATGAAGAATATCGAGATGGTGAAAGCCCACCTGAATCCTCAGTTAGACGTGTCGACCGTTGTGCTGACCATGTATGACGGCCGGACCAAACTGGCCGATCAGGTCTCGGCGGAGGTCCGCCGCTTCTTCGGCAACAAGGTGCTGAAGACGGTCATCCCGCGCAGCGTGAAGGTCTCGGAAGCGCCGGGGTACAGCATGACGATCATCGATTACGATCCGGGCTCGCGGGGGGCGATGAGTTACCTTGACGCCAGCCGCGAACTCGCACTTCGGTCGAATTAATAGGAGCAGGGGATCTCATGTCGCAGCAATCGAAGCGCAGGGGCGGTCTGGGCCGTGGACTGGCCTCGCTCATCCCGACCGGCCCCGCCGACGGTGGTCACCGGTTGGGGGAGGCTGCTGCCGACGTGGTGATCGGTGGTGCGGGCGTCGTCCGAGACGTCCCGGAGCCGGCAGTCGGGGTGGAAGACATCGGGGCGGTGTATCGCGAGATCGCGCCCACGGATATTGAACCGAATCCGCGCCAGCCGCGGCAGGTGTTCGACGACGAGGCGCTGGCCGAGTTGGTGCATTCGATCCGTGAGTTCGGCCTGATGCAGCCCATCGTTGTGCGCGAGGTGGACGGGAGCGTGAGTGGGCGCCGCTATCAGCTGGTGATGGGGGAGCGGCGATGGCGTGCGGCCCAGCAGGCCGGCCTCACGGCCATCCCGGCCATCGTTCGCGAAACCAACGACGACGACCTGCTTCGCGATGCCCTTCTGGAGAACATCCACCGGGCGCAGCTCAACCCGTTGGAGGAGGCGGCCGCCTATCAGCAGCTGCTCGACGAGTTCGGCGTGACGCACGAAGAACTCGCGAGTCGGATCGGCCGGTCGCGCCCGGTGATCAGCAACATGATCCGGCTGCTTCGTCTGCCGATCCCGGTGCAACGCCGGGTTGCGGCCGGGGTGTTGTCGGCCGGGCACGCCCGGGCGTTGCTCGCGTTGGAAGGTGGTCCGGAGGCCCAGGAGGAACTCGCAGCGCGGATCGTGGCCGAGGGCCTATCAGTCCGAGCCACCGAGGAGACCGTGACGCTGGCCAACCGGGCGGGGGAGAAGCCGGCCGGGCCGAAACGCCGCAAGCCGATTCAGATGCCGGGTCTGCAGGATGTCGCCGAGCGGCTCTCAAGCACCTATGACACCCGGGTGACGGTCAGCCTGGGTAAGCGCAAGGGCAAGATTGTCGTCGAGTTCGGGTCGGTGGATGATCTGCAGCGAATTGTCGGCATGATGGACACATCGAGAACGCAGTAGCACCGACCGGGGACACCGGGCCGTTACGTCACAGTGACAGAACTGTGTCCAAAGTCGGTACCCTGCGAGGAGTCCGTTGGGAAAGCCAAGTGCCACAATGGATTTCGTGAGGACCGCTCGGCGGGCCTCGGAGAGCAGCGAATAGTGGCCGGGGATCGCCTCGCTCTCCTATCCTGAAACTGCCGCGCGCGCCCGCACGGCGGATGGCCGGGGAAGACCGGGAGAATTGCGTGTCGGTTCGCATCAGACCACTGCGGCTCGAGGGTTTTGAGCAGCTGCCGAAGCACGCGCGCCGCTGCGTCTTCTGGGAGGTCGACCCGCAGACCCTCGACGGGGGCGACTACCTGCCGGATCCGGAGTTCGAGAAAGAGGCGTGGCTGTCGATGGTCATGCTGGAGTGGGGATCGTGCGGGCAGGTCGCCACCGCGGCTGGTGAAGATCTCGACGATGCCGACGCCCCCTGTCTGGGCTATGTGCTCTACGCCCCGCCGCGGGCGGTTCCCCGCGCGCACCGGTTTCCCAGCGGCCCGGTCAGTGCCGACGCAGTCTTGTTGACCTCGATGGGCGTTGAGCCCGGTCAGCCCGACGGACTCAGCACGTTGCTGATCGGTCAGGTGGTCAGCGAATTGATCCGACGCGGTGTACGCGCGTTGGAGGCGTTCGGACGGACGGCCGAGGCGGCGGAGTTACACAACGCTCAGACCGCTGACCCGGACCTCGCTCCGGCGATCCAGGCACTGGGGGACTGTTCTTTCGACCTGTGCATGATCGACGCGGACTTCCTCAAGGACGCCGGCTTCACTGTGGTTGCACCGCACAGGTATTTTCCCCGACTGCGGTTGGAGTTGGACAAGGGCCTCGGCTGGAAAGCGGAGGTGGAGGCGGCCCTGGAGCGACTGCTCGACGCCGGCCAGCCGGTAGGGAGCCCGGGCTAGCGGTCAGACCGCCGGCCGGCCGTGCTCCGATTTTTCGTGCGCCAGCAGTTCGGCGAAGGTGAACGTTCCGGTCGGCCGATCATTCTTGCCGAGCAGGTAGAGCCGTTTCACCGCGGCGAGGATGCCCTCGGCGATCGCGTCGCGGGACTCGCGGGTGGCCAACATCGCGCTGTCGTGCGGGTTGGTGATGTAGCCGACGTCCACCTGAATTGATGGCATCCTGGTCAACCGCAGCAGATCCCAGGTACGGCCATGGGTTCGGCAGTCGCGTAAACCTGTGCGCGCCACCACTTCTCGCTGAATGAAGTCCGCGAGGTTGCGTCCGATCGTGGACACCGAACCGTGCGGGCTGCCGAAGTAGAAGGACGCGACGCCATTGGCGGAGGGGCTGGGGTGGCGCTCGAAGCGCAGACTGATCATCAGGTCGGCACCCACGGTGTTGGCGGTGGCGGCCCGTTCGGCGTCGGCCGGACTGTGGTTGACCGGCCGGGACAGGAAGGTCTCCATCCCGATGGCCGTCATCCGGCCCTCCAGCCGGCTGGCCAGGTCCCAGAGGATGTCCGCCTCGCTGATCGGGCCCTGCGGCCCGTTCACGATCAGGCCGCGGTCGGCGCCTCCGCGGCCCGGGTCGATGATGATTCGCTTGCCCGACAGCCGGGGGCCGGAGCGGCGGACATGCTCCTCCTCCCGGATCGCGTGCAACGAGCCGCCGGTCACCCGGGAGCCGAGGAAATACAACGAGCGCAACGTCTCCGGTCCGCAGATACCGTCCGGTGCCATCCCGTACTCGCGCTGGTAGGACATCAACGAGTTGTGGGTCTGCAGCCCGAAGTAGCCGTCGACCAACCCGGTGTAGAAGCCGAGGTCCTGCAACCGCGCCTGCAAGGTTGCGACGTCGTCGCCGTACATCGGGGCACCGAACTGATGGGCCAGCGTCCTGGCGCCCAGTCGGTAGGAGGCCTCGCGAAGCGCGCGGTAAGTGGCGGGCCCGACCACGCCGTCGACGAGAAGGCCGCGCCGCTGCTGGAAGGCACGCACCGCATGGTCGAGCTCGGCGTCGAAGAAATCCACGGCGACCTGCTTGCCGGTGGTGAGATCGTCGTCGGGATTCTCCAGCAGGCCAAGGGCGGCCAACGCCGCGCGGATCTCGATCACCGCGCCGCCACGGTCCCCGCGGCGCAGCAGATCGGGGCCGTCGCCGGGACTGGACATGACAGGCATTGTCGCAGAAGAAACGGCCATTGCGCCAAACCGTCCGGCGGATCCGCAGGTAACGAATTCGTCTCTGCCGGACCGCCGGAGACGATAGCTAAAGTTCGCTGTCGAGGTCCCGCAGCAAAGCCGCTTTGCCCTTGGCGCCGACGATGCGCTTCACCGGCTTGCCGCCCTTGAACAGGATCAGGGTCGGAATCGAGACGACCTGAAAATCACGGGCGGTCGCGGGGTTGGCGTCGACGTCGACCTTTGCCACCGTCAGCGCACCGGCCTTCTCCGCGGCGATCTCCTCCAACACCGGGGCCACCATCCGGCATGGCCCGCACCACGCCGCCCAGAAGTCGACCAGAACGGGTGTAGTGCTGGCCAAGACAGTTTCGGCGAAGTCGCCGTCGGTCACGGTCACGGTGCTCACGGCTGTGCTCCAATCATCGCGGTGCTGCCTGTGCTGTCAGAATCGTGGGCTTCGGCGAGCCATCGTTCGGTGTCGATCGCGGCGGCGCAACCGCTGCCCGCCGCGGTGATCGCCTGCCGGTAAGTCCGGTCCACCAGATCGCCTGCGGCGAACACGCCGGGCACCGAAGTGGCTGTGCTGCCGGCCTGGACCAGGACATAGCCGCCCGGGTCGGAGTCCAGGACGTCACGGACCAGTTCCGATCGCGGATCGTGACCGACGGCGATGAACACACCGGTCACCGGCAGTGTGGACTCCTCGCCGCTGAGGACATCGCGCACCCGCAGTCCGGTCACGGTGGTGTCGCCTTCTACTGCTACAACAGCGGTGTTGGTCAGGAAGGTGATCTTCTCGTTGGAGCGCGCGCGTTCCAGCATGATCTTGGACGCACGGAACTCGTCGCGACGGTGCACCAGGGTGACACTGCGGGCGAACCGGGTGAGGAAAGTCGCCTCCTCCATGGCGGAATCGCCGCCGCCGACGACGGCGATGTCCTGATCCTTGAAGAAGAATCCGTCGCACGTGGCGCAGGCGCTCACCCCGCGTCCCAGTAACTCCTGTTCGCCCGGTACGCCGAGATAGCGGGCCGCCGCTCCCATGGCCAGAATCACCGCCCGCGCCAGGTGCGTCTCGCCTCCAGCGGTCACCACCTTCTTGACCGGACCCTCCAGCGACACCGATTCGACGTCGTCCATCTGCAGGTCCGCACCGAACCGCAGGGCCTGCTCGCGCATCTCGTCCATCAGATCCGGACCCATGATCCCGGACCTAAAACCGGGGTAGTTCTCCACCTCCGTGGTGGTCATCAGGGCGCCACCGAACGATGTCCCCTCGAAGACCAGCGGCCGCAATTCGGCGCGCGCGGTGTAGATGGCCGCGGTGTAACCGGCCGGCCCGGATCCGATCACGATGACGTCATGCACTTGGTCGCTCATACCTGCTCTTTCTGCGATACATGGTCAAACAACAGGGTAGGCGCGCCTGTTCCCGGACGTGCGTCAAGGTCGCCCTGCGGTCGAAGAGACTGCCGGCGTGACGGTGATCAGACTGGCGCTGGTCGGTGTGCTCTTCGACGGCCCGAGAGATCCCAGACACGACGCGGCACCCACCCCGACAACAACCAGCAGGAGCGCGACACCGACACCGGCGGCGGTGGCCGCCCGGCCCGGCGGCTGCCACGGCTGGGCGGCGTGCGCGGGCCGGCCCGACTCGGGCCAGCCGGTCACGGTGTGCGGCCCCGGCCGGTGAACGTCCACGCGATCAGTGTGCCGCCCACAGGCCCGGCTGGGCCAGCAGGCCGGCCAGCCGGGCCCGGCCGCGGGCGCACCGGCTCTTGACGGTGCCCTCGGCCACCTCGAACAGTGCGGCGGCATCGGCCACCGAGTATCCGCGCATATCGATTGCCACGACGGCAGCGCGCTGCTGCTCCGGTAGCCGCTGCAGCGCTTGGCGGATCACCAGCGCGGTCTCCAGTCGGTCGGTGCCGTCAGCCACCGGTGGGCAGTGCTCAGGACTGAGCGTGACGGTCGGACGAACAGCGTTGCGGCGCAGGCGGTCCCGACAGCTGTTCACCACGATCCGGGTGAGCCAATTGCCGACCGAGGCATCGTGGCGGAACGACCTGGCGGCACGATGGGCGGAAAGCATGGCGTCCTGGACCGCGTCGTGGGCGTCCTCGGGGGTGCGAACTCTCCGCCGTGCCACGCGGTAGAGCTGATCGTGGTGGCGGCGAAACAGCTCCCCGAATGCGTCGCGATCGCCGGCGATATGGGCGTAGAGCAATTCACCGTCGCTACGGTCCGACAAGCTGGGCACGGCGCGGACATTAATCAGCGCGCCGCCCGCCGGCACTTCACCCGCGGTCGCGGAGGTTAGGAACCGGCGGCGCGGACGGTGATCTCGGAGACGTCCGTCCGGCTCTTGCCACCCACCTGGCCCAGCGTCGAGATCCACACCAGCACATAGGAGGTCGGCGCCGCCGAGGGTACCGAGATCGTGTTTGTGCCCGGTTTGAGTAGCGTCGGTCCGGTCAGCAGGGTGGTGTCCTCCAAGCTCGCCGGACTGGCCGAGGTGGCTGACCGGATCTGGACCTGGGTCCCGGTGCTGGACACACCGATGCCGATGCTCCCGATCACCGTCGGCTCGGGGAGTTGAAGCATCAGGCCGACGCCGTTCTTGAAGCCGGGGAACGGCACGGAGTCGGTGTAGGTGTCCGTCGGCCAGACCGTGGCGGGATCGCCGTCGATGGCTAGTCCAGCGAGGTTGGGCGCGTCCGCTCCACCCCCGGGGGAGAAGACCGTGGCCGCAACGGGTTCCACCATCGGCCCGGTGCTTTCCTTGCCCGCCGCCGCGGTCGTGTTGAGGCCGAGCTGTTCACCCTTGAGCCCGCCGTCACCCACATCGCCGAAGACGCTTCGAAGGAAGGTTCCCAGCAGAAGGAGGGCTACCGCCAGTATCGCGGTGCCTACCCCGATCCCGATCATCAACTTGCGCTTGCGCTGGGCCTGGGCCTCCGGGCCGATATCGCGCGGCTGCTCAAGCGCCGGCTCCCGTCGTGGCGCGGGTCCCTGCGCGGGAAGAGGTCCCTGCGCGGGAAGAGGTCCCTGCGCGGGAAGAGGTCCCTGCGCGTGAAGAGATCGGGGTGCCGACGGCTGGGCGACGGGCGGGCCGACCTGCTGCCCCGGTGCCGGCGGAGCGAGGGGTTCCACCCGCTGGGTTCGTTCGGCTTGTGCGGTCGCCTGTTGCAGCAGATTCAGCAGCGTCGGTGCGCTGCTGATACCGCCGCCCGGTTCGACCGCGCGGACCGCTGCGGAACTGATCGGGAACGGGATGGCGCCGTTGAGGGCACGGGGTTCGACCGGTTCACCGGAGGGATCCCGATCGGCGGGCATCAGGCCGCTTCGGGTTCCGGTCTCCGGCAGTGGCCAGCGGTCGACGAGCAGCGCGTAGAGCGCCGCGCCGATGCCGCGGAGGTCCTGGGCGGGGGTGGCGTCGGCCAGTGTGGCCGGGAAGGCCAGCGCGACGTCGCCGTCGATACTGACCCGGATCCGGTTGGGGTGGTCGACGGACAGCGCCACCCCGGCCCGGTGCGCTTCGTCGGCTGCCGCGGCCAGTGACTGGATGGCCCTCGCCCCGCCGACCGCCGACGGTGCGGTGGCTGCGACCTCCTTCAGCGATCCGCCCCGAATCCATTCGGAGACAACGAGTCCGCCACCGTTGTCGATCGGGGTGACGTCGAGGATATGGGCCAACCCGGGGCGCTGGACCCGACTGAGTTGCTGAGTGCGGGTGAGGATGGCGTCGACCTGCTCGCCGGACATCGTGCGCTCCGGGTCGATGAAGGTCAATGCGACCTGACGGTCCAGGGCGGTGTCCAGGGCCTGCCAGAACTGCAGCCCGGCCGGTCCGCCGTGGAACACCAGTAGCCGGTAGCGCCCGTTTGCGACGGTTGCCCCCGGGGCCAATGGCAGGGCGATGCGTGGGCTACCGGCCACCGAGCGGGTATCCGCCGAAGGCCGTGCCGCCACGTCCGGCTGGAAATCGTCGGCGACCTGCCGCGGGATCTTCGCCGTCGCGTCGCCGGGCGGGTTGGCAGGCGTGGCCGGGGGGTGATCGCTCAGCTCCGGTCCTTTCCCGGTGTGGGCTGGGGTGTCGGCGCCGCGCGCCGTGGCTTCAGGGTACGTGACAAGGGGTTGCTTCTGGGGCAGGTGGGAATCGTGTGGCGGGGCCGGATCGGTCTCGGCCGCGCCGCCGCCGCGGCTGATTCGGCGCTTCAGGGCGGCCCAACCGGCCACTGCCTCCGGAACTCGGGCGGTCAGCATCACCGCGGCCAGGATGGGCAGTCCGATGCCGGCCAGGATGGCAAGGCGCAGCATCGATCCGGCGCCCCCGCCGCGCACGGTCAGATGCTCCTGCAACCCCAGCGCCCGGTCGACGGCCGCCGCGGTGAGTGCCGCGAGCACCGACGCCGCCGTGGTGATCAGCACGGTGCGGGTCACCGCCGGGTCCACCAGGCGTCCCCCAGGCGGCCGAAGGGATCTGCGCAACAGCAGATGGCCGAGCACCGCGCCGGCGACGAATCCGATGCCGTTGGCGGTGCCCAGATAGCCGGCGACCAATTCCGGATCATCGGTCAGATGCGGGGCGATCAGTGAGGCGACGATCTTGACCGCGGTGATCGCGACGATCATCAGGATGGGAGTCCATGGATCATCGCGGGCGTAGAACACCCGTAGCTGAAGCAGCACCAGAGCGTAGGGGATCAGGGTGAACGACGACAGGGCGATCGCCATCCCCAGATAGTTGGCGTCGACTTCGCCGAACTTCCCGTAGGCGAACAGCGCGGTGCCGACCGCCGGTCCGGCCACCGTCATGAAGGCCACCACTGGTATCAGCGTGACCATGGTGAGCCGGGTCGCCAGCGACAGGTCGGCGAGCACCGCAGGGTTGTCGTTGGCGGCGGCGTTGCGGCTCAATCGCGGCATCACCACCGTCAGGATCGTCACACCGATCATCCCGAACGGCAGTTGCAGCACCAGCCAGGCGTAGTTGTAAATGGCCGGCCCCGACGCGGCCGCGGTACTGGCGATCTGGTTGCCGACGATCAGACCGATCTGACTGATCAGCACGTACAGCACCATGGCGGCGGCCATGGTCCCGAACCGCCTGAGCCGGTCGTCGATCCCCCACAGCGGCCGAAGGCTGATGCGCTCCCGCCGGATCGCGATCAGCAGCACCGCGGCCTGGGCAACGACGCCGAGGGTGGTACCGATCCCGAGCACCAACAGCTTGGCGTTGCCCATCCGGACCGGATCGAGCGAAAGCTCGCCCGGGACAACGAGATAGAGCCCGAGCGTCGCGATAGCGACGACGTTGTTCACAACCGGCGCCCAGGCCGGTGGCCCGAATACGTTGCGGTTGTTGAGGATCGCCATGAACACCGACGTCAGACCGTAGAAGATCACCTGCGGCAGTAACAGATAGGCGAACGCGGTCGTCAGCGGCTGGTTGACCTTGGGGTCCCCGCCCAGCATGAGCCGCACCAGAAGCGGGCCGGCCGCGACCGACAGCACGGTGGCGATGAGCAGGACGGTGGTGGCCAGTGTGACCAGCCGCCGGACGAAGGCCTCGCCACCGTCGGCGTCGTCACGCTCGGCACGGGCCAGGATCGGGACGAAGATCGCCGTGAAGGTCGCCTCGAGCACCAGCGCCGCGATCATGTTCGGCAGTTGATTGGCCACCGTGAACGCGCTGGAGAGCGCGGCACCGAGGATGGCGGCCAACAGGACGATCCGGATGAATCCGGTGATCCGGCTGACCAGGGTGGCAAACGCCATTCCCCACGAACGCGACACCACCGCGGCATCGGAGAGTTGCTCGCGCTCCGGCCGGGTCCCGGTGTCTCCCCGGGGCTGGCTCATCGGTCTAATCCTGGGCGGTCTATTCCTGGGCGGGCCATTCCTGGGCGGTCCTTCCCGGGCGGGACTCGGGGCCGGTCAAGGTCGGCCCGGTCGGGCTGGCCGCGGAAGCGATGGTAGAGACGACGCCCGACCAACAGTGCCAGCACCGCGCCGCCGGCCAGGGTGATGGCGAACAACAGTTTGCCGTAGGCGTTGGAGTGCACAGAAAGCCGCACCGAGTCGCCGAGTTGCAGACCGTCGGGGGTGCGCAGCGTGACGTCCACCGCGACGCGCTGGGTCACATGCAGTTCCACCGGCACCCGCAACGGCAGGTACCCGGGTGGCACCTCCTGCTCGCCGATGTCGGTCACCGTCATACCGGGTGGGACGTCGACCTGCAGCCGCACCCGGATCGGTACCCCGAGGTCGTTACGCAATGCCAGCGGCAGTGCGCTGCGCTCGGTTGCCAACGTGTAAGAGTCGCCCGGGTTGACGATTCGCACCGCCCGGAACAGGTCCTCAATGGTCGCCGAAACGACGGCAAGGCGTTGGCGCGCAACGTCATTGCGCGTCGTGGGGGGCTCGGTCTGACTCAGCGCCCGCAGCATGTCCTCGCGCAGGGGAGCGGTGTACTGGGGGCCGGTCAGTCCGGTTCGGGCATCGGTGGCCAACGCCGCGGTGAGACCCCCCTGGCGGCCGGCGGCCGCCCGGATGGTGTCGATCACATCGTCGTCGAACCGGCCCGGGACCTCGGTGGGCAAGTCGACCCCCGGTTGTTCCGGCGGCCGAACGGCGAGGGACTCGGAGATCACCGCGCCCAGTGGCCGTGGAGTCGCCAGGCCCGAGCGCAGGGTGTTGGCCAAAGCGGTGAGCATCGCCCGGGCGTCATCGGGTTGCGGGCTCCACTTCAGCGGCGGCAGCAGGATCTGGGTGCGGGGTTCGCGCTCGGGTTGCAGGGCGCGCCACACCATGGCGGCGACGGCGTCCTGGCGACGTGCGACGGGGGAGTCGCGGTTGACCGGGACGGCGATCGAATCGTCCAGATAGGCCGGCACCGCCGGGTCGGTGCCCACACCGGCCAGCGCTGCGCCCAGCGCGGGGTCGAACGGTGTCAGCACGACCTGGCTCGAGAGCCGCCGCACGGCGAGGTCCGCGGTGGCCTCCCCGGAATCGGACGGGGCGATCGCAACGGTCGGCGCCTGCATCTCAAGCAGGTTGGCGCCGGCTGCGGTGAGCGGACCGTCGCCCAGGACAGTGGCACCCCGGGTGGAGGCGACACCGAGAATCTTGTCCACGATGTCGGCCCCGGCGGCGATGGCCGCCGAACTCAACGCGGGGTCGCCGATCCGGTAGAGCGCACCGAGGTCGGCCTGCGCGTACGGCGTGGCGACCACGCACATCCGGCGCGCCAGCCCGCGCAGCCGGTCCAGCCAGGCAACCGCGGCGGCCTGTCCGGTGCCGGGGTGGGCGGCGGTGCCGAGCCCGTTCGGCGCGTCGGCCACGACGTAGCCGCCCGTCATCGCGTTGACGGTGACCAACAGGTCGGGGTCGACCGCCAGACACAGCGCGCGGTCGATGCCGGTGTTGGGGTCGATGGCCCCGGGGCTGGTGGCGAACTCGGCCGCACCGAGCAGGGTGTCCAGTCGGCCGCCGGCAGCAAGGGAGACCGCGAGATCGTCGTTCATCAGGCGGACCGGGTTGGTGCCGCCGGGAACGCCGGGCGCCAGGCGCGGCTTGTCGGCCAGTGGCCACAGCATCGTCATCGCCACCGGTTTGGTGGTGTCCGGCGGGACGGCGTCGGTGAGCGTGTTACCCGAGGAATTGGTCGGGTCGGGCGGTACACCGGTCACCGGCAGCAGGAAGCGCGTCTCGTCCTGCCGGCTGGCCTCGCCGTCCTCCGGAGTGCCGTCGACACTGACCAGCAGCGGGTAGACCCCCGGTTGGTCGATGTCCAGCGAATCCTGCTCAGCCGCTCGGAGCGGGACCGCGAACGTGAACCCCGCTGCCTGACCACGGTCGAGTTCGCCGGTGACATTGACGAATTCGCTGACGGGGTTGAACTGGCCGCCACCGTAGAGGGTGGTGCGTAGTGCCGCGGACGACGTCACCGCGGCGCTGCGCTCCAGTCGGGCCATCACGTCGCGGACCGGTCGGTCGCTGACGTTGGTCACCGTCGCGGTCACCGTGACGGTCGGTTCGCTGGAGGTGGTGATCACGTCGGGGGTCACACTGTCGAGCCGGACCGCCAGGACGGCCGGTGAATCCGCCTCGGCCGCCACCGGGGGAGAGAGGTTCAGCAGCAGCGCAAGAAGCCCGATGAGTGCGGCAATCGCGGTGCGCCGCTGGGGCGCCGTCACGCGCCCGGACCGCAGCCGTTCGCCCGGTACTCACCGGACGCCTCGTCATCGGACGGGCTGTTGCGGGTATGGGAGTGGGTCGAGGAGTGTGTTTGTCGGCGGCGGCGCGGGGCCGACGGTGGCAAGGGCGGCAGTGCCGCCGGTCCGTCCGATTGCAGCCGTTCGATGAGTTCATGGGCCACCTTGGCCAGGCGTCGTTCGTCGGCATAGGCAAGCCGGTCGGGAAGTTCGGTCACCGGCACCCAGGCCACCTCGGTCACCTCGAGGTCCTCGTCGCACAGCTCACCGCCGGAGAACCGCAGCAGATAGTGGTGCACGGTCTTGTGCACCCGGCGGCCCTCGGCGACGAACCAGTAGTCGATGCTGCCCAGGGCGGCCAGTACGTGGCCGTGGATCCCGGTCTCCTCGGCGACTTCCCGGATGGCAGTCTGCTCGGCGGTCTCGCCCTGCTCGACGTGGCCTTTGGGTAGCGACCACAGCATCCGGCCGCGCCGGTCGACGCGGCCGATCAGGGCGGCCGTCTGCTCCTCACGGGGGCGGTCGATGCCGTTGATGACCAGTCCTCCGGCCGAGGTCTCCCGGACCGTCCGCAGCCGCTGGGAGGAGGGACGACGCGGGCGTGGCGGGCTGCTCGGACCCGACTTCGAGTCGGATGGGGAGGCGGACGGGGAATCGAACGGAGAATGCGCGGCGACGGACGAAGATTCCGGAATGGCTTGCGGGGCTGCGGGGCGCTGTTCGGCCTGCTCGTGGGGGGTGCCCGCACGGCGCCCGCGCCGCCGGCCTCGGCGCCGCCGTGGTTTGGCTCCTTCGCCCTCCGACACCCAAGCGATAGTAGCTGGCACGATGAGCCCGACCGTGGCCGCACTCGCCGGTTCGGGGCAGGCCAGTTCTGGCACTAGGCTCACCGGACGTGCCTGATGCCACCGACGATGCCGAGCTGTTGACTCGCGCCGCCGTCGAACTCAACCGGCACGGCCACGTGCTGCGGGAGATCGGTGGCCGGTTCGCGCTGGCCGGCCGCGATCTGTACCTCGTCGGCGGCAGTGTTCGCGATGCGGTGCTGGGCCGGCTGACCACCGATCTTGATTTCACCACCAACGCCCGGCCGGAGGAGGTGCAGCACATCGTGCGGCCGTGGGCCGACGCGATGTGGGACACCGGGATCGACTTCGGCACCGTCGGCGTCGGCAAGGCCGGACTTCGCCTGGAGATCACCACCTACCGGGCCGACAGCTATGACCAGCTGTCCCGCAATCCGCAGGTGCGTTTCGGGGAGCGGCTCGAGGACGATCTGGTGCGCCGCGACTTCACCGCCAACGCGATGGCGGTGCGGATCACCGCGGATGGGCCGGGGGAGTTCCTGGACCCGCTCGGCGGCCTGGATGCGGTGCGCCGGCGGATTCTGGACACGCCCGCGGCACCGGAGGTGTCTTTCGGCGACGATCCGCTTCGTATGCTGCGTGCCGCGCGGTTCGTCTCCCAACTGGAGTTCGACGTCGCCGACCGGGTCCGGCGGGCGATCGTCGACATGGCCCCGCAGCTGTCCCGGATCACCGTCGAACGGGTGGCTGTCGAACTCGACAAGATGCTGCTGGGCGCGGACCCGGTCGCGGGTATCGATCTGATGGTCCAGACCGGAATGGGTGATGTGGTGCTGCCCGAGGTCGGCGGGATGCGGATGGCGATCGATGAGCACCACCAGCACAAGGACGTCTACCAGCATTCGCTGACTGTGCTGCGGCAGGCGATGGCGCTGGAGCCCAGCGACTCGGGGGATGATTCCGCTGGCGCGGATCTGGTGCTGCGATGGGCCGCGCTGCTCCACGACATCGGTAAGCCGGACACCCGCCGCCACGAATCCGACGGCGGCGTGAGCTTTCACCACCACGAGGTCGTCGGCGCCAAGATGGTCCGTAAGCGGATGCGGGCGCTGAAGTACTCCAAGCAGATGGTCGACGACGTCTCCCAGTTGGTGTATCTGCACCTGCGCTTCCACGGCTACGGGGACGGCCGGTGGACCGACTCCGCGGTGCGCCGCTACGTGACCGACGCCGGACCGCTGCTGCCGAGGCTGCACAAGCTGGTTCGCGCCGACTGCACGACCCGCAACAAGAAGCGTGCGGCCCGGCTGCAGGCCAACTACGACAGCCTCGAAGCCCGGATCGCCGAGTTGGAGGCCAAGGAGGACTTGGCGCGGGTGCGCCCGGACTTGGACGGCAACGCGATCATGGAGATCCTCGGCATCCCGGCCGGCCCGCAGGTCGGGCAGGCGTGGACGTACCTCAAGGAGCTACGCCTGGACCGCGGGCCGCTCTCGCCGGAGGAGGCGACCGCCGAACTGATCGCGTGGTGGAACGGTCGGGCCTGATTGGCGTGGAACCGCACAGCCCGATCGGCGTGGAACCGCAGAGCCCGATCGGCGTGGAACGCCGGGGTCTGATTGGCGTGGAACGCCGGGCCCGCCCGATGCGTCTAACCGGGTATGGATTACTGCCTGGATGCCGGAGACGGCTCGGTGTCGATATGGAGCGGGCCGGCCGCGCTGGACCTGGACGGCGACGGATTGCTCGACGATCTGATGGCCGACGACGACGGTGACGGGCTGGCCGACCACGCCGTCCTGGACCTCGACGATGACAGCGTCCCCGAGAGCCGCTACACCGACGATGGCACCGGCACGTGGGCGCGGTCCGGTGCGCAGGAAACACCGGTGCGCTGGTTTTCCGTCGACGGCGTCGAGCACACCGGGCCCGCCGACGTCGATGGTGACGGCGCCGTGGACAGGGTCTTCGACGTCAACCGCGACGGTCTGGCCGACCGGGCGATATCCGGTGATACCGGGTATCTGGATACCGACGGCGACGGGCAGTGGGATCTGAGGCTGCATGATTCCGATGGGGACGGGGCGGCGGACGCCGCCGGACCGCTCTGACGCGCCGAGAGTGCATACAGATCGGCTCCTTCGCGAATATTCGCCGAAGTGCTCGATCCCAGCGCACTTTCGACGATCAGCGCCCCGCGCCGGGCGGGCCCGCGAAGGCCTGGGCGATCGTCAGCCATTTCTGCGCATCCACCCCCACGGCCACCACGTCCAGTTCGCTGCGGGGTCGACGCTGGGTCACCAGGGAGCAGAAGTCCATCGCCGAACCCGTCACCTTCTGACCGCCGTCCTCGGGACCCCACGCCCACAGGCTTCCGTCGGGTGCGGTCAGCTCCACCCGGAACGGCTCGGCCGGCGGGGTCAACCCGTGCACGGTGAATGCGAAGTCGCGGGTCCGCACACCGAGATGAGCGATCGACTTCAGCCGTGCAGAGGGCGCGACCTGCGCCCCCAGCGCATCGGCAACGTCCAGTCCGTGCGCCCAGGTCTCCATCAGTCGCGCGGTCGCCATTGACGGGGCACTCATCGGCGGGCCGAACCACGCCAGCTTGCGCCCCTCCGGGACGGCGCGCAGAGCGGCGTGCAGCGCGGTGCGACCGCTGCGCCACTCGGTCAGCAACTCACCGGGAGGCGTCGCGGCGGCCTCCTCGGCGGCGTCGTCGACGAAGGTCAGCATCACGCTCTGTGCGTCGGCGACCATGTGCAGAAAGGTGGGCTCGTCGGTGATGGAGATCAGAGCGACGCGATCGGTCCACAGCAGATGCCCGATCTGGTGGGCGATGGTCCAGCCCGGTGCCGGTGTGGGTGTGCGCCATTGTTCGGGGGAAAGCGAGGCGACCAGCGCGTCGAGGGCCTCGCTCTCCTCGTGCAGGTCGTCGACGAGGGCATCCAGAACTGTCACCCGCACAGCCTAGTTCGCGCGCCTGCCCACCCCGGCGTGGACAGCGAGACCGACCAGGTAGACCACCGAACCCGACAGTGCCAATGCCGCCGAGCGGCCGTCGGCCGGGATCACCGCCGCGGCCGCGGAGATCGCGATGATGAAGGACATCCAGAACAGGGCGTCCTGGACGGCGAAGGTGTGTCCCCGCAACGCGTCGTCAACGTCGATCTGCATGGCGGAGTCCGCGCACAGCTTGACCATCTGACCGGCCAACCCGAGCAGAAAGCCGCACGACACCATGACCCGCAAATCCAAAGTGGCCCCGGCAAGTTGGACCAGCGCGGCGGAAAACAGAGCGAGGTTGGCCGTCGCGTACCGCCCCCACCTCCGGATCGCCGGTGGTGCCAAGACGTTGGCCAGAAACGACCCGCTGCCGGTGGCTGCGACGAACACCACCGCGGTGCCCAGGCCACCGAAGCCCGCGGCCTCCCCGGTGTGCCGAACGATCACCAGCACCAGCAGCGAGTTGATGCCGAACACCATGCGGTGGGCGGCCAGGCCGGACAACGTCGCAGCCACCGGCGGGGTCGCCTTGACGGCCCGGATCCCGTATGCCCAGCCGGTCGCCACCGCATAGAACGGCGAACCGTGGACCGCCGTGTGGTCGGGACCCAGGACGTGCGGGCGGAACCGCAGCGACAGCAGGAAGGCGAGCGCAACCGGGATCGCCACCAGAAAAATGATGGTGGCCGCCGCAGTGTCGCCGCTGCCAACCAGCCAGCGGGGCAGCAGCATGAAATTGGCGCCCAGGAACGTGGCCGCGGCGCCGGTTGCGGTGGCCACGGAATTCATCGTGACGATCTGGTCGCGAGGAACCACGTCGGGTAGCGCGGCGGAAAGCCCCGAGGTGACGAAGCGGCTGAAGCCGTTGACCATCAGTGCGCCGCAAAGGACGAACAAGTCGCGGGCGCCCACGGCGAGTAGTGCCGCCACGGCCAGTACGGCCAGCACCCGTGCGGCGTTGGCGGCAATCAACACGCCGCGACGGTCCCAGCGGTCCAGCAATGCCCCGGCGAATGGACCCAGCAGCGAGTACGGCAGGAACAGCACCGCGAAGGCACCGGCCACCGCCCACGGGTCGGCAGCCCGTTGCGGGTTGAACAACAGACCGCCGGCCAACCCGGCCTGGAAAAGTCCGTCGCCGAACTGGCTCGCCACCCGTAGCTCCAGGAGCCGCCAGAAGTCGGGCAGGCTCCGCACCGATCGCCACAGCGACCCGGAAGCTGGGGCATCTACCACTGATTCACACTACAAACACCGCTGCGCCCGGTATCTCCCGCGAGCCTGTTCGAGGCCTTGGGGCGTGTTTCGGAGGCGTGTCATTATGGTGGGATGGCGCAGTCCGAGGATCCCGAGGAGACGGGGGACCATTACGCGGCGCCCGCGGCGAATCGGGTGCGGGCTGGCACGTTGCTGCTCGCCAATATCGATCTGATGGAGCCGACGTTCCGCCGCAGCGTCATCTACGTCGTGGAACACAACGACGGCGGCACCCTGGGAGTGGTGCTCAACCGCCCCAGCGAGACCGCGATCTACAACGTGCTTCCACAATGGTCGGATCTGGTTGCCAAACCCAAGACGATGTTCATCGGCGGCCCGGTCAAACGTGATGCGGCGCTGTGCCTCGGCACGCTGCGGGTCGGTGCCGACCCGGACGGGGTTTCAGGTCTGCGGCATGTCGCCGGCCGGATCGTCATGGTGGATCTCGATGCCGACCCGGACATGATCGCCACCATGGTCGAGGGCGTGCGGATCTTCGCCGGATACTCCGGGTGGACCATCGGTCAGCTCGACGGTGAAATCGAGCGGGACGACTGGATTGTCTTGTCGGCGTTGCCCTCAGACGTCCTGGTCGCCCCCAGGGTGGATCTGTGGTCGCGGGTGATGCGCCGCCAACCCATGCCGTTGGCGATGCTTGCGACACACCCCATCGACCTCAGTCGCAACTGATCCGGTCCGGCTAGTTAGGACTGCCGGACCCGCACACCTTGGCGCAGCCGCCGCAGCCTTCGCCGGAACCGCAGCCGCCCGCCGACTGCTTTCGCTCGACGTAGCGGGCGCCCTGCCAGGAGCCTGCCGCGATGGTCGCGACGGCCCCCACCCCGCCGACGATCAGCCCGATCAGGCCGATGCGATGGGGCGCCGCCAAGCCGACGACCCCGCCCGCGGCGAGCATGACACCGGCCGCCACCTGGGTCGGTGCCACTGCGCGCAGCGCCAGTCCGGTGAGGTCGGCCGGCTCCGGCCGACGCAATGTCCAAAGACCCGACCCGCCGATCAGGACGGCCAGGCCCAGACACACGACAGCCGCGACAACCATGGGCCCACAATACGAGCCGCGCCGGGTGCTACTGCGCGGGCACCGTGGCGGCCACCGCGGTGGCCGGATCAACGGCCGGTGCGGGCACCGCAACCGAAACGGGCGGGATGCCCGGGTCCGCGGGGGCGGGAGCAGCCGGCGCAGGCGCTGGTGCGGGCGCCGGCGCAGCAGGTGCGGGTGCGGGTGCAGCGGGCGCAGGCGCAGCAGGTGCGGGTGCAGCTGGCGTCGGTGCCGGTGCAGCGGGCGCGGGTGCGGCCGGCGGCACGGCGGCCGGATCGGTAACCCGGAACCCGTTGAGAATCCCGTCGGTGGCGGTTGCGGCGGCCACCGCCTGATTCGCGGCGGTGGTCACCGACAGCGACAGCAGGTAGTTGTCGGTTCCCGTCTTGGCGATGATGTAGCGACGCGAGGTGTTCAGCGTCATATCCCCGTCGCGGTAGGTCCCGGTGATGATCGACGACGGGAAGCCGCCGAACTCCGCCAGCGAGGCCGATGTGGACTGCCACGCCCTCAATTTCTGGCTGTCGATGTAACCGTGGGTGATGGCCTCCCGCGGATCGAAGTCGCCGACCAATTTGTAGACCAGCAACTGGGCGTTGGAGGTGTACAGGCCGTCGCCGCCCTGGCGGTCGGCGATCACGCCGAAGGCGTCGGGGACGTTGGGGTCGGGCACCACGCTCCAGCCCGTCGGCACCGGCAGCGCGATGTTCAGCGCGGTGAATCCGGTCGCCTTCTGCGGTTCCAGAGCCACGTTCTTGTCCTTGAAGAATTCCGCCATCGTGCCTGACGTTGCCGCCTGTAGCGGTGGCTCGGCCGGCTGGGCGACCACCGTCGTCGGGGCCGCGGCTGCCGGGACGGGCGTGACAGGGGTCTCCGGCGCGGCCGGAGCCGCAGCGGGTGTGGCGGGTGCGGCCGGGGCGGCAGGCGCCGCCTCGGGAGTGGCGGCCGGGGCGGCCGCCGCGGCCTGAGGGGTGACGGTGACGGTCTGGGTCACCGTGACGGGGGCGGGTGCGGGCGGCGCGGGCAGGACCGGCTCAGCCGAGGCGCTGGCGCCGGTGAACCCAATGACTGCCGCAGAACCGGCGGCAACACCACCAAGCACCACCCGCCAGGTACGGGCATTCGTGTTCATCGCTGATGTCCTTGTTCGCAGGTTGGGCGGCGCAGCTCGTGCTCCGCAGCCCCCTTCCTTGCCCGACTCTAAACAGCGATGCAGGGCACTCGACAGGGCTGGAACCGACCTGGAACCAACCCCTGACCGGGCTGCGACGCAACCGATACCGAGCCGTTGCCGACCGATACCCTGTGTCTCGTGACGGAATCGCCGATGAGCACCGCTGACGGGGGAGACGTACCTCCGCATCGCTACACCGCGGAGTTGGCGGACCGCATCGAGCGGGACTGGCAGGAGAACTGGCAGCAGTGGGGAACCTTCAACGTCCCCAACCCGGTCGGGTCCCTGGCACCCTCCGACGGCACCGCGGTTCCGGCGGACAAGATGTTCGTCCAGGACATGTTCCCGTACCCCTCGGGGGAGGGTCTGCACGTCGGCCACCCGCTGGGCTATATCGCCACCGACGTCTATGCACGTTTCTTCCGAATGACCGGGCGCAACGTGCTGCACGCCTTGGGGTTCGACTCCTTCGGCCTGCCGGCCGAGCAGTACGCCGTGCAGACCGGCACCCATCCGCGCACCCGCACCGATGCCAATATCGCCAACTTCCGGCGGCAGCTGGGTCGACTTGGGCTCGGTCACGACCAGCGACGTAGCTTCTCGACCACCGATGTCGATTTCTACACTTGGACGCAGTGGATCTTCCTCCAGATCTACAACGCCTGGTTCGACCCCGAGCACAACAAGGCGCGACCTATCGCCGATCTGATCGCCGAATTCGACAGCGGAACAAGAACTCTCGACGGAGACAGGGCCTGGGCGGAACTGAACCCAGGCGAACGAGCCGACGTCATCGACGGCTACCGCCTGGTGTACCGGGCCGATTCGATGGTCAACTGGTGCCCTGGGCTGGGTACGGTGCTGGCCAACGAGGAGGTCACGGCCGACGGTCGCAGTGAGCGCGGCAACTTCCCGGTATTCCGGAAGCGCTTGCGGCAGTGGATGATGCGGATCACCGCCTACTCCGACCGGCTACTTGAGGATCTCGACGTGCTGGACTGGCCCGACAAGGTCAAGGCCATGCAGCGCAACTGGATCGGGCGGTCCACCGGGGCCGCGGCACTGTTCGCCGCCGCGGGCGGCACCGATATCGAGGTCTTCACCACCCGACCCGACACCCTCTTCGGGGCGACATACCTCGTAGTTGCCCCCGAGCATGAACTGGTCGACCGGATTGTCGCCGCTGCGTGGCCGGACGGGGTCGACCCGCGCTGGACCGGCGCCGCATCGATCCCGGCCGACGCGGTGGCCGACTACCGGCGCTCGATCGCCGCAAAGTCCGACCTCGAACGCCAGGAGAACAAGACCAAGACCGGCGTGTTCCTCGGCAGCTACGCCACCAATCCGGTCAACGGCCAACAGATCCCGGTGTTCATTGCCGACTACGTCCTGGCCGGCTACGGAACCGGGGCCATCATGGCGGTACCCGGCCACGACCAGCGCGACTGGGAATTCGCCGCAGAGTTCGGCCTGCCGATCCTGGAAGTCATTGCCGGCGGTGATGTTTCGAAGGAGGCCCACATCGGTGCCGGCGTCCTGGTGAATTCCGGTTTCCTCGACGGCCTCGGCGTGGAAGAGGCGAAGAAGGCCATCACCGAGCGGTTGGA
This sequence comes from Mycobacterium sp., assembly GCA_036782595.1. GTDB lineage: Bacteria > Actinomycetota > Actinomycetes > Mycobacteriales > Mycobacteriaceae > Mycobacterium. The sequence continues at coordinate 6,405 of DAIPYT010000007.1, read as the reverse complement.
GGCCGACGGCCGGGGCCATGCTCGCGTCGAGTACAAACTGCGGGACTGGCTGTTCGCGCGCCAACGTTACTGGGGCGAGCCGTTTCCCATCGTCTATGACGACGCCGGCCGGGCCCGTCCGCTGCCCGACTCAATGCTGCCGGTGGAACTGCCCGATATCGAGGATTACGCGCCGGTGCTGTTCGACCCGGATAGCCCGGACAGCGAACCGTCACCGCCGCTGAACAAAGCCCACGACTGGGTTCATGTCGAACTGGACCTGGGCGACGGACTGCAGACCTACACCCGCGACACCAACGTGATGCCGCAGTGGGCCGGCAGTTCCTGGTACGAGTTGCGTTACGCAGACCCGCATAACAGCGAGCAGTTCTGCGCCCCGGAGAACGAGGCCTACTGGATGGGTCCCCGGCCGGCTGAGCACGGAGCCGCAGATCCCGGCGGGGTGGATCTCTACGTCGGCGGAGTCGAGCACGCCGTGCTGCATCTGCTCTATTCCCGCTTCTGGCACAAGGTGCTTCACGATCTGGGGCACGTCACATCGCGGGAGCCCTACCGCCGGTTGGTCAACCAGGGCTACATCCAGGCCTTCGCCTACACCGACGCCCGCGGTGCCTACGTACCGGCCGCCGAGGTGGTGGAACGAGCGGGCAAGTTCTTCCTGCCTGGACCGGATGGCGAGACGGAGGTTTTCCAGGAGTTCGGCAAGATCGGAAAGAGCCTGAAGAACTCGATCTCCCCCGACGAGATCTGCGATTCCTACGGCGCCGACACGCTGCGGGTCTACGAGATGTCGATGGGCCCGTTGGAGGCGTCCCGGCCCTGGGCCACCAAGGATGTCGTCGGCGCGCATCGGTTCCTGCAGCGGGTGTGGCGGCTGGTCGTGGATGAATCAACAGGGGCGACAAGGGTTTCTGAAGACTCACTCGACGATGACACCCTGCGGGTGCTGCACCGGACCATCGCGGGCGTACGCGACGATTACACCCACCTGCGCAACAACACCGCCGCGGCGAAGCTGATCGAGTACACCAACCACCTCACGAAGGCCGGTGTCACCGCGCGCGGCGCTCTGGAGCCGCTGGTCCTGATGACCGCCCCGTTGGCGCCGCACCTGGCCGAGGAATTGTGGCGCCGACTCGGCCACGAGGATTCGCTGGCGCACGGCCCGTTCCCGGTCGCCGAAGAGCGCTACCTGGTGGCTGACACCGTGGAGTACCCGGTTCAGGTCAACGGCAAGGTGCGCGGCCACATCACGGTGGCCGCCGACGCGGACCAGGACAGCCTCGAGCAGGTCGCCCTCGCCGACGAGAAGGTGCAGGCGTTCCTGGCCGGCGCCACCCCGCGGAAGGTCATCGTGGTGCCGGGCCGACTGGTCAACATCGTCGTCTAAGGCACTTGGGCGCGCTTATCGTCGCTCAGCGGTGAAAACCGCGCCAAATCAGCGGGGGAGTGGGCCCCGCGGGCGGACGATCACCTCGTGGGTGTGGGCATCCGCCGGCGTGGCCACCACCTGCGCGACGACACCGGCGACCGTCTCGGGGGTCAGAAACCTCGCCGGGTCGTACTCCCCGCCCTCGTAGGCCACCAGATCGCGCTGCATCTCGGTGTCCACCCGGCCGGGATGGATGCTGGTGACCCGCAGCAGCGGTTCGTCGGCCCGTAGCGAGTCGGCGAACGCCCGCAGCGCGAACTTGCTGGCGGAGTACGACGCCAGACCGGGGGAGGGGTTGATCCCGGATCCGGAATTGATGAACACGACCTGCCCGCGGGCCGCGCGCAACGCCGGTAACAGGGCCAAGGTCAGGGCCACCGCTCCGGTCACATTGACCGCGAAGGTCGCACGCCACTGATCCGGGGTCGACTCGGCCACTCGACCCGGGTAGGCCACGCCGGCGTTGTGTACCAGGACGTCCAACTCGGTGAGAACCTCGGCGGCGGCATCGATCTGGTCGACGTCGGTCAACTCCATCGGCCAGGTGGTGGCACCGAAACGGTCGGCGACGGCATCCAGGCGGGACGACGGCCGGCCGGCAAGCAGCAGCGTGTGGGTGGGCGCCAACGCCTCGGCGATGGCGGCTCCGATACCGCCGCCGGCCCCGGTGATCAATGCTGTCGGCACAGCGAGCCACCCTACCGACCTGCGCCGCACCCACCCCGCACCGCACAATGAATCCGTGCCCCCGGACCGCGGCTTCGCTCCGACCCAACTCGCCGCCCGCGCGGCCTATCTGCTGCGGGGTAACGACCTGGGTGTGATGACCTCCGCCGCGCCCCGTCTCTATCCGCATATGTGGAGTTGGGACGCGGCGTTCGTCGCGGTGGGCCTCGCGGCGCTGAGCGTGGAACGGGCGGTGGTCGAACTCGACACCCTGCTCTCGGCGCAGTGGGCCAACGGGATGATCCCGCACATCGTGTTCGCCGACGGTGTTGACGGCTACTTTCCCGGGCCGGATCGGTGGGCGTGCCGGGCGCTGGCGGCCGATGCCCCGGCGGGTCGGCAGACCTCCGGTATCACTCAGCCGCCGGTTCATGCCATCGCGGTACAACGCATCCTGGACCGGTCTCGCAGTCGAGGCCGCTCGACCCGGGCGGTGGCCGAGGCCTTCGTCGACCGGCGCTGGAACGATCTCATGCGCTGGCATCGGTGGCTGGCCGAGGCCCGTGATCCCAATCAGCACGGCCGGGTCACCCTCTATCACGGCTGGGAGTCCGGGATGGACAACTCGCCGCGCTGGGATTCCGCCTACGACAACGTGATTGCCGACGCGTTGCCCCCGTACGAGCGGGCCGACAGCAACATCATCGCCGACGCCGCACAGCGGCCCACCGACGGCGAGTACGACCGGTATCTGTGGCTGCTCGAGGAGATGAAGTCGGTGGCCTACGACGATGCCCGCCTGCCGGCGGTGATGAGTTTCGCGGTGGAGGACGTCTTCGTCTCGGCGATCTTTTCCGTCGCCTGTGAGGTGCTGGCCACTATCGGCGAAGACTGTAACCGTCCCAACTCTGACGTGCGTGATCTATACGGCTGGGCGGATAGGTTCAGGGTCGGTGTATTGGAAACCGTCGACCAAAGAACTGGTGCGGCAAGGGATTACGATGTTCGCGCCCGGTCCTGGATCAGTACCGAGACGGCAGCGCAGTTCGCGCCGCTACTGTGTGGCGGGCTGTCCCGTCCTCAGGAGCGCGCGTTGTTGAAGATCTTCGACGGCCCCCGGTTCTGCGGCCACCCGGACCTGAGGTTCGCGCTGGTTCCGTCGACCTCGCCGGTATCGAAAGACTTCCGCCCACGGGAGTATTGGCGCGGGCCGGTGTGGCCGGTCTTGAACTGGTTGTTCTCGTGGGCGTTCACCCGCCGGGGTTTGTCGGAGCGGTCGCTGATGCTGCGCGGGGAAGGCCTGCGGCAGGCCAGTGACGGATCATTCGCCGAGTACTACGAGCCGTTCACCGGTGAGCCACTGGGCAGCATGCAGCAGTCCTGGACCGCCGCAGCGGTGTTGGACTGGCTCGGCTAGTTCTCCGCCTCGGTAAGCCGCTCAAGGGGTTTGAGCGCGCGTACCAGATCGGCCCGTTCGTCGTCGGAAAGCCGGGTGAGCAGTTCGGCCAGATGAGTACGCCGCGCCTGGAGCGCCTCCTGGTACTGCACCAGTCCCTGCGGGGTCACCTCCACCAGCACCGCGCGCATGTCCGAGGGATCGCGCGACCGTTTGACCAGACCGAGGTTCTCCAACCGGCGGATCGCCACCGTCGTGGTCGGGGTGCGCACCCGCTCGCGGGCGGCCAGTTCGGTCATCCGGATCGGACCACTGTCGAGGAGCGTCAGCAGGATCGAGATCTGGGCCATGGTGAGGTCTGGTTGCGACGCCCGGTTGGGGTCGCCTCGGCGCACCACGGTCACCAGCTTGGCGAGAACCCGTTGCAGGTCGCCGGCTAACGCGGTGAGCTGCGACGGGCTCTCTGACATGGTTTGCCAGTCTAACTGGCTAGTCACAGCACCTGGGACAGGAACCGCTGCAGCCGTTCGGTGGTTGCCGTTGTGAAGATCTGATCGGGTGGTCCGGACTCCACGACGACGCCGCGGTCCATGAAGACCACGGTGTCCGCCGTCGACCGGGCGAAGCCCATCTCGTGGGTCACCGCCACCATCGTCATCCCGTCGGACCCCAGTTCGGCGATCAACGCGAGGATTCCCTTGACCAGTTCAGGGTCCAACGCCGAGGTGGCCTCGTCGAAGAACATCACCTCAGGCTCCATCGCCAGCGCCCGGGCGATGGCGACCCGTTGCTGCTGACCGCCGGACAGGGTGCCCGGGCGGGCATCGGCCTTGTGCCGCAGGCCGACCCGCTCCAACTGGTCCAGCGCCAGTTCCCGTGCGGCATCGGTGGAGAGCCCCTTGAGCTTTCGCGGCCCCAGGGTGACGTTGTCCAGCACGCTCTTGTGCGGGAAGAGGTTGAAGTGCTGGAACACCATCCCGATGCGTTGGCGCAGCTTGTCCGGATCGTCGTCGAGCACCGAGCGGCCGTCGAGCAGGATGTCGCCCTTGTCGGGTTCGTAGAGCCGGTTGAGACTGCGCAGCAGAGTGGACTTACCCGACCCGGAAGGGCCGATGACGGCGGCGGTGGTCCCGGCGGGCACGTCGATGTCGACACCGCGAAGGACGGCATTGGAACCGAAGGACAGGTGAATATCCCTGGCGGCCAACGAGACCGACTGTGGGCGGGCCATCACACCATCTCCTGGTTAGCGGCGGGATCAAGGACGGGATCTTCGGCGGCGGGCTTGCCCTGGCGGAGCCGGCGATCGATGTAGTTGACCAGGTGGGTCAGCGGGATGGTGAGGATCAGATAGAACAGCCCGGCGGCCACCAGGGGTGAGAGGTTGCCGGTCTGGGCGTTGAGGTCTCGGCCGACCTGGAACAGTTCCCGCTGGCTGGCGACCAGGCCCAGGAAGTAGACCAGCGACGAGGCTTTCAGCAGCGAGATGAATTGGTTCATCAGCGCCGGCAGCACCCGGCGGATGCCTTGCGGTATCACCACCAACCGCATCGACGACGAGTAGCTGAAACCCAGCGCGCGGGAGGCCTCCATCTGCCCGGCTTCCACGCTCTGGATTCCTGAGCGGAGGATCTCGCCGATGTAGGCGGCGGCCATCAACCCCAGTGCTGCGATACCCAACGGGTAGGGGTTGTTACCGGTCAGCCCACCCACGATCGGGCCGATACCCAGCCCGATCAGCAGGATGATCACCACCTCGGGCAGGCCCCGGAAGATGTCGGTGTAGATGCGGGCCGGCCAGCGCAGCCACGGTGAGCGGGAGATCCCCGCCACAGCGAGCGCCAGACCCAGCAGCAGACCGATCACGCTGGCGCTGATGGTCAGGATCAGGGTGTTGGGCAGGCCGGTCTTGAGCAGGTCCGGGATGGCCTTCTTGTAGAGCTCCCAGTCCAGGAAGGACTCGCGCAGTTGGCTCAGTACCGATTTGTCGGCGAACGCCGCGGCAGCCCCGGCGGCCCCGGCGGCCCCGGCGGCCCCGGTGGCCTTTGCCGCGGCGATGGCGGCGAAGTCGGGAAGCGCGGGCAGCGGCGCTGCCTTGGACCCGGGTTTCCAGCCCGGCGGCAGCGTTCGGGGAACCCAGTCGGAGTACAGCCGCGACCAGGTCCCGTCAGCGATCACGGCGTCCAACCCGGCATTGAGCGCATCGATGAGCGGCTTGTTCTCCTTGGCCACCGCGTAGGCCACGAAGTTGTCCAGGCTGAAGGTGTTCTCGATGATGGTGGCGGGATCACCGGCCTTCACCGTCCCCTGCGCCTGCTGGGACGGGGCCACCCAGGCGTCGATCTGCCGGGTCTTGAGGCTGGCGTAGACGGTGTTGTAGTCGGGGAACTTCACCGGCTCCAGACCCAGGGTGTCGATGACGTAGGCCTCCTGCACGGTGCCCTGCACGACGCCGATCCGCTGGCCTCGCGCGAGTTCGGAGAAGCCCGTGATCGACGAACCCGCAGGGACCACGAGAGAGAAGTAGCCGAAGTCATAGCCGTTGGTGAAGCCCACCGTGCGCCGGCGGGCGTCGGTGGTGGTGATCGAGGATGAGCCGACGTCGAAGCGGCGGCCCGCGACTTGGGCCAGCAGCCCGGAGAAGTCCGTGCCGACGAACTTGATCTGCAGACCGATCTTGTCGGCGATGGCCCGCAGCAACTCGTTGTCGAAACCGGTGAACTGGCCCGCGCTGTTGATGCAGATGCTCGGCGGTGCATCGGACAACGTGCCGACCGTCAGGGTGCCGGGTATGACCAGCCGCAACGCATCGGGCCGCACCGATGCGACCGGCTCGGCGGTCGCGGTGGTGTATTTGTCCTCGCCGGTGCCGGCGGCCGCCGCCGCGAGGTTGGTCGGCAGCGTGCTCGCC
>DAIPYT010000006.1:0-44117 GCA_036782595.1 Mycobacterium sp. | reverse complement strand
AAAGCATGACGCAGGCCCAGCAGGTAGGCGGCAACACCCACACCGATCGACAGCACACCGGCACCCGAAGCGCCGTGCCCGCGCGATATCAGTAGGGCCAGCATTCCGAACCCGATGATGTGGAGCGCCGCGACCACCCCGAGCAGTGCGGCGATCTGAGACCAGTCTCGACGGGTCCATGAACGGAGCAGGCGGCCAATGGCCACGGGCGACCTCCTGGGGATGACGCGTCCCCGTTGCGGGTGACGTCGGGCGGGAGGTCTGGCTCCCCCGCCCGGCCCGTCGCGGGCGGTGGGCAGGAACACAGTGGCGCGACCGCACCGGAATCTCACCGGTTTCCGCACCGCCCGACTCTTTCCCGCTGACCATACCGCGATCCGCTTTCACCGCTCCCGTAACCCGGACACCAGGTACGAGCTCCTGGGTACTAGCTCCTGACTTTCAACGGCCGAGACGTGGCGGCATTAGCCGCGATAGCCGCGAAGGCGTCGTCTGGTACGACATATCGGACAGATGGGCCCTCCCCGTGGATGGCGCACAATCCGCTGGACTCATCTCGCTCTGCGACTTCAGGTCCGGCGACTCCAAAGGAGTACTTACTCAAGTTAGCTCCGAGGAAGACGAACTCCCGGCCGCCCGGAAAGAATCTGCTGCCGACAAATCGGCTGTAGTCAGTTCGTGCGTCGTAGAAACGGCCGGCGGGGAATCGGCTTGCGTCAGCGCGGCTGTAGGACCAAAGGCGTCCGTCCGGCAACAACATTTGCCGGGAAACCGGGTCCAGAACGAACCCTTTGGGTGACTGGCGTCGGAACCAGTCGCCGACCAAGCCGCTGCCGTAGGGAATACGGGTGGACTTTCGCTGAGCGGCGAATCTGTCGGCCAGTGCCCGGAGACGTTCGGCGAGATCTTCGGCCGCGCATGCAACAGCGACAGCCCATTTGTCGACGCCCTCGAACTCGCCTGTGGACACCAGTCTCCTTAAACGACTGCACTGCGACAGCCTCCGAGGGGGTCTCCCCCAGCGAAGGGACACGACATAGCCAGCCTGCGATAGGGACCGCAGGCCCTGAACGATAGGGACTGAGTACCGTTCTTGGAATCCGTAAAATTACTCAAAGTCCACAGCCGTAACACCGCAGAAACACTGGTCAATCGAGAAAACCATGCAGCAGCGCAGCGGAGCCGGCCAGATGATCGAGCATCAGGGTGGCCGCCCGATCCGGGTCGCCGGCAAGGATCGCGGAGACAATCGCCTCGTGCTGCTCATCGGAGTGCGCGATATTGCGCTGCAGCAGAGGGATGTGGTCGAGAAGGGCGTTGACCCGCATCCGGTTCTCGGCGACCAGTGGGACCAGCGATGGGCATCCGGCCGCCTCCGCGATCGCCAGATGCAGCCGGGAATCCAATCGCCGGTAATCCGCCGGCGCGGCATCACGTACGTCGGCCACCCGGGACCGCAACTCGTCGCGTTCGGCGACGCTGGACATCCTGCTCGCCGCCATCCGGGCGGCACCGGCTTCCAGAATCTCCCGCAGCCGCAACAGATCGTCGATATCGGCCCGGCTGGCACTCGCTTCGCTCCCACTCTCCGGTGGCAGCCGGTCGGCCAGGAACGTCCCGCCGTACCGACCGCGCCGAGCCACCAGGTACCCGGCGTCGGACAGCGACTTGATGGCCTCACGCACGGTGCCGCGGCTCACCGCGAGCCGAAGGGCGAGTTCGCGTTCCGGCGGCAGGCTGTCCCCTGGGGCCAACACCCCGAGCCGGATGGTGGCCAACAGCCGCGCCACCGTCTCCTCGAAGGCGTTACCGTGCCGGACCGGGCGCAACAGCGCGTCGCTGGCCACCGTGTTACACCTCCATCGTCTCAGAGCGGCGTCACGTAGTGGCCGCTGATGCCGCCGTCGACCAGGAAGGTGGCGCCGGTGATGAAGGAAGAGTCGTCACTGGCCAGGAACGCCACCGCGGCAGCCAGTTCCGCCGGCTCGGCGAAGCGGCCCATCGGGATGTGCACCAATCGCCGGGCGGCGCGCTCGGGGTCCTTGGCGAACAACTCCTGCAGCAACGGAGTGTTCACCGGCCCCGGGCACAGCGCGTTGACCCGGATCCCCTGCCGGGCGAACTGCACCCCGAGTTCCCGTGACATCGCCAGAACCCCGCCCTTGGACGCGGTGTAGGAGATTTGCGAAGTCGCCGAACCCATCACCGCCACAAAGGAAGCGGTGTTGATGATCGATCCGCGGCCAGCCGGCACCATATGCCGCAGCGCCGCCCGGCAACACAGGTAGACGCTCTTGAGGTTGACGTCCTGCACCCGTTGCCAGGCGGGAAGTTCCGTGCTCTCGATGAGATCGTCGTCGGGCGGGGAGATACCGGCGTTGTTGAACGCGATGTCGACCGATCCGTAGGCAGCCGCGGCGGCGTCGAACAGGTTGTCCACCTGACCTTCGTCGGAAACATCCACCGAGACGAACAGTCCATCGAGTTCGTCGGCGACCGGTTCACCGGCCTTGGGATCGATATCACCGACGACGATGGTGGCCCCTTCGGCCCGCATCCGCCGTGCCGTCGCCAGACCGATACCGCTGGCCGCTCCGGTGATGACGGCGACCCGGCCGGCCAGTCGTTGGGTCAAGTCGATGTGCTGTGGGCTCACTGGGCCTCCCCAATCGCGAAGAAAACATTCTTGGTTTCGGTGAAATGTTCCGGGGCATCCGGGCCGAGTTCGCGGCCCAGCCCGGATTGTTTGAACCCGCCGAACGGGGTGCTGAAGCGCACCGAGGAATGCGAGTTGACACTGAGGTTGCCGGACTCGACGGCCCGGGATACCCGCATGGCCCGGGACAGGTTCTCGGTCCAGATCGAGCCGGACAGCCCGTAGTCGGTGTCATTGGCCAACGCGATGGCGTCGGCCTCGTCGTCGAACGGAAGCACCGCGACGACCGGCCCGAAGATCTCCTCGGTCACGGTGCGATCGCCGCGCTCAGGGGTGAGCACCGTCGGCGGGAACCAGTATCCGGGACCACTGGGGGCCTCACCGCGGAAGGCCACCGGGGCACCGTCGGGTACGTAGGCGGCCACCGACTCGAAATGCGGCCGGGACACCAGCGGCCCCATCTCGGTGTCACGATCCGACGGGTCACCGACGCGAACTCCCTTGACGGCAGGCTCGAGCATCTCCATGAACTTGTCGAAGACGCTGCGCTGCACCAGGATCCGGCTACGCGCGCAACAGTCCTGACCTGCGTTGTCGAACACCCCGTAGGGCGCGGTCGCCGCGGCGCGTTCCAGATCGCAGTCGTCGAAGACGATGTTGGCACTTTTCCCGCCCAGTTCCAGGGTGACCCGCTTCACCTGCGCGGCGGCACCGGCCATCACCCTCGTCCCCACCTCCGTCGACCCGGTGAAGACCAGCTTGCGCACATCGGGATGGCTGATGAACCGCTCCCCCACCACACTGCCCTTGCCGGGCAGCACCTGGAAGAGATCCGGCGGCAAGCCCGCCTCAACCGCCAGTTCGCCGAGTCGGATGCTGGTCAGCGGCGTCCACTCGGCGGGTTTGAGCAGCACCGCGTTCCCGGCGGCCAATGCCGGCGCGAAACCCCAGGAGGCGATTGGCATCGGGAAGTTCCACGGGGTGATGACACCGATGACGCCGATGGGTTCGTGGAAGGTGACATCCAGTCCGCCTGCGACCGGAATCTGCCTACCGCTCAACCGTTCCGGGGATGCGGCGTAGTACTGCAGCACGTCGCGGACGTGGCCGGCCTCCCATTCGGCGGCTGAGATCGGGTGGCCGGAGTTGGCCACCTCCAGTGCGGCCAGTTCACCGACGTGGGCGTCAACAGCGGCGGCGAAAGCGCGAAGCGCGGCAGCGCGCTCCGCCGGAGCCGCGGCAGCCCAAGCTTTCTGGGCCGCTTTGGCCCGGGCGACCGCGTCATCGACGGCGGCGGCGTCGTTGCGTTCGACGGTCCGCAACACCTCCTCGGTGGCCGGGTTGATCAGTTGAGTGGTCGTCATCAACTGCGCTCCCTTTCTATTGCGTCTATTGCGTCTGTTGCGTCTGTTGCGTATCGGTGAGCGGCCTCGACGAGTCCGGCGAACAGACGAAGATCGTCAAGGGTCTCTTCGGGATGCCACTGCACTCCCAGTAGGAAGTCGTCGCCCGGCTTCTCGATGGCCTCGATCACCCCCTCGCCGGTGGCGCTGGCCACCAGCCCCTCGCCCAGTCGGTCGATGGCCTGGTGGTGATAGCACCGCGCTTGCACGCTGCCCCCGACGAGCCGGTACAGCCTGGTGTCCTCGGCGACGGTCACCGGTGTCGTGGCGAACACCGCGTCGCCGACTCGGTGGCCGCTGTGTCCGAGGACATCGGGCAAGTGCTGGTGCAGGGTCCCGCCCAGCGCGACGTTGATGATCTGGGGTCCCCGGCAGATACCCAGCACCGGCAATCGACGGTGTAGTGCGGCCCGCAACAGGGCGAACTCCCAGGCGTCCCGATCATGCGCCGGCTCCTCGGTCTGCGGGTGGGGATCGTGTCCGTAGGCGGCCGGGTCGACGTCTTTGCCGCCGGTGAGGATCAGCCCGTCGAGCCCGGCCACCGCGCGTTCGGCGATGCGCGCGTCGACGGGTTGGGGCGGCAACAGCGTGGCGATCCCGCCCGCTCCGGTGACACCCTCGATGTAGACGCCCGGCAGAAAGCTGGCGTGCACATCCCACACACCGCTGCGTGCTTGCTGGCGGTAGGTGGTGAGCCCGATGACCGGCCGCGCCGGCGGGCGGGAGCGAAGCGACCCGGGAGTGGAAGCTGGGCTAGAAGCGCTCAAAGCCGCGCACCCTCTCCCAATCGGTGACCGCCGAATTGAATGCGGCAAGTTCAACCCGCGCGTTGTTGAGGTAGTGCTCCACCACCTCGTCGCCGAACGCCTCGCGAGCCACGGCGGATCCGGCGAACAACTCGGCGGCCTCGGCCAGGGTCGTCGGCAGCCGCGGGGCCTCACTCGCGTAGGCATTGCCATCGACAGGTTCGGGGAGTTGGAGTCCCCGATCGATTCCGTGCAGACCGCCGGCGATCAATGCGGCCACCGCCAGGTAGGGGTTCACATCACCGCCGGGCGCGCGGCACTCGACGCGCAGGGAATGCCCGTGGCCCACCACCCGCATCGCACAGGTGCGGTTGTCCATACCCCAGGCGACGGCGGTCGGCGCAAAACTGCCCTCGACGAATCGCTTGTAGGAGTTGATGTTCGGGGCGTAGAACAGCGTCAGCTCGCGCAGGGTGGCGAGCTGTCCGGCCAAGAAGCTGCGGAACATCGGGGACATCCCATGCGGCTCACCGTCGGCGGCGAACACCGCCGCGCCGTCGGCGGCGCGCAACGACAGATGGATATGGCAACTGTTGCCCTCGCGTTCGTCGAATTTGGACATGAAGGTGAGGCTCTGGCCGTGCTGGTCGGCGATCTCCTTGGCGCCGTTCTTGTAGATGGTGTGGTTGTCGCAGGTGACTTGTGCGGCGTCGTAGCGGAAGGCGATCTCCTGCTGGCCGGGGTTGCATTCACCTTTCACGCCCTCGCAGTACATCCCCGCGCCGTCCATGCCCAGACGGATATCGCGCAACAGCGGCTCCATCCGGGTCGAGGCGTGGATTGCGTAGTCGACGTTGTAGTCGCTGGCTTTGGTGAGATCGCGGTAGCCGTTCGCCCACGCGGCGCGATAGGTCTGGTCGAAGACGATGAACTCCAGTTCGGTGCCGACGAACGGGGCCAGCCCGCGCTGGGCCAGCCGGTCGGTCTGAGCGCGCAGGACGCTGCGCGGTGCGGCGATGACCGGATCCCCGCTCAGCCACTCCAGGTCGGCCATCACCAGCGCCGTCCCCGGCAGCCACGGCAACAACCGCAGTGTGTCCGGGTCCGGACGCATCACCATGTCGCCGTATCCGGACTCCCAACCCGACATTCGATACCCGCCGACGGTGTTCATCTCGACATCGACCGCCATCAGGTAGTTGCAGCACTCCGAGCCCTGGGCGGCGACCTCCTCGACGAACAACCGGGCCGACACCCGTTTGCCGGTCAGACGCCCCTGCATGTCCGGAAACGCGACGATCACCGTGTCGATGTCACCGGCCGCCATCAGGCGGTCCAATTCGCCCGGGGTGAGCAGGCCTTTCGATAAGCCGTGGCGCTCAGAGATCACATCCACTCCTCGACTCGTCGGGTCTAGGTCCAAGGTTTAACACGGCCGACACCCAAAAGGTAGGACAACAGACCAATAGAAGCCTATTGTGCCTACAAACCAGTGACGAAGGAGACCCGCTGTGCCCGAGGGCCACGAAATTCTCGATGAGGACGAGCTGCATCTGGCGCGCTTGGGCTACAACCAGGAGTTGCAGCGGAGCTGGTCCGGCTTCAACAACTTCGCGATCTCGTTTTCCATCATCTCGATCCTGGCGGGCTGTTTCACCTCGTTCGGCCTGGGCTGGAACAACGGTGGTCCCGCGGCCATCGCCTGGGGCTGGCCGATCCTCGCCGCGTTCATCCTGCTGATCGGGTTCTGCATGTCCGAACTGGTGTCGGCCTACCCGACCTCCGGCGGAATCTATTGGTGGGCAGCCAAACTCGGCGGCCCCAAGGCCGGGTACTACACCGGCTGGCTGAACCTCATCGGCCTGATCGCCATCCTCGCCTCGGTGGCCTACGGCAGCGCCACCTTCCTGGACCTGACGCTGGGCACCCTCAGCGAACAGTGGCTTGCCGGCTACAGCCTCCAACGGGTCTTCGTGATGTTCCTGATCATCCTGGTCGTCCTCGCGGTCATCAACATCTTCTCCAGCCACCTGCTGGCCGTCATCAACAACATCTCGGTGTGGTGGCACGTGGCGGGTGCGGCCGCCGTGATCGGCATCCTGTTGCTGGTTCCCGAGCGGCACGCCAGCGTCGGCGAGGTGTTCGGCAGAACCATCAACAACAGCGGGATGTTCGGTGGGGCTACCTCAGGTTTCGGCTGGCTGCTGCTCGTGCTGCCGATCTCGGCGATCCTCACCCAGTACACGATCACCGGCTACGACGCCTCAGCCCACCTGTCGGAGGAGACCAAGAGCGCGGCCAACGCCGCCGCCAAGGGAATCTGGCGTTCGATCTTCTACTCGGCGATCGGAGGCTGGATCCTGTTGCTGTCCTTCCTGTTCGCCGTCCAGGACGCCGACGGAGTGTCCAAGGCCGGCGGCGCGGTGGCGGCGATCTTCAGCCAGGCTCTGAGTTCCAAATGGGCGGCTGCGGTGCTGTTCATCTCCACCGCGGGCCAGCTGTTCTGCACCACCGCCTGCCAGACCAGCGCGTCCCGGATGCTGTTCGCCTTCAGCCGCGACCGTGCGGTGCCCGGCCACCAGCTCTGGTCGAAGATCAACACGAATCGGGTTCCGGCCAACGCCGTCATGATCACCGCGGCCATCGCCGCCCTGCTGACCCTGCCGGCTCTGGTCGAGGTGGACATCAACGGCGCACCGGTGCCCATCGCCTTCTTCGCGGTGGTGTCCATCGGCGTGGTGGGCCTGTACCTCTGCTTCGCGGTGCCGATCTATTACCGCTGGAAGGCCGGCGATTCCTTCAAGGTCGGTAGCTGGAATCTGCGCGGCCACTACCGCTGGATGGCTCCGCTGGCGCTGGTCGAGATCATCCTCACATCGATCGTGGCGATGTTCCCGACCTCGCTGGGCGGCGTGCCGTGGGATCCCGGCTTCGAGTGGAAGTTCGTCAACTACACCCCCCTGGTGGTGTTCGGGGTGCTGTTCCTGCTGTGGCTCTACTGGCACGCCTCGGTGAAAAAGTGGTTCACCGGGCCGGTCCGGCAGATCGACGAGAGCGGCCGCCGATTGGACGGGGTCCGCTAACCCCGAGGCTGCTGAGCGGACGCGATCAGCGGCAACAATCGCTCGGCGGACCGGTTGGCCCGCGGCGAGGTTGAGACGATGCCCAGCGCGGCGATCGCCAGCCCCAGAGCGAAGGTGAAAAACCACAGCGGATCGGCTGACTCGGAGAAGTCGCCCATCGGCGGCGACAGCGCGCCGGCGGCCAGCACCCCGCTGAGCGCGACACCCACACTGATGCCAATCTGCTTGCTGGTGCTGGTGATTCCCGCCGCTGCGCCGGCCCGGTCCTGGGGCATACCGCTCACCGCCGCGTAGTTGATCGGCACGGTGACCAAGCCGAAAGTGATGCCGAACGCCACAAAGATCGACATCAGCAGCCACCGTGGCGCCATCGGGGTCAGGAAGACCAGCATCGCCGACATCACGGCGATCATCAGCCCGGAGGTCATCAGCGACGGCCTGCTACCGACCCACCCGACGAGCCGGCCCGAAATCGGCGAGAACACCAGGACGGCGATCCCCACCGGCAGCAGCAGCAGACCCGCGTGCGCGGCCGGGTAACCCCGCCATCCCTGCAGGTAGATCGACATCATGAAGAGGAATGCTCCCCAGACGATGAACACGAACAACGCGGTGAGCGCGGCCGCGGCGAACGGGATGGACCGGAAGAACCTGAGGTCGATGAAAGGATCGGCGTGACGCGACTCGTGGCGCAGGAAGCCCACGAAGGCCAGGGCCGCGACGGCCGCAACCACCACCACCCAAGGATGCGTCCATCCCCGGCCCGGACTCTCGATCAGGACGAAGACCAAGCCGAAGAGGCTGCCGGCAGCCAGCACCTGTCCGACCGGATCAAGGCCACGAATCGTCGCCGATCTGCTATCCGGGACGACCGCCGCACACAGGGCGATGGCTAACGCACAGACCGGAAGGTTGATCCAGAAAACCGAGCGCCATCCGAACAGTCCGATGAGCACTCCCCCGACGACGGGTCCCAGCGCCAGAGAGGCGCCGAATACCGCCCCCCAGATGCCGATCGCGCGGGCCCGCTCGGCCGGTGCGACGAATACCTGGGCGATGATCGCCAGGGCAACCGGATTCATCATCGAGGCGCCGACGGCCTGTAGCGCCCGCGCGGCGATCAGCACGTCGATGGTGGGTGCCAGGCTGCACAGCAGACAGCCCAGCATGAAGATCGCCAGACCGATCTGCAGGACGTGGCGGCGGCCGAACCTGTCGCCGGCCGCGCCGCCCAGCAGCTGGAGCGACGCCACGACCAGCGCGTAGATGGCGATGACCCACTGGGTATGGGCGGCGGTGGCCGCCAGGCCGCTGCGAATCGACGGGATCGCCAGGTTGGCGATCGTGAGATCCATCCCGGTGATCAGAGCACACAGACAGCAGGCCGCCATGATGCCGGCCTTGCGGCGCTCGCCCAACTCGGAGGCCGGGGAATCCACCCCGCTACCAGGTGCTGCTGCGCAGCACGATCTCGGCCGCCAGCTGTGCGGTGGCCACTTCGACGTTGCGCCGGCCGCTGAACTGCACCAGCCGGAAGTCGCTGTAGACGAATCGCTGGCTGGCTTTGGCCATCGCACGGGTAGCCGGGTTGTTGACCAACGCGGTGGTGTTGATCTCCACCGGCGGGCACTCCGCATCGCGCACGACGCCGTTGGGATCAGGGACCCGGGGGTGCCCGCGGTCGATGACGACCAGGCCGGTGAACCGGTCCGGGCTGGCCGCGGCCACCTGCCAGGCCAGTTCCGCGCCGGAGCGGTCCCCCACCAGCACCCCGGACGGCACGCCGAGGGTGTCCAGGACGTCGATCACGTGTTTGCGATCAAGACGCGGTTCGGCGGCTATGACGATGGTGCGGGCGGCCGCGATGTGCAGTCTCGTACACAGCGGTTCGTAGGCACCCAGCGGATGTTGCGCCGCACCCAGCAGCACAACGTTGGCCCCCCTGTCCGGCCCGGCGACGCACACTGGCACACCGAAACCGTCGACGGTCATCATCGTCGCAGGCATCCGCACACGCTACTTCCGGGCGGTGCGGGGAGTGGATGTTTCCAGTCCGCTCTCAGCGACTATTCAGGAAGCTTGAAGTTTATTCACCTGACGGCGAAAGGTATCCAAGAACGTTTGCGGCAGTGATGCTTTCGCACTGATCGAAGGATTCTCCACCGGGAAGGCAACCGCGAAGACGGCCCGTTCGCCGACATTCTGAAACGCCATGAACACACTGCTCGGCGAGTTCTTCAGGTTCATCGTTTGCTGGTAGGCCAGCGCGCCGTCGTCCACACCGGGTAGCGCGGTCGTCGTCATCGGGATGCCCTCGGAGCTCGGATCGAAGAAAGCCTCGAACTGCGCGCAGCGGTCGGCGGCGGATTTGAGTGCTTCCAAATCAAGCTTCCAGGACAGCAGCGTCGTGACGATGCGCGCGCCGTCGAAGGACACCACGTATTTGGCTGCGCTCCCCGGCCCGAGCTCACTGGCCTGCTCGCCGGATTGTTTGATGACGTTGGTCAGCGCGTTGGCGCAACCTTGCGGCCGCGAGAGCATCGACCCGGGCCCGTCGCCGGAGTCCGACCTGACCGGCGCTTCGGTGATGCGGCCGTACTCCACTCCGGCCGGAAAGTCGGAGGGCTCCAGCAGCGCGCGCTGCAACACGGCTCCAGGCCAGGTGGCGGTCCCCGCGACCGTGCCGGTACAGCCGGCAATCGAGAGGGCGGTCGCAGCCAGCACCACAGCTCTGCGAACCACCATGGCTGTCAGGGTATGCCACCGACGGTGCTGGTGATTACCGGTGCGAGGGCGGGCGGTCCGTCCAGGAGAGCCAGGACCGCGTCCACATCGAGGTGGGCGGCCAGCAAGTCGGCCATCAGCTCGAGTTGCGCGTCGCGGCGTTCGGAGACGTTGATACCGGGAGTCACCGTGAACCCGTGGGCACCGGAGAGCTCGGCGGCCCGGGTCAGCCAGTCCCGGCGGAAGCCGTCGTTGTCCAACAGTCCATGCCAGTGGGTGCCGAACACTCCGCCGCGGGCATAACCGTGGGCTGTCCCGTCGGCTTCGAACCAGGTGTCCTCGGCGCACCGGAGGATCTGGCCGTGATGGATTTCATAGCCGTGCAGTGGGGTCTCCCAGTGCTGCAGCGTCTTATCGGCGGAGAAGACGATGTCGGCGTCGAGCAGACCGAGTCCGGCCACCCTGCCCTGGCCACTTTCGACGTCGTCGTGGATGTGCCGACACAGCATCTGTAGTCCGCCGCAGATACCGAGCACCACACCACCACGGTTCGCGTGCGCCACCAGTGCGTCGGCCAGTCCGCGTTCGCGCAGCCATTGCAGGTCGGCGACGGTGGCCTTGCTGCCGGGCAGCACGACGACGTCGGCGTCGGCGACCTCGGCAGGATCGGCGATCCATCGAACCGTGACTCCCGGCTCACAGGCGAGGGCCTCGATATCGGTGGAGTTGGAGATCCGCGGCAACCGCACCGCCGCGACTCTCAGCAATCCCTGGCCATGGGGCGGGGCGGGTCTGCCCACGACAGTGCCGGCCACTACCGACACCGAGTCCTCGGCGTCCATCCACAGGTCGTCGCTGTAGGGCAGCACGCCGTAGGTGGGTCGCCCGGTGAGTGCGGTGAGCTGATCCAGCCCCGGTGTCAGCAGTGACGGGTCGCCGCGGAACTTGTTGACGATGAATCCGGCGATGAGTGCCTGGTCCTCCGCGGACAGCACCGCGACCGTGCCGAACAGGTGGGCCAGCACACCGCCGCGGTCGATATCGCCCACGACGACCACCGGAAGACCGGCCGCGCGAGCCAGGCCCATGTTGGCCAAATCGGTTGCACGCAAATTGATCTCGGCCGGTGAGCCGGCCCCCTCGCACAGCACGACATCGAATTCGTTCCGCAACGCGGCGAGTTCGTCGGCGACCACGCCGGCCAGTCGGTCGCGGTGGGTGATGTAGTCGCGCGCGCCCACCATGCCGACCGCCCGGCCCCGGACCAGCAGCTGGGAGGTCCGGTCGCTGCCGGGCTTGAGCAGGATCGGATTGAACCGCACACTGGGCGCCAGTCCGGCGGCGCGGGCCTGGATGGCCTGGGCGCGGCCGATCTCACCGCCGTCGACAGTGACAGCGGAGTTGTTGCTCATGTTCTGCGCCTTGAACGGCGCGACCCGAATTCCCTTGCGGAACAGCAGCCGGCACAGTCCGGCAACGACCATCGACTTGCCGGCGTCGGACGTGGTGCCCGCGACCAGCAGAGCCCCGCTCACGTCTCCCGGCCGAGCAGACACAAAAGTGTCCGAAACCGCGGCGTGTCGCGGACTTTTCCGTCTGCTCGCGAGGGAAGGGGCGCGGTCACGGCAGGGTCAGGATCTCGGCACCCTCGTCGGTCACCAGGATGGTGTGCTCGAACTGCGCCGTCCACTTACGGTCTTTGGTGGCCACCGTCCAACCGTCGGGCCAGATCTCGTAATCCAGCGACCCGAGGTTGATCATCGGCTCGATGGTGAACGTCATGCCCGGCTCGAGGATGGTGTCCACGCCGGGCTCGTCGTAGTGCAGGACGACCAGACCGTTGTGAAAGGTAGTCCCGATTCCGTGGCCGGTGAAGTCGCGAACGACGTTGTAGCCGAAGCGATTCGCGTAGGACTCGATGACCCGACCCACCACCGACAGCGCCCGGCCGGGTTTGACCGCCTTGATCGCGCGGGCGGTGGCCTCCTCGGTGCGCTCGACGAGCAGGCGATGTTCCTCGCTGACGTCCCCGGCCGGGAAGGTGGCGTTGGTGTCGCCGTGCACACCGTGGATGTAGGCGGTGACGTCGATGTTGACGATGTCGCCGTCGGCGATCACCGTCGAGTCCGGGATGCCGTGGCAGATGATCTCGTTGAGCGAGGTGCAGCAGGACTTCGGATATCCCTTGTAGCCCAGGGTCGACGGGTAGGCACCGTGGTCGACCATGTAGTCGTGGGCGATCCGGTCGAGTTCGTCGGTGGTGACCCCGGGCGCGACGGCCTTGCCCGCCTCTGCCAGGGCCTGAGCGGCGATCCGGCCGGCGATGCGCATCTTCTCGATGACCTCAGGGCTCTGTACCCACGGTTCGCTGCCCTCGGCGGCATCGGTCCGGCCAACGTATTCGGGTCGCTCGATGGACTTCGGTACCGGCAGGGTTGGTGAGACAGCCCCGGCACTCAGGGCGCTGCGTGAGCTCATCGACGCCGCAACACCGGCAGCGTCGGCACCTGCCGCTTGGGTCCGCGGATGGTCACCGAGCCCAGCACCACTCGCCCGGTGATGACCACATGCGGCTTGCCCTCGGCAGGCGGGTTCTTGCGGCGGTCGCGGGCGCTGCCGCCATAGACGGTGACATCGTCGATGGAGGCACTGGCACCGTCGGGCAGGCGCAGGTTCAGCGATCCGCGCACCATGTCCAGTTCGATCACCACCACCGGCCCGGCGAACCGGGCGGTGGTGAGGTCGAGATCGACCGACCCCACCCTGCGGACCAGGGACAGTCGGGTGGGTACGGTCCACTCCCCTTGCCGGCGTAGTGACCCCATCCAGCCGCGCAACTCCAGTCGGTCGGCCGACGAGGAGGCGATCGCGCCGGCCCTTGGCAGGTCGTCCACCAGCGATTCCAGGTCGGCAGGCTGGCGAGCCATCGCGACCTGCGCCGAGCGTTCCTCGAACTCGCCGATGTCGATCAGCCCCATCGCGACGGCATGGTGCAGCCGGCGCAGGGTGCCGTTGCGATCCGCATCGGATATCCGCACCGTGGGCGGGCTGTCGTAGCGGACGACGGCCGTGGTGTCGTACCTGTTCTCGATATCAGTCATGGCACCCCTAATTTACCGAATAGGACGACTGGGACAGACCGGCTGTTCCCGGCGACTACGCTAAACGGCCATGTCCGAGGTATCTCGTCGTTCGGTGTTGATCGGGGCCACGCTGGGTCCGCTGGCCGGCCCGTTGGCAGCGTGCGGCCAGGCTGGCAAGGTGCCCAAATCTCCCCCGCCGTCGGCCGGGCAGGTGCTGACCCCGGCTTCGGATATCGGCGTGGGTGAGGCCAAGATCGTCGACGGCACGCTGATCACCCAGCCCAGCGCGGGTGTCTTCAAGGGCTTCGTCGCCCGTTGCACGCATGCGGGCTGCGCCCTGGCCGTCAAGGACGGCGCTATCGAATGCCCTTGCCACGGAAGCAAATTCGAGCTCGACGGAGCGGTCGCCCGCGGCCCCGCGACCGAGCCGCTGGTGGCCCGCGCGGTCACGGTGCGCGGCGGGGAAGTCGTCGCCGGCTAGGAGCGCTAGGCCAGGAAATCCGGCGGCATTTCCTCAAGCATCTGGCGCACCATGCGCACCGCGTAGGTCGAGTTTCCCCCGCCCACGATGAGGCCGGCGAACGCCAGATCCCCGCGGTAGCCGGTGAACCAGGCGTGCGAGCCACCCTGGAATTCGGCCTCACCGGTCTTGCCGTAGACCTCACCGATACCGTCGATGGCCCTGGCTGTGCCGTTCGTCACCACCTGGCGCATCATCGACCGCAGCCCGTCCAGGACCGCAGGGGCCACCGGGGGGTTCGCGCCGGTCTGGGCGGTCTGGCGGCCCGCGATGAGGACTGGGGTAGGAGTCCGGCCGGAAGCGACGGTGGCCGAGGCCAGCGCCATCCCGAACGGAGTGACCAGGACCTTGCCCTGGCCGAACCCGTCCTCGGTACGTTCGGCCAGATCCACGGTCGGCGGAACAGTTCCGGTGACAGTGGTCAGTCCCTCGATGGTGTAGTCCGGCCCGATGCCGAATTGGGAGGCCGACACGGTCAGAGCAGTCGGGTTCATCCGGCTCGACAGCTCGGCGAAAGTGGTGTTGCAGGAGTCGGCGAACGCCCTGGACATGGGCACCACGCCCAAGTCGAACTTGTCGTAGTTGGGGATGACGCGGTGCCCGATCTCGATCTCACCGGGACACCCGACCATGGTGTCGGGAGTGGCCATATTGGCCGCGATGGCCGCCCCTGCGGTGACGATCTTGAACGTCGAGCCGGGTGGGTAAAGACCGGTGGTGGCCGCCGGCCCGTCGGCGTCGGCGGCCTGGTTCTGGGCTACCGCGAGAATCTCTCCGGTGGAGGGTTTGATCACGACGAGCATGGCCTTGCGCCACTGGTTGTCCACCGCGTGTTGGGCGGCATTCTGCACCAGCCGGTCCAGTGTCACCGACACCGACGGCGCCGGCTTGGGCGCAACCTCGGTCAGAACGTCGACGTCGGCGCTGTTCTGGTTGACGCTGACCACCCGCCAGCCCGCCTCGCCGTCCAACTCATCGAGGACGGCCTTCTTGACCTCGCCGACCACCGCCGGCGCGAAAGTCTGATCGGTGGCCACCATTTCGGCTTGCGGGGTGACGACCACGCCGGGCAGCGCATCAAGGGCCTGGGCGACCTTGTCGTGATCGGACGGGCGCAGCGTGATCACGTCCAGTGCGCCCTTGGCCGAGCTGGCCTGCTCGGCGAGCCGCTGTGCGTTGAGGGTGTTGTCGAACTGGCGCAGCACATCGGCGACAACCCGGGCGGTGCTCATCAGGTTGCCTGCCGCGCGGGAGGCGTCGAGTTGATAGCGGAACAGGGTGCCGGGCACGAGGACCTCGGTTCCCCCCAACTCGTTGACCGACGCGCGCTTGGGCGGGTCTGCGCGCAGTTCGACGGTCTGGTGATCACCGAGTCGGGGGTGCAGGGCGCTGGCCGACCAGCGCACCCGCCAGGTGCCCTCGTCACGGATCATGTTGAGCACGCCGTCGTAGGTCCAGGTCCGGTTCTTCGGTAGTTGCCAGGTGAAGCGGTAGTTCACGCTGCCGGTGTCCTCGGTGTACCGGGAACCCAGGACGGTGGCGTCCAGTCGGTCTGCCTGCAGTCTGGACCAGGCCTCGTTCAGAGCGGCGTGCGCCTCCGACGGGCGGTCGCTCAGGGCGGCGGCCGCGCCGGTGTCACCCCGGCCGAGGTCGGCAAGGAACTGCTTGGCGGCCGGCGCGGGACCCTCCGTTTTGGGCGTGCACGCCGACAGCGCCCCCGACATCAGCGTCAGTACCGCTGCGATGCCTGTGACTTTTGTTACCAAAGTTGCCATTGAGCCAGATGTTATGAGTCCGTGACCCGGATCCGGTGGAGGCGCACCGCGACTTCACGGGTCAGTCGAGCAGCACCGTGGCGAATACGCCCACCTCGCGGAAGCCCACGCTGGTGTAGGCAGCCCTCGCGACGGTGTTGTAGCCGTTGACGTAAAGGCTTGCGGTGCGGCCGGTCTGCACCACCGCCGAAGCGACGGCGGCGGTCCCGGCGGTGCCCAGGCCGCGGCCGCGCCACTCCGGGTGTACCCACACTCCCTGGATCTGGCCGACCGCCGGCGACTGTGCGCCGATCTCGGCCTTGAACACCACCTGGCCATGCTCGAAACGGGCGTAGGCCCGCCCGGCCGAGATCAGGTTGGCCACCCGGCGGCGGTAACCGCGACCGCCGTCACCGGCCCGCGGGTCGATGCCGACCTCGCCGATGAACATGTCCACCGCGGCCACCAGGTAGGAGTCCAACTCGTCCATCCGGACCCGCCGCACAGCAGGATCGGTCCCGCATCTCGGCCGCGACCGCAACGCCATCAGCGGCTGGCAGTCCCGCACATCCCGGGCCGGACCCCAACCCTGCTCGAGCCGTTCCCACATCGGCAGCACAAGCTCAGCCCGGCCCACCACCGAGGAGCATCGCCGCGGCGTGGCCAGCGCCCGGTCGGCGAATGCCCGGACGTCGGCGATGGTGCCGCGCAGCGGGATGAGGTTGGCGCCGGCGTAACACAGCGATTCCTCCGCCCGGCGCCGGGTCCACAGTTCTCCCCCGATGGCAGTGGGCTCAACGCCGTGATCGGCGACCCGCGCGGCCACCATGCAGCCGCTGACCGGATCCTCGGCGAGCACCCGCGCTACCGCCCCGACATCGCGCACCACCGATATCCGCGATCCGTCGACCGAGCGGAACAGCGACGGAGCCGACATGGTGCTCTTTCTGCGGAGGCGGGATGCGACCTCAGCTTACGGTGACGACCGGCGAACCGCCCGAACCTTCATCCGTGCCGCGTTGTTCCTCTGCCAGCCGCATCGCTTCTTCGATGAGCGTCTCGACGATCATGGCTTCGGGCACGGTTTTGATCACCTCGCCCTTGACGAAGATCTGGCCCTTGCCGTTACCCGAGGCCACCCCGAGGTCGGCCTCACGGGCCTCACCGGGTCCGTTGACGACGCAGCCCATCACCGCCACCCGCAAGGGCACGTCGAGGCCCTCAAGTCCCGCGGTGACCGCGTTGGCCAGGGTGTAGACGTCGACCTGGGCCCGCCCGCACGACGGGCACGACACGATCTCCAGCCCTCGGGGGCGCAGGTTCAGCGACTCCAGGATCTGGTTGCCGACCTTGACTTCCTCGACCGGGGGTGCCGAAAGCGACACCCGGATGGTGTCTCCGATGCCCTCGGCGAGCAGCGCGCCGAAGGCGACCGCCGACTTGATGGTGCCCTGGAATGCCGGTCCGGCCTCGGTGACGCCCAGATGCAAGGGGTAGTCGGACTTTTCGGCCAGCAGTCGATAGGCCGCCACCATCACCACCGGGTCGTTGTGCTTGACGCTGATCTTGATGTCGCCGAACCCGTGCTCCTCGAACAACGAGGCTTCCCAGAGCGCCGACTCGACCAGCGCCTCGGGGGTGGCCTTGCCGTACTTCTCCAGGAACCGCTTGTCCAGGGATCCGGCATTGACCCCGATCCGGATCGGAATGCCGGCCGCGCCCGCGGCTTTGGCGACTTCACCGACCCTGCCGTCGAATTCCTTGATGTTGCCGGGGTTGACCCGCACCGCCGCACAGCCGGCGTCGATCGCGGCGAAGATGTACTTGGGCTGGAAGTGGATGTCGGCGATGACCGGAAGCTTGCTCTTGCGGGCGATCTCGGCCAGCGCGTCGGCGTCCTCCTGCCGGGGGCACGCCACTCGGACGATGTCACAGCCGGTCGCGGTGAGCTCTGCGATCTGCTGCAGGGTGGCATTGACATCGTGAGTCTTGGTGGTGCACATCGACTGCACCGAAATCGGGTAGTCGCTGCCGACGCCGACGTCGCGCACCATGAGTTGTCGGGTCTTGCGGCGCGGAGCCAGGGTTGGTGGCGGGGCGGCCGGCAGGCCCAAACCGATGGAGGTCATCGTAAATCTCCTACTGGAACAGGCGGATTGGGTTCACCAGGTCAGCGGTGACGGTCAACGCCATATAACCCATCACCAGAACCAGGATCACGTAGGTGGCCGGCATCAACTTGCCGTAGTCGACCGGCCCACCCGGCATCAGGCCACGAGCGGCGCGAACCAGGTTGCGCAGCTTCTCGTAGACCGCAACCGCGATGTGGCCGCCATCGAACGGGAGCAGTGGCACCAGGTTGATGGCGCCCAGCACGAAGTTGAGCTGAGCCAGGAAGAACCAGAACGCCACCCACAGTCCGTGGTCGACGGTGTCGCCGCCGATGATGCTGGCGCCGACGACACTGATCGGGGTCTCCGGATCGCGCTCCCCGCCCCCGATGGCATGGACCAGTGCTCCCACCTTGCTCGGGATGGCCGCCAGCGACTTGCCGATCTCGACTGCCAGGTCGCCGGTGAAGGCGAAGGTCGCCGGCACCGCCGAGAGCACGTTGTGGTGGGTCGGGCCGAACTGCGCGGCGGTGACGCCGATGGCGCCGACGTCGGACGGCCCGGTCGCTTCGCCACCGCCGGACGGCGCGACCCAGCGCTTGGTGGTGCTGACATCGACGACGGTGTCGACGGTGGACGTCGTGCCGTCCACCGTGCGCTCCACCACGAACGGCGTCGGGCCGGTGGCCTTCTGCACCGCCGAGACCATCTCCTCGAAGTTCTTCACCTCGGTGGGGCCGACCTTCACCACCACGTCGCCGGGCTTGATCCCGGCTGCGGCGGCCGG
This sequence comes from Mycobacterium sp., assembly GCA_036782595.1. Lineage (GTDB taxonomy): Bacteria > Actinomycetota > Actinomycetes > Mycobacteriales > Mycobacteriaceae > Mycobacterium. The sequence continues at coordinate 25,250 of DAIPYT010000006.1, read as the reverse complement.
TCCGGACCCGGTGCAGTCGCCGAGTTTGCCTTTGTCTACTTCCGGCTTGACGCAGGTGGTTTCACCGACGACGGCGGTGGTCGGCGGATGCAGGTTGGGCAGTCCCCAGACCACGGCGATCGCATAGATGAGGACAAGTCCGATGATGAAATTCATTGCCGGACCGGCGAAGAGCACCGCGACCCGTTTCCAGGTCTTCTGCTTGTACATCGCGTACGGCTCATCCTCGGGCCGCAACTCCTCGACGGCAGTCATGCCGGCGATATCGCAGAACCCGCCGGCCGGAATCGCTTTCACACCGTATTCCGTTGAGCCCAGCTTGTTGGGCCTCGTGGTGGACCACAGGGTCGGACCGAAGCCGACGAAGTAGCGGCGGACTTTCATCCCGGTGGCACGGGCCACCCACATGTGGCCGCACTCGTGCAACGCCACCGACACCAGAATGGCCAGTGCGAACAGCACGATGCCGATCACGAACATCATCGGTATGAAACGACCTCCTGTGCGGCGACGTTGAGGGCGTCGCGTGCACGTTGCCGGGCCCAGCGCTGGGCGTCGAGTATGTCTTCCACGGTAGCCGGTTCGGCGGCCCACTGGTCAGCCGCGGCCAGCACGTCAGTGATTGTTCTCACGATCGCCGGGAATCTGATGCGCCCGGCGAGGAACGCCTCGGCGGCCTCCTCGTTGGCCGCGTTGTAGACCGCGGTCATGCACCCGCCGGCTTCACCGGCCTGACGGGCCAGGTCCACCGCGGGGAAGACCACCGAGTCCACGGGCTCGAAATCCCAGGTGGAGGCCGTGCTGAAGTCGCAGGCGGCGGCCGACCCGGCGACCCGCCGCGGCCAGCCCAGGGCAAGGGAAATGGGTAGCTTCATGTCCGGCGGGCTGGCCTGGGCGATGGTGGAGCCGTCGACGAAGGTCACCATCGAGTGCACGATCGACTGCGGATGCACGACGACGTCGATTCGCTCGTAGGGAACGCCGAACAGCAGATGTGTCTCAATGAGTTCCAGGCCCTTGTTGACCAGTGACGCCGAGTTCAGGGTGTTCATCGGGCCCATGTTCCACGTCGGGTGGGCGCCGGCCTGCTCGGGCGTCACCGCCTCCAGTTGCGCCGCCGACCAGCCCCGGAACGGTCCGCCGGAGGCGGTCAGGACCAGCTTGGCCACCTCATCGGCGGTTCCGGACCGCAAGCACTGGGCCAACGCGGAGTGCTCGGAATCCACCGGCACGATCTGTCCGGGCTGTGCGGCCTTGAGCACCAGCGGCCCGCCTGCGACCAGGGACTCCTTGTTGGCCAGGGCAAGGCGCGCGCCGGTGGCCAGGGCCGCCAGGGTCGGCTCCAGACCCAACGCCCCGACGAGAGCGTTGAGGACGACGTCGACTCCGGTTGTCCCCGCGGTCTCTTCGACCAGTCGGGTCGCCGCATCGGCTCCGGCGTAGGTCACCTCACCCAACCGGTCGGCAGCAGCAGGATCGGCCACGGCGATCCGGCTGACCTGAGTTTCCGCGCGCTGGCGGGCCAGCAGATCCGGATTTCCGCCACCGGCGGCCAGCCCCACCACCTCGAAACGGTCCGGATTGGCGGCGATGACCTCCAGCGCCTGAGTGCCGATGGAGCCGGTGCTACCGAGAATCAGCACGCGAAGTCGGTTGGCTGCGGTCACCGCTCTATTGTGCCGTGTGTGCCCGTTCGTCCCCGGGATTAAGGAGAGAAGATGACGTCCAACCGGACGCGCGGCGGCGTTGCCTGCTTCGCCACGGCGCTGATACTCGCCGGCTGCTCGAGCAATGCCGCGGTACCGGACGCCGCCCCTTCCCCGAATCGGGCCAGCACTGCGGCGGGGGCGGCGTCATCGCCGACCGCGGCGGGGGCGGCGTCATCGCCGACGGCGGCGGAGAGGACCCCGACGAAGACGCAGGTTCCGCTGCCCTCCGGCGTGGTGGGTAACGGATGTGAGGACTACGTTCTGGCGGTTCCCACCGGCCCCGGCGCTCTCGATGGCATGGGCCGGGACCCGGTGGCGGTGGCATTGGGCAACAGCACTGTGCTGACGACTTTCGCCGGCGCGCTGATGGGCAACCTCAATCCCGAGGTCAACCTGTTCGACGCCGTCAACACCGGTCAATTCACCGTTTTCGCACCGACCGACGATGCGTTCGGGAAAGTCAGTCCGGAGACGATCGAGACGTTCAAGGGCGACCCGAAGTTGTTGACCGACGTGCTCGACTACCACATCGTGCCGGGCCAGATCGTCCCGGACGACATCGCCGGTGAACACAAGACCGTGCAGGGCCAGTCGCTGACGGTAACCGGATCGGGCGACAGCCTGCGGGTCAACAACGCCGGAGTGGTGTGCGGCGGCATCCGGACCGCCAACGCCACCGTCTACCTCATCGACGCCGTTTTGACCCCGCCTGCCGCGCCGGCACCCACTTCGACGACCAGCGCGACGGAGACCACGGAGACGACGGCGACTCCCACGCCTTAACCAGGTACGCCAACCGATGTGTTGTGACGGTGGTCACACCTCCCTATCCATCCGCCCCGCAGTGCCGAAGTATTTTCCGTGGCCGCCAATAGGTTCGGCCGCGTATCGGAGGGAAACAGGAGAAGCATGTCTAATTATCGTTCCGCTCTACTCGCCGCGGGTCTTGCCGCGGCTACCGCCCTGGCACTGTCGTCCTGCTCGACTGGGACGAAGGAAAAGGCGGAGTCCGGCTCGTCGATGGCCTCGTCGATGGGCTCATCGGTGATGAGCTCGGCCACCTCGGCCATGTCGTCTGCCACTGCGGCGGCACCGGCGGCCCTCGTCGGCGCCGGTTGCGCAGGCTACGCGGAGAAGGTGCCCACCGGGCCCGGCTCGGTGGCGGGTCTGGCCAAGGACCCGGTCGCCACCGCCGCGGGCAACAGCCCGGTGCTGACCACGCTGGCCAGCGCACTGTCGGGCAAGCTCAACCCGGACGTCAACCTGGTGGAGACCCTCAACAGCGGTGAGTTCACCGTCTTCGCCCCCACCGATGACGCATTCGCCAAGTTGGCGCCGGCGACCATCGACAAGCTCAAGACGGATTCGACGCTGCTGACCTCAATCCTGACCTACCACGTGGTCTCGGGCCAGGCCGATCCGTCGGCCGTCGTCGGTGATCACAAGACGGTTCAGGGTGAGTCCCTGAAGGTCACCGGTTCGGGCGACGCCATCAAGGTCAACGATGCGGGCCTGGTCTGCGGCGGAATCAAAACCTCCAACGCGACCCTCTACCTCATCGACACCGTGCTGATGCCGCCTGCGGCACCGGCCTCGGAGAGCACGAGCGCTCCGGCGACCACCCCCACGCCGTAGCGGTCACCCGTCGGACACGGACCACCTGCGAGGCAAACGCGCAGCCCAGGTGGCTCCGTGTCCGCCGGAACGACACTTCAATCCGCGCCACTGATCCACACCGAGAACAGTGCGCACCAACCTGGAAGGACCCCCATGAAGTACACCAAGAAAACTGCACCGGCCGCCGGTCTGGCAGCCGCCGCGATGGGATTCGCGTTGATCATGTCCCCGTCCGCCGCGGCCGACGCCCACCTGGTCGGTCCGGGCTGTGCCGGCTACGCCCAGCAGGTCCCCATGGGTCCGGGATCCGTCGGTGAGCTGGCCAAGGTTCCGGTGGCCACCGCCGCTGCGAACAGCCCGGTGCTGACCACGCTGGCAGCGGCGCTCTCCGGCCAGCTCAACCCGCAGGTGAATCTGGTCGACACCCTTAACGGTGGGCAGTTCACCGTGTTCGCCCCCACCAACGACGCGTTCGCCAAGATCGACGCGGCCACTCTCGACAAGCTCAAGACCGACGCCACTCTTCTGACGTCGATCCTGACCTACCACGTGGTCGCCGGTCAGGCCGGCCCGGATCAGGTGGTCGGCACCCACAAGACCGTCAACGGCGCCGACCTCACCGTCAGCGGCAGCGGGGATCACCTGATGGTCAACAACGCCAACGTCGTGTGCGGCGGAATCCAGACCACCAACGCGACGATCTATCTCATCGACTCGGTGCTGCTGCCTCCCGCGTAGGCGAAAAATCCCCACGCCATAGCGGCTGGGTAGGCGCACCACAATGAGCGGCCAGGGCGGCGTGCTTCTCCTTCACGCCCCCTGGCCCGCTCCGTTTCGGGCAGCATGTGTGCCATGCCGACCCTGCTGTGGTTCCGCCGCGATTTACGCCTTCACGATCTGCCTGCTCTGCTCGACGCCGCCGACGGCTCCGGGGTGCTGGCCTGCTTCGTCCTGGACCCCCGGTTGGAAGGCCCCAGCGGTCCGCGCCGGATGCAGTACCTCGGTGATTCCCTGCGGGAGTTGAACGCCGCACTAGACGGCCGGCTGCTGATCACCCGCGGGCTACCGGAAGAACGCATTCCGCAGATCTGCGCGGCGATCGGTGCGTCAGCGGTCCACATCTCCGCCGATTTCAGCCCCTACGGGATGCGCCGGGACAAGGCTGTGACCGAATCCCTCTCTGGCGCAGGCATTCCCGTGATCGCAACCGGCTCGCCCTACCTGGTGTCGCCCGGCCGGGTCACCAAGGATGACGGCAGCCCGTACAAGGTGTTCACCCCATATTTCCGGCGGTGGCGCGAGGTGGGTTGGCGCGCTCCGGCGCAGTCCGGCCCGGATTGCGCCGACTGGATCGACCCCGGCGCTACGGCGGGACTGCCCGAACCGGTGGATCCGCCAGATCCTGGCGTCGGTCTGGACATTGCGGCCGGTGAGTCGGCGGCGCGGGCGCGCTGGGCAGAATTCCTCTCCGAGGGACTGCAGACCTACGCCACCGACCGCGATCGCCCGGATAAACCGGGCACCAGTCGGATGTCGGCGCACCTGAAGTTCGGCACCATTCATCCGCGAACCCTGGTCGCTGACCTCAACCCCGCGGAATCCGGCGACGCCGCCTACGCGCGGGAGTTGGCGTTCCGGGATTTCTATGCCTCGGTGCTGCTCGAGTGGCCGGCCAGCGCGTGGCGCAACTGGAATGCGGCCTTCGACGCGATCGATGTCGACACCGGCCCGCAGGCCCTGGAGTTGTTCGAGGCGTGGAAGCAGGGACGCACCGGATACCCGATCGTCGACGCCGGGATGCGCCAACTGTTGCAGACCGGGTTCATGCACAACCGGGTGCGGATGATCGTCGCGTCGTTCCTGGTGAAGGATCTGCACCTGCCCTGGCAGTGGGGGGCGCGCTGGTTCTTCGAGCAACTGGTCGACGCCGACATGGCCAGCAACCAGCACGGCTGGCAGTGGAGTGCGGGCACCGGCACCGACGCCGCCCCCTACTTCCGGGTGTTCAATCCCACCGCCCAGGGTGAGAAGTTCGACCCGTCCGGCGACTACGTGCGGCGTTGGGTGCCGGAGCTGGCCGGCCCCGAGATCAAAGGCTCCGACGTGCACCGACTCAAGGCCGGCCGGCCGGCTGGCTACCCGGATCCGATCGTCGACCACGCGGCCGAACGCGCCGAGGCGCTGCGGCGGTACGGGTTGATCGGGTGAGCCATGAGGATCGCCGCCGATTCGCCGGGGCGATGTGGGAGGATATCGACAGTCGCAAAGGAGGAGTCGCAATGGCCAACACCGAGGTCGAGCGTTACTCGGAGGTCGATCCCGCCGAGATCCCGTCGGCGCAGTGGGGCTGGAGCAAGATCCACCACCGCACCTGGTACGGCCTGGGCATCTTCATCATCGTGTTCCTGCTGGGCATGCTGCACGGAAACCACATCGGCCACGTCGAGGACTACTTCCTCATCGCCTTTGCGGCGGGGATCGCGTTCGTGATCATCCGCGACGTGCTGATGCGCCGGCGCGGTCTGCTCCGCTAACCTTCGGCGGCCAATTGCCCGCATGCGGCCGCGATCTCGCGGCCGCGGGTATCCCGCACCGTGCACGACACCCCCTGTGCGCGGACCCGGCGCACGAACTCACGCTCGACCGGCTTGGGGCTGGCGTCCCACTTGCTGCCCGGGGTCGGGTTCAACGGAATCAGATTCACATGTGCCAGCGGGCCGAGTGCCTGGCGCAGTTTCTTGCCCAGCAGATCGGCCCGCCACGGCTGGTCGTTGACCTCACGGATCAGCGCGTACTCGATGGACACCCGCCGGCCGGTCACGTCCCCGTAGTAACGGGCCGCGTCGAGAACCTCACTGACCTTCCATCGGTTGTTCACCGGCACCAAGGTGTCCCGGAGTTCGTCGTCGGGGGTGTGCAGCGACAGCGCCAGCGTCACCCCGAGGCGCTCGTCGGCCAGTTTTCGGATTGCCGGGGCCAGTCCCACCGTCGACACCGTCACAGACCGCGCTGAGATCCCGAAACCCTCCGGCGGTGCGGCGGTGATCCGCCTGACCGCGGCCACCACCCTGGCGTAATTAGCCAGCGGCTCCCCCATCCCCATGAAGACGATGTTGGACAACCGGTCATCGCCGGGTCCCTTTTTTGGGCCCTCGCGCAACGTCAACGCGGCGGCGCGAACCTGTTCGAGGATCTCGGCGGTGCTCAGGTTGCGGGTCAACCCGCCCTGGCCGGTCGCGCAGAACGGGCACGCCATACCGCAGCCGGCCTGAGAAGAGATGCAGACCGTGTTGCGGTTGGGGTAGCGCATCAGCACCGATTCGAAGGTGGCGCCCCCGGGACTGCCGGGGTTGCCTCGCCACAACGTCTTCCGGGTATCCCCGTCATCGCACTCGACCTGCTTGACCACGGAGAGCAGCGGCGGGAACAGGGTGCCGGCGACCACCTCACGCACCGCGGCGGGCAGATCGGTCATCTGCTGGGGATCAGCGACCAAGCGGCCGTAATACTGCGCGGCCAGTTGCTTGGCCCGGAACGCGGGCAAACCCAGTTCGGCGACCGCGGCAGCGCATTGCGCGGTGTCGAGGTCGGCGAAGTGTTGGGGCGGCAGGCCGCGACGCGGTGCGTCGAATATCAGTTCCTGCTTCACGTGGTCCAGTATCAGGCAAGAAGCGAAAGGACGATCCAGGTCGCCACAGCCGAGGGCAGCGCACCGTCGATGCGATCCATCAGTCCACCGTGGCCTGGAAGTAACGTGCCCATGTCCTTGATACCGAGGTCCCGCTTGAACTGGGACTCGACCAAGTCGCCGAGGGTGGCGGTGATGACCAGCATCAGCCCCAACGGCACCCCGACCCACCATGGCTTATGCATGATAAAGGTCACCGCGAGCACCGCCGCGGTGGTGCCGCAGACCAGCGATCCGGCAAGACCCTCCCAGGATTTCTTCGGGCTGATCGCCGGGACCATGCGGTGCTTGCCGAACAGCACCCCCGCGGCGTATCCCCCGACATCGGAGAACACCACGGCGAGCATGAACGCGAATACCCGCGCTGCCCCCTCATGGGGGTCCGGGTAGACTAGCAGCGCCCCGAACGCCCCGAACAACGGAATCCAGGTGGCCAGGAAGATGGTGACCGCGACGTCACGAAGGTAGTTGACCGGCTGGCTGTCCAGACCCTGGCTCAGCAGCCGCCAGATGAGGCACACCAGCACCGTCCCGCCGTAGGCGCCCAATGCCCCGGCCGGACCGAAGGGCCAGGTCAGCCAGATCATCGCCTGTCCGCCGACCAGCAACGGGATGAGCGGGATCGAATATCCCGCCTCGCGCAACCGCTTCACCACCTCGTGGGTCGCGATCGGCATCGCCACCGCGAGGATGACCACCCATCCGCGCGGGGCGAAGATCAGGGTGGAGATGACGATGCCGCCGAGCAGCAGGCTGACTGCGATCGCAGCCGGCAGATTGCGGCCGGCGCGCGACGTCTTTGCCGGGGAGGCTTCGGTTTCAGCCACGGTAGGTGTCTGCCCGGGTCCGCTAGACCTCGAGCAATTCCCCTTCCTTGTGCTTGACCAGTTCATCGATCTGGTGGACGTACTGCGCGGTGGATTTGTCGAGGTCCTTCTCGGCCCGCCCGACCTCGTCCTCGCCGGCCTCGCCGTCCTTTTTTATGCGGTGCAGTTCCTCCATGGCCCGGCGGCGGATGTTGCGCACCGAGACCCTGGCGTCCTCACCTTTTGCTTTGGCCTGCTTCACCAGATCCCGGCGACGTTCCTCGGTGAGCTGCGGAATCGACACACGGATGATGTTGCCGTCATTGGTCGGGTTGACCCCGAGATCGGAGTTGCGAATGGCGTCCTCGATGGCTCGCAACTGGGATCCCTCGTAAGGCTTGATCACAACCATCCGGGCCTCCGGCACGTTGATGCTCGAGATCTGGGTGATCGGCGTCGGGGTGCCGTAGTAGTCGACGACAACCCGAGAGAACATGCCTGGGTTCGCGCGGCCGGTGCGAACCGACGACAGGTCGTCGCGCGCCACCGCCACGGCCTTCTCCATCTTCTCCTCGGCGTCGAAGAGCGCCTCGTCAATCATGCCGCGCCGCTCCCACTCATTGCCTTCTCCCGTGTCATGTGGTGACCAGTGTTCCGATCTTCTCACCAGCAACCGCTCGGGCGATATTGCCATCTGTCAGCAGATTGAAAACCAGAATCGGCATTCCGTTGTCCATGCACAGACTGAACGCGGTGGCGTCGGCAACCCTCAGCTCGCGATCGATGACCTCGCGGTGGGTGATCTCGGTGAGCAGTTCGGCCTCCGGATTGTGCCGGGGGTCGTCGGTGAAGACGCCGTCGACGGCCTTGGCCATCAGCACCACCTCGGCACCGATCTCCAGCGCCCGCTGGGCCGCGGTGGTGTCAGTGGAGAAGTACGGCAGCCCCATGCCGGCGCCGAAGATGACCACCCGGCCCTTCTCCAGGTGCCGGCGCGCGCGCAGCGGAATATAAGGTTCGGCGACCTGCCCCATGGTGATGGCGGTCTGGACCCGGGTGACGATGCCCTCCTTCTCCAGAAAATCCTGCAGCGCAAGGCTGTTCATCACGGTCCCGAGCATGCCCATGTAGTCCGATCGGGTGCGCTCCATGCCGCGCTGCTGCAATTGCGCGCCCCGGAAGAAGTTGCCGCCGCCGATCACCACCGCGACCTGAACCCCGCTGCGCACGACTTCGGCGATCTGCCGTGCCACCTGGGCCACCACATCGGGGTCCAGACCGACCGAGCCGCCCCCGAACATCTCCCCGCCGAGTTTGAGCAGAATGCGTGCATACTTGGGCCGCAGTTCCATGCCGTCGGTGCTCGTCGGCTCGACCATCGGGCTCCTCACGATCTCAGCGCTACTGGCACCCTTATCCTGCCTCATGGCCGAGAGGTAACGACACGGACCCGATCGGCGCCATCGACCGAAAATCGGTGTGAACTTGCGCGCGCAAGGGGTTAACTGGGGGCTAGGGGCTTCGAAAGGTCGTGGACAGGTGGCACTACAAGCGAGGGCTGAGGCGACACGTCGGCGCATTCTCGATTCCGCCGTGGATCTGTTCGACGAACTGGGCTACGGCGAAACGGGCCTCGCCGACGTCCTCCAGCGCGCCGGGGTGAGCAAGGGCGCGTTCTACTACCATTTCGACTCCAAAGAAGCCGTGGCCACGGCGATCATCGAAGAGTATCGACACCGCAACACCGAGGCCGTGCTGGAAGCCCTCGACCTCTCTTCGTCGCTGCTGGAGCGGATCATCGTCGCCAGCTTCACCTCGGCCGCCATCCTCAAGTCCGAAACCGCCGCCCGAGTCGGCAACGAGCTTCTGCAGGCCCTCGGCCAGGTCAGCAGCATTTCGACACAGATCTATGAGGAGTGGACACAAGATTTCACCCGTAATCTCACCCGTGCCCTCGGCGAGGTCGGGATGCGCGACGGCGTGGACGCAGCCGAGTTCGCCAAGGCGACATGGGCCGGGGTGCTGGGCTCCCACCTGCTGTCCTCGGCCCTCGGCGACGAGACATTTTCCTGGCTCGCGGCGGGGTGGGGGTTCATGCTGCGTGTGGCACTCCACGAGCAGGCACTCGGCCACTATCAGGACCTGCTGAAACGGCTCTCGGAAGGCCGCAGCGTCGACGCTCTGAACTAGACCTGGCTAGACCTGACTAGACCTGACTAGACCATGTCCTGGATTCTCGCCCACGGCGTGGCCGACTCCAGTTCACTGGCCAATTCGATCAGCCGGCGTTCATGCCCGATCGGCGCGCTGAACATCATGCCGATCGGCATTCCGGACGGCGATTGCCCCATGGGCAGCGAGATCGATGGCTCCCCCGTGGCGTTCTGCAGCGGCGTGAACGCCACCCACTCGACCAGGCGATCGATGATCTGCTGATAATCCGTCGTCGGGTCGAGGTGACCGATCATCGGTGTCTCGTCGGCCAGCGTGGGCGTCAGGAGAACGTCGTAGTCGGTGTAGAAGCGCTCGGTCACTTTGCGCAGCCGGCTGAGCCGGCTGATCGCCAGTGGCAGTCGGTGCAGATTGCGGGTGGCATGGCGGTCCAGACCGAGCGTCAGCTTATCCAGCCGGGTGCGGTCGAAACTCGGACCGAACGTCCGGCGGCCGGTGCGCACCAGCGTCATCGCCAGCGAAGCCCAGTACAGCAGGAAATCGTCGGCGAACGACTCCGGAACCGGATTGGCGTCCAGGTAATCGACACGGTGGCCCAGGGTCTCAAGCAGTGCCGCGGTCTTGAGGGTGCAATCCCGGATCACCGGGCTGGAATCCCGGTTCACCGACCGGGTGACCACGGCGATCCGCAGCCGTTCCCGGCCGGGCCCGGTCACCGCACCGATCGGGGTCAGCGACCGGTTACGCCAGATCCGCTCAGCCTCCCGGTAAAAGGCCGCGGTGTCGCGTACCGACCGGGTGAGCACACCGTCGTTGACCAGACGCACCGGCATCTGCCGGGACATCTTGTCCAGCGGTAGCCGCCCACGCGACGGCTTGAGGCCGACCAGTCCGTTGCAGGCCGCCGGGATGCGGATCGAACCGCCACCGTCGTTGGCGTGCGCGATGGGCACCACGCCGGCGGCCACGAACGCCCCGGACCCGGAGGACGAGGCCCCGGCCGTGTAATCGGTGTCCCACGGGTTGCGCACCGCGCCGATCCGCGGATGTTCGGCCGAGGCACTGAAGCCGAATTCCGACAGCTGGGTCTTGCCCAGTGGGACCAGTCCGGTGTCGAGGAAGAACCGCGCGAAGTCGCCGTGGCCGGCCTGTGGGCGCGGCGCCCACGCATCGGTGCCCTGCATGGTGGGCATGCCCTCGACGTCGACGTTGTCCTTGAAGAACGTCGGCACGCCGTCGAAGTACCCGCCGTGCGGCGCCGTCAGTGCCTCGGCGCGGGCGCGGGCGAATGTCTCGTGTGCCAGGCCGTTGAGGACCGGGTTGACCTTCTCGGTGCGGGCGATGGCCGCCTCGACCAGCTCGGCTGCCGACACCCGGCCGGTGCGGATGGCGTCGACCATCGCCACGGCATCGAGATCACCGAGGGCATCGTCGCCGAAGGCGTTGACGTGGCGCATGGTCGATCGCCTTCTCCTCTGCTAGGCCTGCCCGACCTCGAAGCGGACGAACCGGGTGACGGTTACGCCGGCGTCGTCGAGCAGTGCCTTGACGGTCTTCTTGTTGTCGGACACCGACGGCTGCTCGAGCAGCACGACGTCCTTGAAGAATCCGTTGACGCGTCCCTCGATGATCTTGGGCAGCGCAGCCTCGGGCTTGCCCTCGGCTTTGGCGGTCTCCTCGGCGACGCGCTTCTCGGCGGCCACCAGATCGGCGGGCACCTCATCGCGGGTCAGGTACTTGGCCTTCAGCGCGGCGATCTGCAGAGCGACCGCGTGTGCGGAATCTTTGTCGTCGCCGGTGAACTCAACCAGCACACCGACCGCCGGCGGCAGGTCGGCGGCCCGCTTGTGCAGGTAGGTCTCGACGTTGCCGTCGAAGAACTGCACGCGGCGAAGTTCGAGCTTCTCGCCGATCTTGGCCGACAGCGCGGCGATGACCTCCTCGACCGTCTGATCACCGATCTTGGCCGCTTTGAGAGACTCGACATCGGTGGCCTTAGCGGCCAGTGCGGCATCGACGACCTGCTCGGCGAGCTGCTGGAACTCGGCATTCTTGGCGACGAAGTCGGTCTCGGAGTTGAGCTCGATCAGGGCGCCGCCCTTGGCAGCGACCAGACCCTCGGCGGTGGCCCGCTCGGCGCGCTTTCCGACGTCCTTGGCACCCTTGATGCGCAGCGCCTCGACAGCCTTGTCGAAATCGCCGTCGGACTCGGCCAGCGCGTTCTTGCAGTCCATCATTCCGGAGCCGGTGAGCTCACGAAGCCGCTTGACGTCGGCGGCGGTGTAGTTAGCCATATCAGCCTTCCTCGACCGTGACGGTGGTGGTGACGGACTCGTCGGAGACCGGGCCGGACTCTGCTACCTCTCCGGCGGGCGCTGCGTCGATGGCGGCACTGGCCAGCAGTTCCTGCTCCCACTCGGCAAGCGGCTCGGCCGCGGCGTCCGGCTTCTCGGCACCGGCGCCGCCGCGGGCCTGCAGGCCCTCGGCGACAGCGGAGGCGATGACCTTGGTCAGCAGGGCCGCGGAACGGATCGCGTCGTCGTTACCCGGAATCGGGTAGTCGACCAGGTCCGGGTCGCAGTTGGTGTCGAGGATCGCGATAACCGGGATGTTCAGCTTGCGGGCCTCGGCAACGGCAAGGTGCTCCTTGTTGGTGTCGACGACCCAGACGGCCGAGGGCACCTTGTTCATATCGCGAATACCGCCGAGGCTGCGCTCGAGCTTGGTCTTCTCGCGGGTCAGCATCAGGATTTCCTTCTTGGTGCGACCCTCGAAACCACCGGTCTGCTCCATGGCCTCAAGTTCCTTGAGGCGCTGCAGACGCTTATGGACGGTGGAGAAGTTGGTGAGCATGCCGCCCAGCCAGCGCTGGTTGACATAGGGCATGCCGACCCGGGTGGCCTCTTCGGCGATGGACTCCTGGGCCTGCTTCTTGGTGCCGACGAACATCACCGAGCCGCCATGGGCGACGGTCTCCTTGACGAATTCGTAGGCCTTGTCGATGTAGGTCAGCGTCTGCTGCAGATCGATGATGTAGATGCCGTTGCGGTCGGTGAAGATGAACCGCTTCATCTTGGGGTTCCAGCGTCGGGTCTGGTGCCCGAAGTGCGCGCCGCTGTCAAGCAGCTGCTTCATGGTGACGACAGGCATGTCGGCTATTCCTTTATGTTTTCTCGGTTGTCGCCCGGCGACGGGTGAAGCCGGGCCCTGGCGTCTGCGCACATACCAACCCGCTGAGCGGGACCAACTGGCATACGCGGGCGAATGTCCCCCTGAAACCGCTTTGGAGCGACTTTGGGCGGACACAGCCATACAGGCGCGCGAAGTCAATCCGCTCGCGCGGATTGCGGTCCTGAGTTTACACACAGCCGGTGCCCGATCCCCAACCGGCGACCGGCCGGCTACCCGACCGACCCTGGTACCGGTGAACTGGGCGAATGCGTACCGTCGCCGTGTTGGTCGGACTGTTGATGCTCGCGCCGGTCTGCCGGGCCGACGCCGGTCGCTTGCAGTGGCCGCTTCAGCCGGCCTCGGTGACCCGGGCCTTCGACGCGCCCGCGCCGGACTGGCAGCGTGGCCACCGCGGGGTTGACCTGGCCGGTATACCGGGCCAGCCGGTGTATGCCGCCGGACCGGGCACGGTGGTTTTCGCCGGGTTGCTGGCGGGCCGGCCGGTGGTGTCGATCCAGCATCCGGGCGGTCTTCGCACCAGCTATGAGCCGGTGCAACCGGCGGTGCGGACGGGCCAGCGGGTCGACGTGACGACCGGTATCGGCCGGCTGATCGGTGGGCACCCGGGTTGCCCCGCGGCGGCGTGCCTGCATTGGGGGGCGATGTGGGGACCTGCGCGGCGGGCTGACTACGTCGACCCGTTGGGTTTATTGGCCGCCACGCCGGTTCGGCTCAAGCCCCTCAACGAGGCCCGCTGAATCAGGCCTCTCAAGTCAGGCCCGGGGGTGGGCCTGATCGTGGACCGCCCGCAGCCGCGCCACCGTGACGTGGGTGTACAGCTGGGTGGTGGCCAAGGTGGAGTGACCCAGGAGTTCCTGCACCACCCGCAGGTCCGCGCCGCCCTCGAGGAGATGGGTGGCCGCGCTGTGCCGCAGGCCGTGCGGGCCGATGTCGGGAGCGCCATCGACCGCCGAAACCGTCTGGTGGACAACGGTCCGAGCCTGCCGGGGATCAAGCCTTCGCCCACGCGGACCCAGTAGCAGGGCAGGCCCGGAATCGGAGGTGGTCAGCGCGGGGCGTCCGTCGGCGAGCCAGTCGCTGAAGGACGCCAGCGCGGGGCGCCCGAACGGCACAGTGCGCTGCTTGTTGCCCTTGCCCAGGACGCGCAGCAGCCGACGACCGGTGTCGACGTCGTCGATGTCCAGACCGCACAACTCGCTGACCCGGATGCCGGTGGCGTAGAGCAACTCCACGATCAGCTTGTCGCGCAGCGCAAGCGGGTCGCGTTCCTGGGCGCCCCGGTCGGCGGCCGCCATCGCTGCCAGCGCCTGGTCCTGACGCAACACCGAGGGCAGGGTGCGGCGGGCCTTGGGCACCTGCAGGCGTGCGGCCGGATCGGTGGCCAGCAGCCCACGGCGGCTGGCCCAGGCGGTGAAGGTCTTGACCGCCGAGGTGCGCCGGGCCAGGGTGGTCCGGGCCGCCCCGCCGCCGGCCAGTGCCGCCAGCCACGCCCGCAGCATCGGCAGACTGAGCGCATCGAGTCCGGCTCCGGGCGCACGTTCCTCGAGGAAGGCGAACAGCGATCGCAGATCGGACAGGTAGGCGCGACGGGTGTGCTCGGAGCGGCCGCGTTCCAGCGCGAGGTGCTCGGCGTACTCCTCGAGGATCGCGGTGTAGAGATCCGGAGCGTGCACTCCTCCACGGTTCCAGACGAGAAGGCCACACAGACCTATCCGGGAGGGGCGTGTCGCCCCCTTCCGCCGACGATCACCAGCGCCACACACCCTGGTCGTCAGCCTGGTATTGCCCGCATACGTCGGTCGCGCGGGCCGCGACGCCCTTGTTGTTGAAGAACAGCTTGGCCCAGTTCGGCCAGCGGAACGCCATCTGTTCGTAGTAGATGTCCGTGGCGATGTTCTCCGAGTACTGCCGGCGTCCGGCGTAGTCCATCGAGAAGAACCAGTGGATCCGGTCCCGGGCACCCTGCTGCACCTCGGGCGACTTGTTGTTGTAGTCGATCATGTAGCGCTCGTAGTACACCGGGCGGACGTCGCGAGCAGCAGCCATGATCTGCTCGGCGGTGCAGCTGGTGTTCAGGATGCGGTTGGGAATCGGATAGTCGTCGGTGGCGTCGGCCGATGCGACGCCCGGCGCCGCGAGCAGCACCATCGCCGCCGCCGATATCGCGCCGAGCCGGGTGGAGCGCCTCCTGGTCGACATATCGTCAGCCGTTCTTCTTCCAGAACATCCAGCTTCGTCGCGGCGCGGCGGCGGCGATCTCGCTGCTGGAGTGCTTCCCGCCACACCACTGGTTGGCCGGCACGCTGCTGCGGACCATGTCGACGTGATTTCCGCATCCGGCCCAGGTGGTCTTACCGCAGACACGGCACTTCGTAGCCCGGCACATATGCGCGCTCCTTCTGATCGTGATTGACACTCAATTCCGTAATACCATACCCCCTATGGTATTCATACTAGGAGTGGCCGCCCGCAGTCGGTGAGGAATCGGCATGCGCGGTAACCGTTGCCGGAAAGGTTGAGAATCAATGAAAGCAGTGGCCTGGTTGGGTGGCCTGCTCAAGCGGTTCTGGGTGGTGACGATGGTCGTGGTGGCCCTCCTGGCCGCCGCGGCGGTCGTCGGCAGGCTTCGGACGTTCTTCGACACGGACAAGCCCTATATCGGTGCCGCGCTGCCGGCTGACGACATCAAGCCGATCAACACCAAGCGGGTGACCTACGAGATCCTCGGCCCCTCGGATGCGTCGGGCCGGGTCAGCTATCTCGATGTCAACGGCAAGACGATCGAGGCGGGCTTCACGTCCCTGCCCTGGTCGGTCACGGTGAGCACCACCGACCCCGGCGTGCTGGCCAACGTGGTGGCCCAGGGCGACACCGCCGCGCTTGGCTGCCGCATCCTGGTCGACGGCAAGCTCAAGGTCGAAGATTTCGCCGAGGGCCGCGACGCCCAGGCCTTCTGTCTGGACAAAGCAGCGTGAGCGGCCACGTCAAGGACAGGCACACCGGCATCCCCCGCACCATCCGCGCCCTGGCGGTCCCGATCATCCTCATCTGGGTGCTCTACACCGCGGCCACGAATCTTTTTGTCCCCCAGGTGGAAAAGGTCGGCATGGCCAACGCCGTGTCGATGTCACCCCAGGATGCTCCGGCCGTCATCGCGGCCAAGAGGATGGGCCAGAAATTCCAGGAGTCAACCTCCGACAGCATCGCCATGGTCGTGTTGGTCGGAGATGAACCCCTCGGCGAAGAGGCGCACCGGTATTACGACGAACTGGTGGCCAAGTTCGACGCCGATCCGGAGCACGTCGAGCATGTCCACAATTTCTGGGGCGACATGATCACCGCCGCCGGCGTGCAGAGCAGCGATGGCAAGGCCGCCTACGTACAGCTCAATCTCGTCGGCGACCAGGGCAGCACCCAGGGCAACAAGTCGGTTGACACCGTCCGCGAGATCATCCACGAAACTCCCCCGCCGCCAGGTCTTCAGGCCTACGTCACCGGGCCGGCACCGCTGACCACGGACTCACTCGAGGCCAGCGACAGCGGGATGATCAAGATGACCGTCGTCACGATGATCGTCATCACCATCATGCTGGCCCTGGTCTACCGTTCGGTCAGCACCGTGCTGCTGATCCTCGCCATCGTCGGCATCGAAATGGGTGCCGCCCGCGGCACCGTCGCCGTCGTCGGCCATCTCGGCCTGATGGACTTCTCGACGTTCTCGGTGCCGCTGATGACCGCCCTGGCGATCGCGGCCGGCACCGACTACGCGATCTTCCTCATCGGCCGTTACCACGAAGCCCGTCAGAACGGCGAGGATCGGGAATCGTCCTACTACACCGCATTCCATGGAGTCGGCCACGTCATCCTCGGCTCTGGCCTGACCATCGCCGGCGCCATGCTGACCCTGCGCTTGACTCGGCTGTCGTATTTCAACTCGCTGGCCTACCCCTCGGCTTTGGCCCTGATCGTCGTCGTCGCGGCGGCGATGACCGTCGCACCGGCCATCCTGGTCGTGGGCAGCCGGTTCGGCCTGCTGGACCCCAAGCGAATGATGAAGACCAAGGGCTGGCGCAAGGTCGGCACCGCAACGGTCCGCTGGCCCAAGCCGATTCTTGCCGCGGCGACCTCCGTCGTGCTTCTCGGGATCCTGGCCATGATCGGCTACAAGACCAGTTACGACGACCGGCGATACATCCCTGCCGATGTCCCCGCCAACGTGGGTTACGCGGCAGCCGAAAAGCATTTCAGCACAGCCCGACTCAATCCGGACATCATGACCGTCGAGTCCGACCACGACATGCGAAATCCCACCGACATGATCGTGCTCGACCGGATCGCCAAGGCGCTGTTCCGGATTCAGGGCATCGCGATGGTTCAGAGCATCACCCGACCACTGGGTTCACCCATCGCGCACAGTTCGATCCCCTACCAGATCAGCATGTCCACGGTGCCGATCACTCAGAACCTGCAGTTCCTCAAGCAGCGGGTCGGCGACATCAGCGGGATGTCGGAGGACCTGGGCGCGATGATCGCGTCGATGACGCAGATGCAGAACCTGATGTCGCAGATGTCGGGGTCGATGGACAGCACCGTGCAGTCGGCGAACGGAATGGTGGAGTCGGCGAACGGGATGGTGGGAGCCGGACAGCGCAGCGTCGCGGACATGGACGCCATGAAGGTGACCCTCGATGAGATGCGCGACAGGATCGCCGATTTCGACGATGCGGTGCGCCCACTGCGGAACTACTTCTATTGGGAGCCGCACTGTCTGAACATCACCGTGTGCGAGGGGTTCCGGGCGGCGTTCGACGCCACCGACGGGGTTTCCCGGTTCAGCGACAACATGGCGACACTGCAGACCGACGTCGGCGCCATGATCGGCGGCATGGACGAGATGGTCCGCGGCATGGATCAGATGGTCGGCGGGATGGGCGAGATGAACGCCCTGTTCCCGCAGATGGTCGCCCAGTTCCAGCCGTTGATCGGGACGGCGACCATGATGCAGCAGACTCTGCAGACGATCCACAGCACGTTCGACGGGATGATCGTGCAGATGCAGCAGATGACTGATACCGCCACTGCGATGGGGCAAGCATTCGACGCCTCCAAGAGCGATGACTACTTCTATCTGCCCCCGGAGGTTTTCTCCAACCCCGATTTCCAGAAGGGACTCAAGCTGTTCCTGTCGCCGGACGGCAAGGCGGCGCGACTGATCATCACCCATGATGTGAATCCCGCCTCGGAAGAGGGCATCTCGGTTGTCGATGACCAGTTGACCGCGGCGCATGAGGCTGTCAAGGGAACCTCGCTGGCTGGCGCCGACATCTATCTGACCGGAACGGCGGCGACCTACCGCGATATCCAGTCCGGAGCAAAGTACGACACCATGATCGCCGCCTTCGCCGCCCTGACGTTGATCTTCATCGTGATGCTGATCATCACCCGTGCCCTGGTCGCCTCGATGGTGATCGTCGGCACGGTGGTGATCTCCCTGGGAGCCGCGTTCGGCCTCTCGGTGTTGATCTTCGAGCGGATCCTGGGCATCGAACTGAACTGGATCGTGCTGGCTTTCGCGGTGATCATCCTGATGGCCGTGGGCAGTGACTACAACCTGCTGCTGGTGTCGCGGTTCAAGGAGGAGATCGGCGCCGGCATCAACACCGGGATCATCCGATCGATGGGCTCCACGGGCACCGTCGTGACGGCCGCAGGTCTGGTGTTCGCGTTCACGATGGGAGCCATGATCTCCGGTGATCTGCTCAACGTCGGCCAGGGCGGCATGACGATCGGCATCGGCCTGCTGCTGGACACCCTGATCGTGCGCTCGTTGATGACGCCATCGATCGCGGCGATCCTGGGTCCGTGGTTCTGGTGGCCGTTGAAGGTGCGGTCACGTCCCTCCTACTCCGAGCGCATGCACCATGTCAGCAGTCGGAATGCGGCTTTTGAGGACATCTTCAATCCGGAACCGCACCGGCACGACGACGGGGGTGCCGCACCGGACGGTGGGCTGGTGCCCTCTGACGCGAGGTGAGCGCGGCGCCGACCGCCTTCGTTCACGGGCCGGCCAGGCCCATCATGTCCGTCACTCCGTGGTCACGTCCGGCGGTGTAGCCGCCGTCGACCGCAATGGCCTGCCCGGTCACAAACGAGGCGTCCGGCGACAGCAGGAACGCCGCGACCGCGGCGATCTCCTCCGGCTTGCCGCGCCGGCGAAGCGCATGCTCGTGGGTCACCGCCGCCTTGACCTCCGCCATCTGCGGTGCGGACAGCACCGCGTCCAGCATCGGGGTGTCGATGAAGCCGGGGCAGATTGTGTTGCAACGGATTCCACTGGGTCCGTAGTCGATCGCGACATTCTTGGTCAACAAAACAACGCCGCCCTTGGCCGCGTTGTAGCAGCTTCCGCCAGCGGTGCCCTCCAGACCCTCGACACTGGCCAGCGTGACAATCGATCCCCGCTCACCGTCGACCCGCTGCTGACCCAGCATCCGGGTGACCGCAGCCTTGACTACCAGGAAGGTCGCCGTCAGGTTGATGGCGATCACCCGTGACCATTCCTGGCTGTCGAGCAGATGCACCGGTCCGCCGCCGGGCACACCGGCCGAATGCACCACGCCGGCGAGCCTTCCCGGCGCCGCGGCGAACAGGTTCGCCACCGCGTTCTCGTCGGTCACGTCGGCCGGGACGAACGTGAAGCCGTCGACGCCCTCGAGTTCCTCGGCGGGAACCAGGTCGCAGCCCACCACAGCGGCACCGTCGTTCAGCAGCCGGCGGGCGGTCGCCAGGCCGATCCCGGACGCAGCACCGGTAACCACCACGGTCATCCCGTCGAATCGGGCCATCCTCAGCGGGCCTTGCGATCGAACGCGCAGAGATCGAACACGCACCCTCCCGGGGTGTGCAGTGGGCTAGTGCACAGAGCCTCCCAGGACACGTCCGGGCATACAAGGCCAGAGCGGCGGCTCATCGCTCACTCGGCGTTTACGCCGGACGCCGGGCCAACCGCCACTTGCCCGCGACATGCTCGACCAGGCCGGCTACTTCCAGCATGGCCAGCGGACCCAGCACGCTCGGCGCAGGAAGACCGGAGGCGACAGCGATCTGGTCGGGCGTCTTGGCGCCGCGGGCGGGCAGCGCCTCATAGACCCGGATCTCGGTGTCGCTCAGGTCGTCCAGGAGGGTCGCCGGCCGGGGTTGCTCCTCGGCGAACTCCCCTGCCCGTCCGATCACTTCGAGGACCTCCTCGGAGCGGGTCACCAATTCCGCACCCGTCCGCAGCAGCACATGACAGCCTGCCGATGCCGCCGATGTCACCGGGCCGGGAATCGCGCACACCACCCTGCCCAGCGCTCGCGCCCACGCCGCGGTGCTGGCGGTTCCGCTGCGAAGACCCGCCTCCACCACCACCGTCGCCCCCGAGAAGGCGGCGACAAGGCGGTTGCGGGTGAGGAAACGGTGCCGGGCCGGGCGCACACCGGGTGGGTACTCGCTGACCAGCAGTCCGCTTCGCGCCACGCGGTGCAGCAGTGCCGAATGCCCGGCCGGGTAGAGCACATCCACGCCCCCGGCCAGTACCGCCACCGTCACCCCGTCGGATGCCAACGCCGCACGATGGGCGGCTCCGTCGATGCCGTAGGCCCCGCCGGACACGATTGCGACATCCCGGTCGGCGAGGCCCGTCGAGATCTCCGCCGCCATATGCTCGCCGTAGGCCGTGCAGGCCCGGGTCCCGACAATGGCGGCGGCCCGCTGCGCCACCTCGTCAAGCTGCAGTGGGCCGATCACCCACAGTGCCAGCGGCGCTCGCCCCTCCGGCTTCTCCCGCACCGGCGCCCCCGCAAACGATGCCAGCGCCATCGCCGGCCACTCAGTGTCACCAGGGGTGATCAATCGCCCGCCTCGCCGGTATAGCACCTCGAGATCGTCTGCAGCGCAATCGATATCACGGCGAGCCTCGGTGCGCTGAACCAACGCATTGCTCACCTCGCCGCGACGCACCCGTTCGGCTGCCTCCACTACACCGACCTTGCGGGTCAATTCCGCCAATCCGGGGCAGGGAGCCTCCGCGACCCGGGACAGATACGCCCATGCAAGGTTCTCCTCGGTGCTGGTCACGGTTTGACGTCCGGCTGCCGGAAACTCAGGGCCACTGAGACGTCGTCGCGAGTAGGCGCGGTCCGTCCCGCCAGGTCGGCCAAGGTCCACGCGACCCGCGTTGCCCGATGGACCCCACGAATGCTGAGCAACCCGCGGTCCAGAGCAGTCTTCAGCGGCGCCATCGCGGTGTCCCCCAACCGATAGCCCTTGCGAAGCAGAGTTCCGGTGACCTCGGCGTTGGTGACGAAACCGTACGGCCGCCAACGGTCGGCGGCCGCCGCGCGGGCCTGCGCCACTCTGGCCCGGACAGCGGCGCTGCTCTCGGGCTGATCGGTCCCGAAAGCACCAGCCCGAGCGGTGTGCATTTGCACGCGTAGGTCGACGCGATCCAGTAGGGGGCCGGACAGCTTGGCCAGATAGCGGCGCTTATGCGCGGCGGGGCAGGTGCAGTTCCGGTCGTCGGCCGGGGCGCACGGGCAGGGGTTGGCGGCCAGCACCATCAGGAACCGGGCCGGGTAACACACCACCCCGTCACGGCGGGCGAGCCGAATCTCGCCGTCCTCCAGGGGGGTTCGCAGCGCCTCCAGGACACTGAGTCCGATTTCGGCACATTCGTCGAGGAACAGCACCCCCCGGTGAGCGCGGCTGATCGCGCCCGGCCTGGCCAACCCCGAGCCGCCACCGACCAGTGCAGCCACGCTCGAGGAGTGGTGCGGCGCGATGAACGGTGGTCGGGTGATCAACGGTGCCTTTTTGGAAAGCAGGCCGGCGACTGAATGGATCGCGGTGACCTCCAGCGCCTCACTGCCACTCAGATCGGGTAGCAATCCCGGAAGTCGTTGTGCCAGCATTGTTTTTCCGACCCCCGGTGGCCCGGTCATCATGAGATGGTGGGCCCCGGCGGCAGCCACCTCGACGGCGAACCGGGCGTGCGTCTGCCCGACGACATCACCCAGATCGACCACCGAGTCGGGTTCTGGGACAGGGTTGTCGACCCGGCCGTCCAACCCGGTGTCCTCATCGAGCCACTGGTGCAGTTGGCGCAGCGTCCGAACCCCGTGGACCTCGATACCGTCGACCAGGCTGGCTTCGGCGAGGTTACCGACCGGGACCACGATCCCCGGCCAGCCCTGCCGCTTGGCGGCCAGCACCGCCGGCAGCACACCCTGCACCGGACGGACTCGACCGTCGAGGGCCAACTCCCCCAGCAGGACCGTCTTCGCCAGGCGGTACCAGGGTTTCTTGCGTCCCGCGGACAGGACGGCGCAGGCCAGGGCGATGTCGTAGAGCGAACCCGTCTTCGGCAACGTGGCCGGCGACAACGCGAGCGTCAGCCGGGACATCGGCCAGGTCTTGCCGCAGTTGGTGATCGCCGCTCTGACCCGGTCTCGGGACTCCTGCAGGGCGGCGTCGGGAAGCCCCACCAGATGAACACCCGGCAGACCCGAGGTGATATCGGCCTCGATCTCGACGATCTGCCCGTCGAGTCCCCGGACCGCCACCGAGAAGGCCCGACCCAGTGCCATCAGCCGACACCCGGCAGATGTGTGACCTCCGGCAGATCGGCGCGGCCGACACGCACCCGGATCACATCGATTCGCAGGCATGGCCATCGGGTGTCCTGCTCGGCCAGCCAGATGCCGGCAAGCCGTCGGATCCGGCGCAGTTTGCGTGGGGTGACGGCATTCTCCAGGCCGCCGAAGCCGTCTCCGGTTCGGGTCTTCACCTCGACGAAAACCACGGTGCCGTCGCCCTCGGCGGCGATGACGTCGAGTTCGCCGTATCGGCAGCGCCAATTGCGTTGCAGGATGCGCAAGCCCGTGGCGAGCAGGTGGTCCACGGCGACCTGCTCGCCGAGGGCTCCAAGTTCCTGTCGTGTTGTCGTCACGCCCCCAAGAGTGGGCGTCCCGGCCGACGAAAAGAGACCGGCGAGCGCCCGCCGAGCGGGGTTATCCCCAGCGGCTCACCTGTCCACAGCCATCATTCCGGCAGGCGCAGCTCCGGCTTCTCAACCTCTTCGATGTTGACGTCCTTGAACGTGATCACTCGCACCTGCTTGACGAACCGGGCCGGTCGGTACATATCCCAGACCCACGCATCGGCCAGGCGCAGCTCGAAGTAGACCTCGCCCTCGGTGTTACGCGGCACCAATTCGACGCTGTTGGCCAGGTAGAACCTGCGCTCGGTCTCCACGACGTAGCTGAACTGCCCGACGATGTCCTTGTACTCGCGGTACAGCGAGAGCTCCATCTCGGTTTCGTACTTCTCGAGATCCTCGGCACTCATCAGCTCAGGCGTCCTTGCCGTTCTTGGTCGGTATGTGTCGGTTCCATCTTGTCCTACCCGTCGACGCCGCGCGCCGTCGCAGTGAATTCAGCCACCGATTCTCGGCCGCCGGCACGGCTCATCCGACGGACGTTGATGAAGGATTGCCGGTGCTGGGAGCACGGCCCGTGCTCGGCCAGCGCCGCGCCGTGTGCAGGGGTGCTGTAGCCCTTGTGCTCGGCGAAGCCGTACCCGGGATGCTCGGAATCCATGGCCACCATCAGCCGATCACGGGTGACTTTGGCCAGCACACTCGCCGCTGCGATACAGGCGGCGGCGGCGTCCCCGCCGACCACGGGCAGCGACGGCATCGGCAGACCCGGGACCCGGAACCCGTCGGACAGGACATATCCAGGCCGTACCGGCAGCCCGGCGACCGCTCGGCGCATACCTTCGATATTGGCCGCGTGAACGCCGCGGCGGTCCACCTCGGCGGCCGGGATGTAGACCACGTGATAGGCCAGCGCGTAGCGGCGGATCAGCGGGAAGAGGTCCTCGCGAACCTTCTCGGTGAGCTTCTTGGAGTCGTCGAGTGCGGCCAGGCTGTCGAACCGGTTGGGGCCGAGAACACAGGAGGCGACGACGAGGGGCCCCGCACAGGCGCCACGGCCGACTTCGTCGACACCGGCCACCGGGCCCATGCCGCTGCGGTAGAGCGCAGACTCCAGGGTCCGCAGCCCCGAGGATCGGCGGATGACCGCCCGCGGGGGCCAGGCTGCGGCCGAATTCCTGGCCGGCATGTCAGCCCTGCTGCGGGTCGAACGACGAGACACCACCCCAGCGCGTCGGCGGCCAGGCGATGAACTGCGCCTTACCGATGACGTTATCCACCGGAACCGTGCCGGAGACGGGGTCGCCGGTGCACAGAATGCCCTTCTGCGCCTCCGCCGGCGCGCTGGTGCAGTGCGCCCGGGAGTCCGCGGAGTGGGTGCGGTTGTCGCCCATCACCCAGACCCGATCATCGGGCACCTTCACCGGTCCGAACTCATTACCCAGGCAGGGGTACACCACCGGATCGGCCATCATCGTCGTCGGATTCAGATAAGGCTCTTTGAGCGGCTTGTCGTCGACGGTCAGACCGGTGTCGGCGCGGCACTGGACGGTTTGGCCGCCGACCGCGATGATCCGCTTGACAAGGTCATTCTCGTCCGGCGGCACGAAACCGATGAAAGACAGAGCGTTCTGCACATACCGCACGGCGACATTGTCGGAGCGAATGGACTTGTAGCCGACATTCCAGTTCGGCGGGCCCTTGAACACGACGACGTCCCCGGGCCCCGGGGATCCGAACCGGTAGCTGATCTTGTCGACCATGATCCGGTCGCCGACACAGCCCTTGCAGCCATGCAGCGTGGGCTCCATCGACTCCGAGGGGATGAGGTAGGGACGCGCAACAAAGGTCAGCATCACGTAGTACAGCAGTACCGCCGTACCCACCAGAATGGCGCCTTCACGAAGCGCTGATCGCTTCTTGTCCGGCTTCGCGGGGAGGTCGGCCGTGAGGTCCTCAGATGACGAATCGGCCGGATCGGGGGTGAGGGTCACAGCATCAGCGTAACGATCAACGGAACCCGGCCCCGAAGCTGAGCGCTTCTCCCGACCTCATGTCGAAGCTCAGCGCTTCTCCCGACCTCATGTCGA